>MFTB01000097.1 GCA_001785195.1 Candidatus Muproteobacteria bacterium RIFCSPHIGHO2_12_FULL_60_33
GCAAGACTGAGCGCGCTACCAGACGGAAACCGGGGTCCGATCACAATAGTTGCTTATATTAGCGGAAACTGTGATCTGACCCGAATGGCAGTATTGGCTGAAACATCTTCCATCGCCCCTGTACATTGAAAATAGCTCCCCAAAAAATTGCGAAAAACACAACAAATATTGATTGTGTAATTGTCATCGTAAGGCCTTTTTTCTTATTTAACTTCCAGGAATATTCCTGAATTCATTTTCCAGTTTTCGAGCTTATGAGCTTATAGGGGACGGAGGGGTTAAACCTCACTGTCACTTGTCCGCGAATGGTTGCCATGCGTGGTGCTCGACCTCATTGCCGTCTTTGTCTTTGCTCTTGCCGGTCACCACGACCCACGTTCGTCCAGTGTCACCGTCAAGAAGGAATGTGTGACGCGCAGCAAGACCCGACGTGAAGAGCTGAAACCTTGGCCTTGTTGGGGACTGAATCTGCGAACGCTCGAAGACTCTCATTTCTTCCCAAGTATTTTCGTCGTCAGTAGTCTTGACTAACTGCCATATCCGGCCAGTGTATCGGTCGAGGCGAAATGTCCAACGGGCAGCGAGAGTAGACTGAAGGACTTCGAATCTTGCGCCAGGAGGCGGCGTAGTCAGTTGATGGCTGTGGACATTCACATCGACATCTGCGGCATATCCATTTGAAGCGAGGAGCACAATTACAAGAAGGGCGGGCAGTCTGAACTGAGGCATGTGCATGCTCCTGTTAGGCCTAGCTAGAAGTAAATGACTTAAATGTCATTTTATAATGAGACATAATGCTGCATATCGTTGTCGTACAGTCTCTGTATCTATGTTATTTCACTCGGTTACATTTTTTGGCTCCAAGACTCTCGGAAACCGGGGTCAGATCACAATAGTTGCTTATATTAGCGGAAACTGTGATCTGACCCCAATTCTGAGGAACAGTGGCGAGGTCCGCGATCAGCTCCTTCTGGCGCTCTTCCAGCATCCGGCACAGCCGGTCGTAGTCCGCGCTGACAGCCTCGAACATGTCGCGTACGGAAAAGCCGAACCCGTGGAAGGCATTGGTCAGCGATTCAATGCGAGCGGGCAGGCGCTCCAGAAAGACCTTGCGCTCGGTTTCTGAAAGGCCCGCCAGCTCCTGCTTGAGCCGCGAGACGCCGAAGGCGACGTGATCGATTTCATCGGTGAGCGGGACGCGCAGCGATTCGCGCGTGCCGGGATCGGCGAGCGGCACGATGCGCTCCACCGCCTCGCTGCCCAGCGCTTCCACACATATATATAGGTCGGCGAGGAAATCCATCCACGGCAGCGTGCGGAAATGCGCGCGGATCATTTGCTCCTGTTCGGGCGTGATGACGGCAGTGGGCTGGGTTCCGAATTCACGCATCCATTGGCGCTGGATGGAAACGTGACGGCTCTCGTCGCCGACCTGCTTGGCCAGCGACAGCTCCGCGTCCTCGTCGGGCGCCTGCGCCAGGCGCTCGGCGCAGATTTCCATGATGAGGCGATCAACCTGCGTGTAAAGCATGAGCAGTTGACCCATGGATTGGCGGTATTCGTTTGTTTCGATGTGGGATGCTTTCATAGGACTTTCCTCCTTAGGTTAGGGATGCCCCAACTGGTGTTGGGGCGCCGGAACTTGGTGCGGCTGGCGGCGCGCATCGCGGAAAACCGCAACAGTCGCCACAACGGACCCGAGATTCCCAGGGCGCGCAACAGGCGCTGACTGGTGGGCAGCAACGGCGGACTCAAACCCGGCAACACCCAGTTGCCCGCCGCGAGCGCCTGACGCTGTAGATAGCCGGGCAGGAAATCGCGCACCGCCGGCTCGACGTAGAAAAACGGCTGGAGCCCGACCTCGCCGGGAAGAATCCTGCCCTCGGCCGCCAGCCGCAGGGTGAGCGGCGTGCCGGGGTAGAGCCGCACGCCGGCCATGGCGACCACGGCCGTGGGCCGCATGGCGCGCAGCGCCTCGCAACTGGCGCGCACGCTGGCCTCGGTCTCGCCCGGCGCGCCGAAGATCAGCGTATGGCAGACGCGCAGCCCGGCCTTCAGACAATGCGCGTTGGCGCGCGCCACGGTTTCGGCGTCGAACGACTTGCCGAGACGCCCGAGCTGGCCGTCCTCCACCGCGTCGCTGCCAAGTTCAAGGCCGTCGCAGCCGGCGCGCGCCATGAGGCTCGCCTGCTCACGGCCGAGCTTGACGGGCGTGGCGTAACAGCTCCAGCGCAACCGCAGCCGGCGGCGCAGGATTTCCTGGCACAGATTTTCCACGTGGTCCTGGGGGAAATTCAGAATGGAATCCACGAAGAACACGGCATGCCGGCCGTAATCCTTCATCAGCGCCTCGACCTCGTCCACCACGTCGCCGGCCTCGCGCGCGCGGAAACGGTTTCCTTCCAGCAGCGGATAGGTGCAGTAGCTGCACTTGAACACGCAGCCGCGCTTGGTCTGGACGTTGCCCATGCCGCCGCGGCGCACGTAACGCGGGTAATCGAAGAGATCGCGCGCCGGACGCAGTCCCGTCGCCCAGTCGGCCGGTCGCTGCACCGGCACCATGGTTGATGCGCTTGCATCGCTCTCGTTACGCGACACCACACCGGGCAGGCCGGCGGGGTCGGTTCCGCGCGCGAGCGCGGCCAGCAGTTGCACGAATGCCTGCTCGCCTTCACCGGCAATGCCCCAGTCGCCGTCGAGCGCCTGCATATACGGCACCGGCAGAATCGAAAACGCCGATCCGCCGAGCACGACCGGCGCGCGCGTGACCGCGCGCACGCTGTCCACGACCTCCCGATGCCGGTCGAGATAATCCACGGTGAGCGGATAGGCGGCGTTGTCCACGTTGCGTATCGAAAGGCCGATGACATCGGGTTTAAATTCGTTCACGCGGCGGCGCAGGTCGTAGAGCGGGCGCCGCCCGAAGCACAGATCGGTCACGGCGATGCTGTGGCCCGCCCGGCGCGCGGCCGCGGCGACGTAAGCGAGGCCGAGGGGAAAGATCGGATCCGGAATCCGCTCGCGGTTGGCCGATACCAGCAGCACCCGCATGGGCGATCTGCCTGCGATCAGGAAGCGGGCTTGACTACGAGCTTGGCTTCCATTCCGCGCTCGCGGTGGCTCTTCATGAACGGAAGCTTTTTGTTGCAGTACAACGGATAGGTTCCGGCGGTCTGCGGCGTGAAGCGCAGGGTGGCGGATTGGCCGCCCGAGACATTCGCGCTGAGATCGAGGCCGGCGGCCGGTTCCTTGAGCGTGAAGTTATGCGGCGTGATCTTGTCGTCGTTGACGAGCGTGAGTTCGACCGGACGGCCGGCGACGACCTCGATAGTTTCGGGTTGGAAGCGGTAATCGCCGAGATGGACCGTGACCTGTTGGGCGTCGGCGTCCGCGGCGCGCGCCGCGAGCGGAACCGAAACCAGCAACACCCAGGCGAAAATGGCCGGAAATTTATTGCAACGCGACCCGCGTTCTGACTTATTATCCCTACCTATGAACCGCGTCAGCGAACCGACTCCCCCTCTCCCCTCGCGGGAGAGGGATGGGGTGAGGGGGCGCGAAGGATCGGGAATCTGCGATTCAAGGGAACAATTCTTGACAACGACACAGTTGTGGAGTCGGCCCATGAAGCCTCCTTGCGGTTTTTCCGCCGGTAATCGGCGTCGTGGTTACTTCGACATACGCCTCGCGCTCTTGTTCCTGGCGCTTCTCGGGACCGGGGTGGCCGCCGCGGAAACACCCACGCCGGCAGCGGCTTATGATGACCCCATCCTGAAGACCGGCTGGCAACCAGTGTCGGAGCGGGACGACCTACAGCTCTATAACCGCGCCGTGCCGGGCGCCGCCGTGCCCGCCGCCCTGGCGCATGTACGTATCGAGGTCCCGCCGGCGCGCCTGTTCGCGGTGATCACGGACTACGACCACTTCGCTGAATTCGTGCCGTACGTCGCCTACAGCCGGGTGCTGCATCGTGAAGACGGGCTGCGCCGGGTATCTCAGCATCTGCGCTTTCCCGGACCGGTGGCCGACCGCTACTACGTTATCGAGAGCCGTGACAGCGTCACGCCCTCCCCGCGGGAACGCTGGCGCGTCGAATGGCGCCTGGCCCCGGACACAAACCGGCCCGCGCCGGACGAAGCAGGAATTAACCCGGCCGCGTTCACGGGTTACTGGGAACTGACGCCGGTTGCCGGGGGCGCGGCCACCGACGCGATCTATTCGCTGCACTTCGACCCCGGCGGCGCCCTGCCCGCCTGGCTCGTGAGGCTCGCGATGAACCGCTATCTGCCCAAGGTCATCGACGCCGTGCGCGCCCGCGCCACCGTGTCCGGTGCAATATCACCGGTGTCGGCCTCCCCGCAACGTCCTTGAGGAACGGTTTCCGCCCGTCTATTGCGGTTGGGCGGTCTTACTGAATATGCTTTGCTCGTTTCCATCCACTGCCCGGCATACCTGAAATCCGAAACCGGCGTAAAGAAATCTAGATCGACATAACAATGCTAACCCGGAGATGAATGTTATGGAGCATACGCCTTATCTTCCTCAAGTAAGGGAGCAATATGAGAATTTTCCTTATCCGCTGCGCAATCCAGATGATGAGAAAAAGCGTCTTTACCCCACCACGATTGAGTGCCTCGATTGCATAAACTACTATTGCTTCTCCGGGAAACGGGACTTTACAAAGGATTTCCGGGCGCTGAGTGCCGGCGGCGGAACGGGCGATGCGACTATATTCCTGGCCGAGCAGTTGCGCGATACCAATGCCGAGATCGTGTATATCGATATTAGCGCCGCGTCGATGGAGATTGCCAAACAACGCGCGGCAGTGCGTCATTTGAACAACATAAAGTGGATTCAAGCGTCACTGCTCGATATTCCCAGCCTGGATCTCGGCGTTTTCGACTATATCAACTGTTCCGGGGTGCTTCATCATCTCGCCGATCCCGATGCTGGACTTGCAATTTTATCGAATGCTCTGAAAGATAACGGCGCCATCGGGATTATGGTCTATGCGCAATACGGGCGAACCGCCGTTTACCAGATACAAGAACTCATGCGCATCATGACTAGAGGCGAGCCAGATAAGCATAAAAAACTCGCAATATGTCGATCGGTGTTAAAACAGTTGCCCAGCACGAACTGGCTCAGAATTTCCGCGCACTACAACCCCATTATGAAAGCCCCGACCATCTCGGATGATTTCGAGATCTACGATCTGTTCCTGCATTCCCAGGACAGAGCTTACACGATACATCAGCTATATGATTTTGTCGAAAAGGCCGGCCTTCAAACCATTCAACTGTTCCCTCAGAATGATCCGGAGGGCATGCGATTGTACGACCCCAGTTCCTACCTCAAGGACAGTGGCACACTCGACGTGATAAGGCATCTCGATGCTCGATCCCAGCAGGCTGTCGCCGAACTGCTGCATGGAATGATAGCGAAACACGTTTTCTACGCGGCAAAATCAATACCCACTTTTCCCAAGCTTGAGAATTTAGACTATATTCCATTCTTGGACATTCTTTCCAACCGAGAGAGCTATCTCTCGCTGTATGAGGTTGTTTGCAAATCCACGGAGCGGGTGAGTATTTTTAATGAACAGACCCAGAAACGCTTATCATTTGTAAAAACACCGCACGCCGAAGCTATTTTCAAATATCTTGACGGTAAGAGAAGTACTAAAGAGATATTTGATGCGATCCTGGCATCAGCGTCCGCTCAAAAGACCCGGCCAAGCTATCCGCGCCTGCTTGAGGAGTTCAAGCTCATATTTGATGCACTCAGCGTTCACAATTGGCTGTTCTTGCGAGATCCTAAAGTACACCCATTTACCAGCATACCAGATATGCAGAAGCGCGTTGCGCAGCTCTACATGGATTGAGCGGAATAAATCGAATCAATCGACATTAGTTTTTCCATGTAACCGACTGCCGGCAGGTCACGCGCAATCACTCACACAGCTGGTCGAGAAGCGTTACCGGGTCAATAGGATAGGCAAGCGCGGCATGGATGGGGAACTGCGCCTGGAGCCTGGCGAGCTGGTGCGCGTGATCCTTTTCGTAGAAGACAATCACCCTGGTTTCCGGCGAGCGTTGCACCACGGCCAGCAGCGATTCCAGGCTGCTGGTACGGTCGCGGAAATCCGACTGGAAATTGAACTCGGCGACGATGACGTCGGGGCTGAGTTTTTTCAACAGGCCCAGCGCCTTGCGCACCGAGGCGACCGATTCCACTTCATAGCCCGCCTGGCGGTAAAGCGGCTTGAAATCGGGATAACCCCCGAGCTCGATTATCGAAAGCAGCGTACGCTTCGATATGACTGTCATGAACGCCGCTTCTTGGCGCGCCGCGTCGGGGTAGCGCTCCACGGATCGTCAGGCCAGGGATGTTTCGGATATTTCCCTTTTAATTCCTTCTTGACCTCCGGATAGGTCCGCTCCCAGAAACCACGCAGGTCCTGCGTAACCTGGATCGGCCGCTGCGCCGGCGAGAGCAGGTGCAGCGTCACCGGCACCTTGCCCCAGGCCACGCGCGGCGTGTCCGCCAGGCCGAACATTTCCTGAAGTTTCACCTTGAGCACCGGCGACTCGCCCGGAATATATTCAAGCCGCACGTGCGAACCGCTCGGTACCTCAAGATGCGTCGGCGCGCCCTCCTCGAGCCGCCGGCCCATGTCCCAATCCAGACGTGCTTTAAGGATTGCCAGCAGATCGAGCCGCGCCAAGTGATCACGACGCGACATGCCGTCGAGATAAGGCCCGAGCCATTCTTCCAGTGTCTCCCGCAACGCCGCGTCCGAAACATCCGGCCAGTTTTCCTGCGGCAGCCACTGCCGCAATGACAACACCCGCGTCTGCCACTCACGCGCCGCGCGCGTCCACGGCAGTGCCTCGATACCGAGCCGGCGGATTCCTTCGAGCATGGCCACGCGGATTTTTTCCGGGTCGGCTTGGGTTAACGGCTTGCCCTCGAGCACCAGCGCGCCGAAACGCTCCTCGCGCCGCGCAATCACGATCTGCTGCGGCGAGTCCCAGCGCACCACGTCCTGTGTCTGGATATGCGTTGCAAGATGTTCACGCAGTGCGTCCAACTCCAGCGGCGCGGCGGAATAAATCAGGCCTTCCGTTTCGGTCGCTCCCGGCATCCTGCCCCCCGTGCTGTACAGGGACGTACGAATGTCGCGAGAAGCAGGAAGCTGAGAGCGACCGACACTTGCACGTCCCTGTGCATCGCCCGCGCTAATATTGGCCGCGACGATGCAGGGCTGGCGCAGGCGTATCTCGGACTCCGGCAGGCGCGCGCCGCGGCCGGAGGCCAGCAAATAGCGTGTATCGCCTGCTGCGCGCGCCAGCGCCACGCGATCGGGATAAGCCAGCGCGAGCAACAAGCCTACCCCCTCGCCCTCTCCCTCTCCCTCTCCCCCACGTCCGTGGGGGAGAGGGGATTTTTTTTGCATACTGCTCGCAGAAGCGAGCAGGCGCTGAAATTGTTGCGCCGCCTGATTGACGCGCGCGCAGGCATTGGCATCGGCCTGATGCGATGGCGCGCCCGCTCGGCCATGCTGGCGAAAGGCATGCAGTGCCTCGACACGTTGCGTGAAATCCGCGGAGCGGCGCGCTTCACCCGTCAGGATATCGCGCTCCGAAAGCAGCGCCGCGACATCGCAGGCCAGCGATCCGAGGCCGAGCTTTTCCGCGGCAAACAACATGTGCGACAGGCGCGGATGCAGCGGCAGGCGCGCCATGGCGCGTCCGGTTTCGGTAATGCGCCCTGCGGTGTCTACCGCGTCGAGTTCGGCCAGCAACTCGCGCGCCTGATTCATCGCGGCCTCGGGCGGCGCATCGAGCCAACTGAGCGTGCCTGCATCGCGCACGCCCCACGCGGACAGTTCCAGCGCCAGCGGCGCCAGGTCGGCGCCGCGGATTTCCGGCAACGACCGCGGCACCAGGCCGCGCTGCGTGGTCTCGCTCCAGAGCCGGTAACACACGCCGGGCGCGAGCCGGCCCGCGCGTCCGGCGCGCTGCTCGCTGGAGGCGCGTGAGATGCGCACCGTCGTCAGGCGCGACAGGCCTGAACCCGCATCGAACTGCGGCACGCGCGCGAATCCGCCATCCACCACCACGCGCACGCCCTCGATGGTCAGGCTGGTCTCGGCGATGGGTGTCGCCAGCACGATCTTGCGCCGGCCGGACGAAGGCTGGATGGCGCGGTCCTGCGTCTCCCACGGCAGATCGCCGTAGAGCGGGAACACGTCCGCGCGCGATCCGAGCCGGGCTTGCAGCAGTTCCTGCGCGCGGCGGATTTCCCATGCGCCCGGGAGAAACACCAGCACATCGCCTGCGTGCTTTTCCAGCGCATCCATTACGACGTCACACGCCGTCTGCGCCAGCGGGCCTTCGGGATCGCGCGGCAGATAGCGGATGTCCACCGGATACCGGCGGCCGTGACTCGTGACGATCGGTGCGTCGTTCAGGAGTTTCGACACCGCCGCGCCGTCGAGCGTGGCCGACATCACCAGAATTTTCAGGTCCTCGCGCAATGCCTTCTGGCTGTCGAGGCAGAGTGCCAGCGCCAGGTCGGCGTGCAGATGGCGTTCGTGGAACTCATCAAAAATGACGAGCCCGACGTTCTTCAATTCGGGATCGGTTTGCAGCCGGCGCGTGAGAATGCCTTCGGTCAGCACCTCGATGCGGGTTTGCGCCGAAACCCTGCTGTCAAAGCGAATGCGGTAACCGACGGTCTGTCCCGCCGTCTCGCCGAGCAACTGCGCCATGCGCGCACAGGCGGCACGCGCCGCCAGCCGGCGCGGCTCCAGTATCAGGATGGAGCGACCGGCGAGCCAGGTTTCATTCAGCAGCGCGAGAGGAACGTGAGTGGTCTTGCCGGCGCCGGGCGGCGCCTGCAACACCATGGCCTGGTGCGCGGCGAGGGACTGGCGCAGCGACGGCAGGATTTCGTCGACCGGGAGTTTCTCTCCGATCATGACAGCCGGCGACAAACCGGCCGCGTTTCATTCACAACAGAGGGGCTGGAACTCATGACGCGAATCTAGCACGGGCCGTGCGCGGTTCGTCAAGCTGTCATGCGCGCGCAGGGGAAACCGGTTACTGGCGGAAACAGGCGTCGGCCTCTATTCTCAGTGGATCATGGACGTTCTCCGCACTCTGCGAACGGCTGACGGGGCCACACTCGGTTATCGCCTGTGGCGTGAGTCCGCGACGCCGCGACAGTCCATGCTTCTGTTGCACGGCATGGCCAGCAACATGACGCGCTGGTCCGAATTCGTGGAGCAGACGACGCTGAAGCAGAGCTGGGACATCCTGTGCCCCGACTTGCGCGGTCATGGAGAATCCTTCCGGCGTGGCCGGCTTAATATGGATCTCTGGTGCGGGGACCTGCTAACCCTGCTGGACGCGGAAGGCGGCGACAGGGTGGTGGTGATCGGCCATAGCCTGGGCGCGCAGGTCGCCGTGCATTTCGCGACGCGCCATCCCACGCGCGTGCGGGGACTGGTGCTGATCGATCCGGTTTTTCATCAGGCCCTGCGCGGCACGCTGCGGACGGTGAGCCTGGTGCGGCCCGCCATCGAATGGGTCGTGTCCGTCATGCTTTTTCTGAACCACCTCGGCCTGCGCCGTCGGCACATTCCAAGCCGTGATTTGAGAAAGATGGATGAGGCCACGCGGGCTAAGCTGCTCAAGGCCGGGAAACAGCAAGAGATGATCGAACTCTATTCCTCGCCGTGGGAAGACCTGCGTTTTTTTCCAGTCGCGAGTTATCTCCAGGAGATGCTCGAGATTATCCGTCCACTCCCGCCGCTTTCGCAGATTCCAGCTCCGATTCTGGCCCTGCTCTCAAAGGGGATTACCTACACCGATCTGGAAACAACACGCCGAGTGCTTAGTGAGCATCCACGAACACGGATAGAAACTATCGATGCCTATCACTGGCCGCTGACGGAAAAACCGGCGCAGGTGCGCACCGCGATCGAACGGTGGTGCACGCATCTACCGCCATAAACTGGCGGACTCAGGCCAGCAGGACGGCAACGATGCCGGTGACGAAGATGCCGTCGAATGTACCGGCGCCGCCGATGGCGGCGAACGGCGTGCCGAGCCGGCGGATGTCAGGCAGCCGCAGCAGATCGGCGCCGATAATGACACCGAGTGTTCCAGAAATGTAGGCAAGCGCGGCACTGTTATCGCCGTTAACCAGCAGCGCGAGTGTCGCCGCCGCGAGCGGTGGAACAAATATCGGCATGCCTATGCCAATCCCCGGGATGGGGCGACTGATCAAACGGCTTACCAAGGCCACGGCGACCGTGGCGATGAGAACTTGCGCCCCGGGAACCGCCTGATGCGTCATCAGATAGATCGAGAAGGCGAGGGGTATAAGACAACCGCCGACGTTGACCGCCACGAGCGTTTTTCCCTTGAACTCGCGCAGGCGGTGCCGGAGCAGCCGCCGCAGCGGCGCCGGCATCACAGGCGGTTGCGGCGGGCGTTCCGCCGTCATCGTGAAGAGCGGCAAATTGATCGCGCTGCCGAAAAGCGAGGCAAACAGCAGCAGAAACGCGAAATTCGCCGTCAGACCCAGCTTGTCAAACGCGATCGTGAGCGCCCCGATCTGGACGATCGCGAGCAGGAAACCGAGGGCGAATAAAAAAACCAGCAGCGGCAGCGGTGAATACGGCAGACGCATGGTTCATGCACCGTAAATCGCGAATCGTAACACGACTCACGATTTACGATTCACGACTACTTACGGCTCACGGTTGGATCGCGAGGAAAAGCTTCCGGCCCTGGCGGTTGATCAGCAGCAGAGTACTGTCTTTCTTCGACAGCTTGCCGCTCAGGCGTTTGAAGTCGCCGATGTGGCGCACCGACTGGCGGTTGATTTCCATGATGACGTCGCCTTCCTGCAAGCCCGCTTCCTCGGCGACGCTGCCCTGCTCCACGCCGGCGATGACCACGCCCGTCGTGCCGGGCGGCAGACCGAGTTGACGCGCGATTTCGGCTGTCAGGTTGCGCGCCTCGACGCCCGCGAGCGCGGTGTTCTTGCCGTCGCCCGGCACCGTCTCGCTGTCCGCCGCCGCGACGTCCTTCGGCTGCTCGGTGATCTTCACTGCAACCGACACGGTTTTCTTCTCGCGCAACAGTTCCACTTTCACGGTCCTGCCGACCGGCGTTTGCGCCACGGTATTGCGCAAGATGCTCGTGCTGTCCACGGTCTTGCCGTTGAACATGGTGATGATATCGCCGCTCTGAATACCGGCGGCCGCGGCCGGGCTGTCGGGAATGATCTCGCTGACCAGTGCGCCCCGCGAATCCTTCAGGCCGAACTGCTTGGCCAGGTCCGGCGTGACGTCCTGAATCGAGACACCGAGCCAGCCGCGCACCACCTTGCCGCCCTTGATGAGGCTGTCCATGACCGCGCGCGTCATGTTGCTGGGCACGGCGAATCCGATTCCCATGTATCCGCCGGAGCGCGAAAAGATGGCGGTGTTGATGCCAACGAGTTGGCCGCGCGCGTTCACGAGCGCGCCGCCCGAATTGCCGGGATTAATGGCGGCGTCGGTCTGGATGAAATCCTCGTAATCGGCGATGCCGACGTTGGCGCGCCCCACGGCGCTCACGATACCTTGTGTCACCGTCTGGTTGAGCCCGAAGGGATTGCCGATGGCGAGCACGTATTCGCCCACGTCGAGCTTGTCCGAGTCGCCCCACGGGATGACCGGCAGGTCCTTGGCGCTGATCTTGATGACGGCGATGTCGCTCTTCGGGTCGCTGCCCACCACCTTGCCGATGAATTCGCGCCTGTCATTGAGCAGCACCTTGATCTCGTCGGCCTTCGCGACGACATGGTTGTTGGTGACGATATAGCCGTCGGCCGATACGATTACGCCGGAGCCGAGGCTGTTCTCGCGTCGCTCGCGCGGTATCTGAAAGCGGCGGGAAAATTCATCGCCGAAGAACTGGCGGAAGAAGGGATCGTCCATGAACGGCGAGTGCTCTCCACCCTGGCGCACCATGCGCGTGGTGGAGACATTCACCACCGCCGGCATGACCGCCTTGACGACCGGAACAAAGTTGGGCGGCGTCGCGCCGATAACCGGCACCGGCGCGGTTTCCGTGGCAGAGCTGCTGGCGCTCGGCAGCCAATCGAGGCGCGAGCTGAAAACGAGTCCGACGAGTATGCCGGAGACCAGAAACACCCCGGCAACGATCCCCACCTTGAACGAACGTCTGTCAAATGCCATGAATTTTCCTCCCGAGCTGCGGGCTATTTTATCCATGAGCATGGAGGGTGGAAATACGGAAAAGTTCAGCGGGCGGCGCGGTCAACCGCTGCGGCCTTCTTTGGTGATGCCTGTTTCCTGCGGAAAACCAGCTCATCGCCCGCCACGTCGACCTCGATCACGTCCTTCGGCCCGAACTTGCCCGCCAGGATTTCCTGCGCCAGCGGGTTTTCCACGCGCTGCTGAATGGCGCGCCTGAGCGGGCGGGCGCCGAACACGGGGTCGAAACCGGCCTCGGCCAGCTTGTCCAGCGCCTTGGGCGTCAGTTCGAGGTCCATCTCGCGTGCCTGCAGGCGTTCGCGCAGGTAATGCACCTGCAACCCCGCGATGCGGTGCAACTGCTCGCGCCCGAGCGGGTGGAACACCACGATGTCGTCGATGCGGTTGATGAACTCGGGACGGAAATGCCCCGCCACGATGTTCATGACCGCCTGCTTCATCTTGTCGTAGTTCTCCTCCCCTGCCAGTTCCTGGATCATGGTCGAGCCCAGGTTCGAGGTCATGACGATGACGGTATTGCGAAAATCCACCGTCCGCCCCTGCCCGTCGGTGAGGCGTCCGTCGTCCAGCACCTGCAACAGCACGTTGAACACGTCCGGGTGCGCCTTCTCGACCTCATCCAGCAGGATCACGGAATAGGGCTTGCGGCGCACCTGCTCGGTGAGCTGGCCACCCTCTTCGTACCCCACATAGCCGGGCGGCGCCCCGATGAGTCGCGCGACCGTATGCTTTTCCATGTATTCCGACATGTCGAGGCGCACCATGGCCTCGTCGCTGTCGAACAGGAAGCCGGCGAGCGCCTTGGTTAATTCGGTCTTGCCCACGCCCGTGGGCCCGAGAAACAGGAACGAACCGTAGGGCCGGCGCGGGTCGGACAGCCCCGCGCGCGAACGCCGGATGGCGTTCGAGACCACGCGGATGGCCTCATCCTGGCCGACCACGCGGCTGTGCAGCGCCTCTTCCATGCGCAGCAGCTTCTCGCGCTCGCCTTCCATCATTCGGGAAACCGGAATGCCGGTCCAGCGTGCCACCACTTCCGCGACTTCATTTTCCGTGACGGCATTGCGCAGCAGCTTGCGCTCCTTGCCCTCGGCGGCCTGTGCCGCGGTCAGCTGTTTTTCCAGCTCGGGAATGCGGCCGTATTGCAGCTCGGACATGCGCGCCAAGTCGCCGGCGCGGCGCGCGGTTTCAAATTCCAGGCGCGCCCGGTCGAGCGCTTCCTTGATGTGCTGTGCGCCGTGCAGCGCCGCCTTCTCCGCCTTCCAGACCTCTTCCAGATCCGAATATTCCTTTTCCAGCTTTTTGATCTCGCCTTCGAGCGTGGCCAGGCGCGTCTTTGACGCCTCGTCGGTTTCCTTCTTCAGCGCCTCGCGCTCGATCTTGAGCTGAATGAGCCTTCGGTCCAAACGATCCATGGACTCGGGCTTGGAATCGATTTCCATGCGGATGCGCGAGGCGGCTTCGTCGACAAGGTCAATCGCCTTGTCCGGCAATTGGCGGTCGGTGATGTAGCGGTGCGACAGCGTGGCCGCCGCGACAATCGCCGGGTCGGTGATGTCCACCCCGTGATGCACCTCGTATTTCTCTTTCAGCCCGCGCAGGATGGCGATGGTGTCCTCGACCGTCGGCTCGTTCACCAGCACCTTCTGGAAGCGGCGTTCGAGGGCGGCGTCCTTTTCCACGTATTTGCGGTATTCGTCCAGCGTGGTCGCGCCGATGCAGTGCAGATCGCCGCGCGCCAGCGCGGGTTTCAACATGTTGCCCGCATCCATCGCGCCTTCGGCCTTGCCCGCGCCGACCATGGTGTGCAGCTCGTCAATAAACAGGATGATACGGCCTTCCTGCTTGGCGAGATCCTTGAGCACCGCCTTGAGACGTTCCTCGAATTCGCCGCGGAACTTGGCGCCGGCGATAAGCGCGCCCATGTCGAGCGCGAGCAGTCGCTTGCTTTTGACTCCTTCCGGCACTTCGCCGTTGATGATGCGTTGCGCCAGACCCTCCGCGATGGCGGTCTTGCCGACGCCGGGCTCGCCGATCAGCACCGGGTTGTTCTTGGTGCGGCGTTGCAGTATCTGGATGCAGCGGCGGATTTCATCGTCGCGCCCGATGACCGGGTCGAGCTTGCCCTGCTCCGCGCGCTCGGTGAGATCGATGGTGTATTTCTCCAGCGCCTGCCGGCCTTCCTCGGCGTTCGGGTCTTCCACCTTCTGCCCGCCGCGCATAGCCTCGATGGCTTTCTCGATGCCGTTTTTGGAAACGCCCGCTTCCTTGAGCAGGCGTCCGAACTCGTTCTTGTCCTCCAGGGCGGCGAGCAGAAACAGTTCGCTCGAAATATACTGATCGCCGCGCTTCTGCGCGTACTTGTCGGTGAGGTTGAGCAGCGTCGACAGATTATTGGAGACATGCACTTCCCCGCCCGCGCCTTCCACGGTCGGCAGGCGGTCGAGCATCTGGGAGAGTTTCGTCCGCAGGGCATTGACGTTCACGTCGGACTTGGCGAGCAGACTGCGCGTCGTGCCGCCTTCCTGGTCGAGCAAGGCCGTCATGAGATGTACGGGTTCGATGAACTGGTGGTCGCGCCCGAGTGCCAGGCTTTGCGCCTCGGCGAGCGCCTGCTGGAATTTGGTGGTCAATTTGTCCATGCGCATGGAATAATCATCCTCGCTTCAGGAATTTTGTTGTGGCAGTTAAATTGGGGCGAGAGCCTCCATTTTTCAAGGGTCAATGCGTGGTTTCGCCATTGTCCGGCGATTTCCGGCGTTGACGATGCGGGTTGTCGTGCCTCCGGTCCTCTCCTGACAGGGCCAACCGGTCCCACAGTTCTTCCAGACAATGCTCGTCTTCCTGTCCGGCACAGTGCAGCGGCGCAAAACTCAGGAGGCAGGCGCGGCTCGGAACGAATACGGCCGTGACCGTCATGCCCTGGGCGCACACACCCTCAATACGCACTGGATGAATCGGCACACCCGTCAGGGACGCCAGCAATACGATGCCGCGCTTCAGGGGTGTCGGTTCATGATGATCGAGATGGATGCGCCCGTGTGGGAACAGCGCCACCACTTCGCCGCGTTTGAGCGCCTTGCGCGCCGCTTCGAACGCGCTGCGGGTATTGCGTGTGCGTTCCACCGGGATGCAGCCCACCGCGCGCAACAGCCGGCGCAGCCACCAGCGGTCGTACTGCTCGCGCGCGATCAGAAAGCGCAGCGGCCGCGGGCTGGCGGCGATGAGCAGCAACGGGTCGAGGCCGGAGACATGATTGGACGCCACGAGCGCGCCGCCGGTGGCGGGAAGATTCAGCGGTTCATGCACAAGCCGATGAAAACGGCGGCAGAAGATCCGGTTCAACCCGTCCAGCCGGTTGAGCCAGCGGCCGCCCCAGTCCGCGCCGTTGGCGGCCTCGCAAGTACGCAGCAACCGGCGCCACAGCCACACGAGCAGAAGAATGACCGCTGCCAGCGCCATGAATGGGATTGCTGTCATGGATGGTGCGACGCGGGAGAGTCAACCCGGATGAACGCTGCGGCGCGCCCGCGGCGCTCGTTCACCGTCAGCAGCAAGAGCAAACCGGCAATGAAAAACGCCGTGGTGGATAAC
>MFTB01000098.1 GCA_001785195.1 Candidatus Muproteobacteria bacterium RIFCSPHIGHO2_12_FULL_60_33
CGGAACAGCGTGGCGATCACGTTGTCCGGGAAGGTCTCGATGCGGATGTTGTTGGCATTGACCGAGTCGTTGTAGAACTCGCGCCGGTCGGTGATCTGCGCCTCGAGCTGCGAGATGCGGTTTTGCAAATGCTGGAAGTTCTCGTTTGCACGCAGCTCGGGATAGTTTTCCGCGACGGCAAAGAGATTCATCAGCCCGGCCCGCAATTGGGTCTCGGCCGCGCCGACCGCGGCCACGTCACCCGCTTCGCGTGCCCGCCCGACGGCGGCGCGCGCCTCAGTCACCTTCTCCAGCACGCCGCGCTCGTGCTTCATGTATTGCTTGCAGGCCTCGACCAGCTTGGGAAGCTCGTCATGGCGCTGCTTCAACAGCACGTCGATGTTCGACCAGGACTGGGCGACGTTATTCCTGAGCCGCACGAAATTGTTGTACATCGTGACGGCATACAGAAACAGCGCGCCAAAAATGCCGAGAAAGACGAAGGTCGCGATGGACATGTTTTCTCCTTGGGAAGCCTGAGGTGGCTTTAGTAAAGGAGTATAGCCGCCGTCGGCGTCACCGTTAGCGCGTGGATTCTTCCTGAAGGCCGATGGCAATTTCCTCGATGGCCGGTCCGCGGATATGAAAGCCGCGCATCTCCAGCACGCCTTTGGTGCCGAGTGAAATAATCAGATAAAGCACGCCGGGATATTCGTGCTGTTCGACATCGGCCAGCGAGGGCAGGGGCGGGGAATCGGGGTGGGAATGATAAATCGCGGCCAGTTCCTCGCCGTGGCTGCGCATGCTGCGCATGGCATCGATCTGCGCCTTGGGGTCGAGCGCGAAGAAGCGCTTCTTGTCTCCGGCCTGATTGGGGACGGGGTAGCATTGCCGGAAACCGCGACTGTCGCGCGAGATCAGCCCGCAGATTTCCTCGTCCGGCGATTTCTGCGCCAGGTGCAGCAACTGGTTGACGATGGCGCGGGGGAGCCGGACGGCATTCATGCCGTGCCGCACACCGGACAGGCCGGGTCCTTGCGCAATTTCATCTCGCGCCACTCCATGTTGAGCGCATCGAACAGGAGCAGCCGGCCGGTCAGCGGCTGGCCGATGCCAAGCAACACCTTGATCGTCTCGACTGCCTGAATCGAACCGATGACGCCTGCGGCCGGGGCGAGCACGCCGAGCGTGGCGCAGGCCTCGTCGGGCCCGCCGCCTTCCGTGTACAGACAGCGGTAGCAGGGACCGCCCGGCGGAAACACCGCGACCTGGCCTTCGAAGCGCACCACGGCGCCGGAGACGAGCGGCTTGCCGGCGCGCGCGCAGGCCGCGTTGATGGCAATGCGGCTGGCGAAGTTGTCGGTCGTGTCCACCACGACATCGGCGAGTCGCGTTTGCTCATCGAGCGCCGCGCCTTCGAGCTTGCGATTGATGGCGGTAATGCGCGTGTCGGGGTTGAGCGTTTGCAGCGTGCGCGTGGCCGACGCGGTTTTGTCCTGACCGACATTTTCGGTGGTGTGCGCGATCTGACGCTGGAGATTGGTGAGGTCCACCTTGTCATGGTCCACGAGCACCAGGTGTCCCACGCCGCTGGCCGCGAGATACATTGCCACCGGCGAGCCGAGCCCGCCGAGGCCGATGATCAGGACGCGCGCAGCGAGCAGCTTCTCCTGCCCGCGGATATCGATCTGCGGCAACAGGATATGGCGGCTGTAGCGCAGCAGTTGTTTGTCGTCCATCGCGATTGAACCGAAGCGGAAATTACCGACGGCAGGCCGTTACACGAGCATGACCGGCCAGATCCCGATGGCAAACCATATCACGATAGCCGTGCCGGCGCAGAAGAGCGCCGATGGCCTCGGCCTGATCCCAGCCATGTTCGAACAGCAGCCAGCCACCGGGTTTGAGATATTCCCGCGCATGAAGCGCGATATGCCGAATGGCATCAAGCCCGTCGGCGCCGGAGACAAGCGCGGCTGCCGGTTCGAAACGCACATCGCCCTGTTCAAGATGCGGGTCATCGGCGCGGATGTAGGGCGGGTTGCTCACGATCATGTCCAGCGTTTCGCCGGCGAGAGGGGTGAACCAGTTACCTTCGCGCCATTCGACATTTGTCAGCCCGAATTTTTCGGCGTTGGATTTCGCAACATCGAGCGCTGCCGGTGAGCTGTCGGTCGCAATGATGCGACAACGGGGAAGCTCTTTCGCCAGTGTCAGCGCAATCGCACCGCTGCCGGTGCCGAGATCGGCGATGGTCCATGCGGCATTTTCAGGAATATGCGCCAGCGCCTTTTCCACCAGCAATTCCGTTTCCGGTCGCGGTATCAGTGTCGCGGGCGTGACGTTGAGTTCCATGGACCAGAATTCACGCGTGCCGGTGAGATAGGCGATGGGTTCCCCGCGTTTGCGCCGGTCGAGCAAGTTTGCCAGTTTGTGTTCCTGTTCACCCGTCAAAACCGTTTCGTTGTGGATGATCAGGCGGCTGCGATCAAGGCCGCACACATGCATCAGCAGTACTTCCGCGTCGAGCCGTGGCGTGGGGCTGGTCAATTCCAGCTCATGCAGTGCCTTGTGCAAGGCCACGCCAACGGTAACGATGGATGGACGCACGGCAGCCGGTTGCATGTTCAGCCGTTTAGCGCCGCGAGTTGATCGGCCTGGTCGGCGGTGCGCAGCGCGTCGATCAGTTCGTCAATCTTGCCTTCCATGGCCTGATCCAGTTTATACAGCGTGAGGTTGATGCGGTGGTCGGTCACGCGCCCCTGCGGGAAGTTGTAAGTACGGATGCGCTCGGAACGGTCGCCAGTGCCGACCAGGCTCTTGCGCTGGGCCGCCTCCTGTTCGCGCTGTTTGCGCCGCTCGGCCTCGAGCAGGCGTGCCGACAGGATCGACATGGCACGCGAACGGTTTTTGTGTTGCGAGCGCTCGTCCTGGCATTCGACCACGATGCCGGTGGGCAGATGCGTGATTCGAATCGCCGAGTCGGTCTTGTTGACGTGTTGGCCGCCGGCGCCGGAGGCGCGGAAGGTGTCCACCTTCAACTCCGCAGGGTTAATGGCGATGGCGTCGATTTCCTCCGCTTCCGGTAATACCGCCACGGTGCAGGTGGAGGTATGAATGCGGCCTTGGGCCTCGGTGGTCGGAACGCGTTGCACGCGGTGCGCGCCAGATTCGAACTTGAGCCGCGAGTACACGTCCTTTCCCGAGATACGCGCAATGACTTCCTTATAACCGCCATGTTCGCCGGGGCTGTGGCTCATCACTTCCACATTCCAGCCGTGCGCGCTGGCGTAATAGTTGTACATGCGATACAGGTCGCCGGCAAAGAGCGCCGACTCGCCACCGCCGGCAGCGGCGCGGATTTCGAGAAAGATATTGCGGTTGTCGTTCGGGTCCTTCGGCAGCAGCAGGGTCTGGATTTCGGATTCCAGTTTGGCGATCAGTTGCCGGGCATCCGTGATTTCCTCCTGCGCCATCTCGCGTATGGAGGGGTCCTCGTCCTTGAGCATGGCGCGCGCGGATTCCAGTTGATCGCTGGCCGCGCGATAGTCGCCGTACAGCTTCACCACCGGATTGATCTCGGCGTATTCCTGCGACAGCTTGCGGAACCGGTCCTGCTTGCCGATGACCTTCGGGTCGGCGAGCATCCGTTCGATTTCCTCAAAGCGCTGCGCAAGGCCGGCGAGCCTTGTTTCAATCGACGGATTCATGTCTTAGGGTCCCGAACAAAAAGCTATAGACAGGATTAACAGGATTTTTCAGGATTTACAGATTAAAGATTTAAGAAATAAGAAATCCTGTTAATCGTGTTTTAATCCTGTGAATCCTGTCTAAATATTGCCTTTCCTGGCGCTCTTGGCGTCCTGGCGGTTAAGTTCATTTTATTATGAGCTCTAGTCTTCGTTAAGGTCGAACAGGCGGCGGGCGGCATCGAGCAGGGCCTTGTTGCCCTCGTGATCGGCCTTGCGCAGTACGTCGGTAGGTGTGTGCGTGAACTTGTTGGTCAGCGCGCGCGCGAGTTGCTCGATCACCTTGGCCGGGTCTTCGCCGTGGGCCAGACGCTGCCGAGCACGCTCGACTTCGGTTTCACGCAGGGCATCGGCGGATTCGCGCAGGGCGCGGATGGTTGGCACCGCATCCAGCGATTTGACCCATTGCATGAAATCCACCACCTGCGTGTCGATGATCTTTTCCGCCTCGCGTGCCGCCTCCTGACGCGATTCCATGTTCTCCTGCACCACTTCCTTGAGATCGTCGATGGTGTAAAGATACACGTCGTTGAGTTCGCCGACCTCGGTCTCGATGTCGCGCGGCACGGCGATATCCAGCATGAACATGGGCCGATGCTTGCGCGCCTTCAGGGCGCTTTCCACGGCGCCCTTGCCCAGAATCGGCAACTGGCTGGCGGTGGAGGAGATCACGATATCCGCGTCGGCCAGGCGTGTCGGCATTTCCGCGAGCGAGATCGCCTCGGCGCCGAAGACGGCGGCCACCTGCTGGGCGCGCTCGAGCGTGCGGTTGGCGACGATCATGTGACCGATACCCTGGTCCTTGAGATGCCGCGCGCACAACTCGATCATGTCGCCGGCGCCGATCAGCAGCACGGTCTGTTCCGACAGTTTGCTGAAAATCTGCCGCGCGAGTCGCACCGCGGCCGAGGCGACCGATACAGCGCTGGCGCCGATGGCGGTGTCGGTGCGCACCTGTTTGGCCACCGTGAAGGTCTGCTGGAACAGCCGGTTCAGGATTTTGCCGGTGGCGCCGGCCTTGTGCGCGGTGGCAAAGGCTTCTTTCATCTGTCCGAGGATTTGCGGCTCGCCCAGGATCATGGAATCGAGTCCGGCGGCCACGCGAAAGGCGTGCTTGACTGCTGCCTGATCCGGGTGGCGGTACAGGTACGGATGAATGTCGGAGCGGTTGAGGTGGTGATAGTGGCAGAACCAGTCGATGACATGATCCTCGTGCGCCGGATCGAGACCGCAGTAGAGTTCGGTGCGATTACAGGTGGAGACGATCGCCGCCTCGTTGGCGCCACCGCCGGCGGTGACGTCGTGCAGCGCGCCAATCAACTTATCGGAGGCAAACGCCGCCTTTTCGCGGATATCGACCGGCGCAGTGTGATGATTGATGCCAAAGGCGAGCAGATGCATGCAGAAACCGGGAAATGACTCTGGATGCCTGCGATTTTGACCCATCAGGGCATGGTGTCAAGAAGCGACATCAAAGCCCGGAACAATCCATCCGCTCCTGAACCGGTAAGTAATGCCCGAAACCGGGTTTTGGGTTCGCTTCAAGTCGCGGACGGCGATGATGCTTTCAATGTTCTCAGGGCCAGTACGGCCAGTCCGAGTTCAATCGCCAGCAGCAGCATGCCGAGGCCCAACAGCAGCCACTCATCCGCCGACCACCACTGCGCCACCAGCGTGGCGAAGGCCCAGTGGACAACCACCACCATGAAAATCAGCGGCGCCAGCACCCAGATGATGGGCCGTCCGCTGCGCCGCAGCGCCAACGCCAGCAACAAAAAACCAAGCACCGCCAGGATCTGGTCGGCCACGCCGAACAGCGGCCACCACGAAAGTCCGCCAAGACCGTGGCCGTCGTGCAGCGCCAGCACGGCCGACAGTGCCACGACGGTCGCAATCCGGGTTTTTTCATTTCCAGGCAGCAGGGACGGAAAACGTTCCGTCAGGCCTGTGAGCAATTGTTTTTGCACGCGCAGACCGGCTTCCAAAGTGGCGACCAGGAGACCCAGCATCACCACCGCGGCGAGCGTGCGGGCAAATGCCGGGTCCAGCCCTATGCCGGCGGCCATGCGCGCAAAGCCGTTGATGTAAAGCTCAAGGACCTTGTGCAGATCGCGAAACGCTTCCCACGTGGCGTAATGCTGGTTCCATTCCTGGGTGCTGGCGAAGCCGGTGGCGCCGATGATGATGGCGCTCAGCGCCAGCAGCCCCAGCGCGAGCGCGCCGCCGTATCCGATGTAGCGCGCGTCGGTTTCGTGCTTGAGCTGGCGCGCGGTGACGCCGTTGGCGATCAACAGATGAAAACCCGCCACCGCGCCCGAGGTGAGCGTGACGAACAACCACGGGAGCGTGGCGGGAATGCCAGGCCCAGTATGGAATTCCGGCGCGACCAGGACCGGGTGATCGATCACCACCGCGGTGTAACAGATGAAGAGCATGATGCCGAGCAGCAGGGCCGTGAGATAACCGCGCGGGCGTATCAGTTTCCACATCGGCAGACGCGTGGCATGGTAGCCGTAGGCGAACAGAATCAAGACCCAGACCATGTTGGTGTCGAATGCCAGATAGGTTGTTTTGGTCTCGAAATTAAGCGCGCCGGTAAACGCCAGCGGGAATTCCCCGAGCAGCCAGACGGCCATCAGACTCAGGGTCAGGGCGATCAGCGAGGCAGAAATGATTTCGAAATTTTTCCGGCCGTGCAGAAATCCCCCGAGAAACCAGGCCAGCACGGCAATGACCCAGAAAGGCAAAACCGCTTGCGGGAAACCGGACAGCAGTTGTGCCGCGAGCGTGGCGCAGGCGGCATTCATGATGAGCAGCAGCAGGAAGGCGAACAGGGCGAAGAGGGCATGTGCCTGGGTGCCGAGCAGGCGTGCCGCGATTTCCGCCGGGTTCAGGCCCGGATAGCGCAGAGACAACCACAAGGAGCCGAGTCCGTAGGTGCCGGCGGCGGTTACCGTCGCCACCACGACCCATAGAAAGGCCGGAATCCATCCCCATATCAGGGAGACAAGGCTTCCCGTGACGGCCGCGCCGGCCGCGAGGGAAGCGAGGTGATGACCGAATATCAGGTGACGTTTGGCGGTATGACGTTCGTCCTCGGTGGGGCGGTTGTTGTAGTCGGGTATACTATAATTGTTTTCAAGGTGGAAAACGCCGAGCGCCAGAAGCCTGGAATAGAACCGATAGCCGAAGACAAAGGCCACCGTCGCCGCCAGCAGCAGAAACAGCGAATTCACGACTTATTCCCGTTGCCGGATGCCACGCCAAAGATCATTCCGATATTATCCCGATAACCGGTTGCGCGATTTTCTGGATGTTAGAGGCTGTGATGACTATTTTAAATGGTAGGCGAATATCCGCCCGCCGCGACGGTCATAAGGATGTTCGTGCCACCATGGCAGATTTAGGCTTATCTATATATATGATTACTTCCCGTTTGCGTCGTTTACGCCCGTTTCTGTTGCTGTCGCTCCTGTCGTGGCTGACGGCCTGTGCCGGTACGGTTAAACCCGAGCCACAGGCCGAAACCGCGCCTCCCAAGTCCGCCAAATCCGACGAAGCACTGCCCCGGGTCGCGCTGGAGCCGGAGATTCTCTATGACCTGCTGCTGGGCGAGATTGCCGGGCAGCGGGGACAGATCGGTGTGGCGGCGACCACCTTGGGCAAGGTCGCCCAGCAGACACGCGACCCGCGAATCGCCGAGCGCGCCACGCTGGCATCGCTGTACGGCAAGCGCTACGACGAGGCGCTCGAGTCGGCGCGGTTGTGGGCCGAGCTGCGGCCGCGCGACACCGAGGCGCGAGAGGCCCTGATCACCGCTCTGCTCGAGCTCGACCGTGTCACGGAGGCCAAGGAACATTTTCAGACCCTGTTCGCCGCGGAGGAAACGCGCCGGAATCTCGACCAGGCCTATCTGCGCGTGGCCGCGGTGCTGGGGCGCGCGAGCAACCGCGCCGCCGCCATCGATGTCATGCAATCCCTGGTGGCGCTGAACCCGCGCCGCGCCTCGGCCCATTTTGCCATGGCGCACCTGCTGGTCCGCGGCGGCGACCTGGAAAAGGCGTTCGTCTCCGCCGACGAGGCCCTGAAACAGCGCCCGGAGTGGGAGGAGGCGGCGCTGTTCAAGGCGCGCATCCTGCTGTCGCAGAAAGAAACTATGAAAGCACGGGCCTTTTATGAAGCGTTCCTGGACGACAACCGCCGCGCCAACAACGTCCGTCTGAACTACGCGCGTTTCCTGGTCGACCAGAAGGAATGGCAGAAGGCGCTCGAGGAATTCAAGCGCGTCGCCGACAGCGTCCCGGATGACGCCGACACGGTTTATGCCGTGGGCCTGCTTTCACTGCAGAACAACCGCTTCGACGAGGCGGACAAATATCTCAAGCGTGCGCTCCAGCTCCGCCCCCAGAACGATCAGGCGCGTCTCTACCTCGGCCAGGTGGCGGAACAGCGCAAGCAGTATGGCGAGGCGGTGAATTGGTATCTCGAAGTGAAAGAGGGTGAGTATTATTTCGAGGTGCAGGCCCGTCTGGGTGTGGCGCTGGCCAAGCAGGGCGATCTCGCCCGGGCGCGCCGCCACCTGGAAGGCATCAAGGCGCAAAACGATCCCCAGCGCGTGCAGGCGGCGCTGGCGCATGAGCAGATTCTGCGCGATGCCAGGCAGTTCAACGAAGCGCTCGCAGTGCTGAATGCCGCGATTCAAACCGTTCCGGGCGACAAGGACCTGCTGTATGCCCGCGCCCTGGTGGCGGAAAAACTCCACATGCTGGATGTCACCGAGCGCGACCTGCGCGAAATCCTCAAGAAGGATCCGAAAAACGTCAACGCGTTGAATGCGCTGGGTTACACCCTCACGGATCGCACCACCCGCTTTGATGAGGCGCATGAGCTGTTGCAACAGGCCATGGAACTCAAGCCGGACGACGCCTTCATCATGGACAGCATGGGATGGCTGCAATACCGGCGCGGCAACAGCGCGGAGGCGGTAAAGCATCTGCGGCGTGCGCTCGATATCCGCAACGACGCCGAAATCGCGGCGCACCTCGGCGAGGTATTGTGGGTGATGGGTGACCGTCACGAGGCCGAATCGGTGTGGAACCGGGCGCTGCGCGAGACACCGGACAACGAAGCGCTGAACGGCGTCATCAAGAAATTCAAACCATGAGGCCGGTTGTCGGCCTCCTCATTCTCGTTGCGTTCATTGCCGGTTGCGCCACCCCTGTTGCGCTTCCTCCCGTCGAGGACGTCGATGCCGCGTGGCATCTGCGGCAAGCAACATTAAAATCCGTAACCGCCTGGCAAGTCCGGGGAAGGCTGGCCCTGCGCGCCGCCGACCAGGGATGGCATGCCACGTTGAACTGGGAGCGTGACGGTGAACGGCATCGCCTGGATTTCACAGGCCCGCTCGGCCGCGGCCATCTGCGGTTGGTGCAGGATGATCGTGGCGCCGAGTTGCAAGACACCGAACAGCGCATCTGGCGCGCCGGCAATGCCGAGACGCTTCTGTATCGCGCCACGGGCTGGAGGCTGCCGCTGAATGGCTTGAATTACTGGATAGTCGGGCTGGCCGCGCCCGATTCAGTGTCGAATCAACAATTAGACGCGCAGGGCCGCCTGAAAAGGCTGGCGCAGTCAGGTTGGGACATCCAGTTTCTCGAATACACCCATTACGGTTCTTTCGATCTGCCGAGTAAACTGTATATCACGAGGCAGGGCGGCCGCGTGGAGGAAAACCCTGCCTTCGATTCGACGCTCGAGGTACGGCTCAGCATCGAGCGTTGGACGTTTAAACAATAATCAAGGAGTTTTCCGCGGATGCGAACCTGGCCGGCGCCAGCCAAGCTGAATCTGTTCCTGCATGTTACTGGCCGACGCGCGGACGGCTACCATACGCTGCAAACGGTTTTCCAGTTTCTCGACTTCGGGGATGAGTTGGGTTTCGTCGTGACGGATGATGGCCGGATCGCGCGCGCGGCCCCGGTTCCCGGCGTGACCGAGGAGAATGACCTGACGCTCTGCGCGGCGCGCTTATTGAAGAAATCGCGCGGCGTCACGAAGGGCGTGCTAATCCATCTCACCAAGCGTCTTCCCATCGGCGGCGGCCTCGGCGGCGGCAGTTCCGATGCCGCCACGACCTTGCTGGCCCTGAACGAGTTGTGGGGCGTGCACCTGCCTATCCCGGAACTGGCGACACTGGGGTTGAAGCTGGGCGCCGATGTGCCGGTATTCATCCACGGACACGCCGCCTGGGCCGAGGGAATTGGCGAGGTTCTGACCCCGGTCGAACCGGAAGAGGCGTGGTATGTGGTGGTGGCGCCGCCAGTGCATGTTTCGACGGCGCAGGTTTTCGCGGACCCCGAATTGACACGCTATAGCCCGCCCCTCACAATACGCGACTTTCACGCAGGGCGCGGCCTGCGAAACGACCTGGAACCGGTGGTGCGAAGCCGCTATCCGGAAGTGGATCGCGCGATGCGGCTGTTGACGGAGTTCGGCGCGCCGCGCATGTCAGGTTCCGGCGGTGGCGTGTTCCTGAAAGTGCCGGACGCGGACCGCGGCTGGCAGATTCTGGAGAGAATTCCAAAACCGTTTACCGGCTTCGTGGCCCGGGGGTTGAACCGGCATCCATTGTTAGTAGCAAGTGACAAGTAGCAAGTGACAAGGGTCGGTGGGGTTGCCTTGCTACTTGTAACTTGCTACTTGCTACTAATAATGGAGCGTAGCCAAGCGGTAAGGCACCGGATTTATCCCCGGCATTCTGACGTACAGGGACGTACTAATGTCGCGGGAGGCAGGATGCCGAGAGCGACCCAGGTTCGACGCGCTCGCCTGGAGCGAGCGCGAACAGCGGAGCGTAGCGACGCTGGCCCGCACGGGCGAAGCACAGGGATGTGCGGAGTACAAATTTGTCGGGAACAAATTTGGACAGCGCACTAAGTGCGCTGGCCCCGAAGGGGCGAGGCGCAGGGTGAGCCGGAAACAGGCAAAGGTCCGGTGGACCTTTGCCCCGGCGAACGAGCGAGGCAGGAGCCGAGCTCTGGCTTTCGAGCGAAGCAGGATTGCGTAGCGAGAAAGCGCCGAGCAATCCTGGCGCCCCAGTTTTTATATAGAGGACATGTTTCTGGGGCGTAGCCAAGCGGTAAGGCACCGGATTTTGATTCCGGCATTCCCAGGTTCGAATCCTGGCGCCCCAACCAATTCAAAAATGCCCGACGGACATTTTTGAATTGGTAGCCAAGATGAGAACCTGGAAGGTTCGACGCGCTCGCCGGAAGCGAGCGCGAACAGCGGAGCGCAGCGACGCTGGCCCCGCAGGGGCGAAGCACAAGGATGTGCGTAGTAATCCTGGCGCCACAACCAGTACAATGGTTCGGGATTGGCAAAGTGGCGATGGCGCCCCAACCAGATTTTGTCGTGGACCATCCGACTCACAGGGGAGATCACGTGTCCTTGGACAACATGGTGGTGTTTACCGGGAACGCCAACCCGGCACTCACGGAACTGGTGGTGCGGCATCTGGGACTGCCGCTCGGCAAGGCAGTCATCGGCCGTTTCTCGGATGGCGAGATCCAGGCCGAGATCATGGAGCATGTGCGCGGCAAGGATGTATTCATCATCCAGCCGACCTGCGCGCCCAGCAACGACAACCTGATGGAGTTGCTGATCATGATCGATGCCGTGAAGCGTTCCTCGGCGCGGCGCATCACCGCGGTGATACCTTATTATGGATATGCGCGCCAGGACCGCCGGCCGCGCACGGCACGGGTGGCGATCACGGCCAAGCTGGTGGCGGACATGATCACCGTTTCGGGCGCGCACCGGGTGATGACGATGGATCTGCACGCCGACCAGATCCAGGGTTTTTTCAACATTCCGACCGACAACGTTTACGCGTCGCTGGTGCTGCTCGGTGACATCTGGCGGCAGGAGATCAAGGACCTGCTCGTGGTGTCGCCGGACGTGGGCGGCGTGGTGCGGGCCCGGGCGATGGCCAAGCATCTGGAGGCGGACCTCGCCATCATCGACAAGCGGCGTTCGAAGCCGAACGAGGCCAAGGTGATGCATATCATCGGCGAGGTCGAGGGCCGTACCTGCGTATTGATGGATGACCTCGTGGACACCGCCGGTACGTTGTGCGAGGCGGCCGCCGCGCTCAAGGAACACGGCGCGAAGAAGGTACTGGCGTATTGCACGCACCCGGTGTTGTCCGGAAGCGCGGTGGAGCGGATCAGTAAATCCCAGCTCGATGAGCTGGTGGTGACCGATACGATCCCGCTCAAGCCCGAGGCCAGGGCCTGCCGGCGCATCCGCCAGCTGAGCGTGGCCGAGCTGCTGGCCGAGTCCATGCGGCGCATCGCGGAAGAGGATTCGGTCAGCGAGCTGTTCATGGAATAAATTCAGTAGCAGTTTCAAGTGGCAAGTAGCAAGGTAAAAAATCGTATTACTTGCTACTTGTATCTTGCTACTTGCTACTCGTAGTTCCGTCTTTCTTGGTCGCAGGAAAGGCGGGTATTTGACTAACCTTTGGAGAAGACAATGAGTGCTAAATTTGAATTGACTGCCGAGCCACGCTCTGCGAAAGGTACGGGTGCGAGCCGCCGCCTTCGCCGCAGTGGCAAAGTTCCCGCCATCCTTTATGGCGCGGGCAAGCAACCGACGATGGTCGCGCTGGATCACAACCTGATGGCGCGCCACCTGGCGAATGAAAAGTTTCACACCTCGATTCTGACCGTGACGGTCGGTGGTGAAACCGACCAGGCCATTCTGCGCAATTTTCACATGCATCCCTACAAACCCGTCGTGATGCACGTGGACCTGCAGCGCATCAGCGCCACCGAGAAGATCCATATGAAAGTGCCGATCCACTTCGTGGGCGCTGATGTGGCCCCGGGCGTGAAGATCGACGGCGGTGTCGTGACGCATCTCATGAATGAAATCGACATTACCTGTCTGCCCAAGGATCTGCCCGAGTTCCTCACGGTGGACATGTCGGCCCTGCACATCAATGAGTCGGTGCATCTCAAGGACATCAAGCTGCCGGAAGGCGTGGCGATCACGAGTCTGGCGCACGGCGGCGACAACCTCGCGGTGGCGGCCATCTCGATCATCAGGGTGGTGGAAGAAGCCCCGGTGGTGGTGGCGCCGGTGGAAGGCGAGGCGGTGGCAGCAGCGCCGGTGGAAGGCGAGGCCAAACCCGGCGAAGCCAAAGCGGGCGAAGCCAAGCCCGGCGAGGCGAAGAAGGCCGAAGCCAAACCCGGCGAAGCGAAGAAAGGCGAAGCCCCCAAGGCCGAGGCGAAGAAGCCGGAAGCCAAAAAGCCGGAAGGGAAGAAGGAAGGCAAGAAGGAAGGCAAGTAATCCCGGTCTTTCAAGAAGGCGCGCTACGCGCAACGGCTCCAGAGTGAACCAAATCGCGCGCATGCGCGCTCGGCTCCGATCTTACAGAACTCCCCTCTCCCGCCTGCGGGAGGTGAGACGGGGCAGTCGCGAATGTCCAGTGGACATTCGCGCCGTCGAACGGGCGCACAGGATGTTCGTGCGCCCCGGCGGGAATAGTCGGGGTGAGGGCCCTCACCCTCATTCCCTCTCCCGGAGGGAGAGGGAGGCGAGCCGAGGCGCAGACGGCGCGCACTTTTTCACTCGGGGATGAGGGGAAGAAGGCGACATGTCCCAAGGCATCTCTCTTATCGTCGGCCTGGGGAATCCGGGCACGGAGTACGCGGAGACCCGGCACAATGCCGGGTTCCGTTTTCTGGACGTCCTGCTGGATGCCACCGGCGAGAAATTGCGCGCCGAATCCCGCTTCACCGCGAATGCCGGGAAAATCACCATCAGTGGCAAAGATGTGTGGTTGCTTGAACCGCAGACCTTCATGAATCACAGCGGTGAGTCAGTCTCGAAGTTCGCCCATTATTACAAGATTCCGGTGTCGGAAATCCTGGTGGCGCACGACGACCTGGACCTGCCGCCGGGAACCATAAGACTGAAGATCGGTGGCGGTGACGGCGGACACAACGGTCTTTCCGACATCACCGAGAAACTGGCCACCTCCGATTATGCGCGTCTGCGTATCGGCATCGGCCACCCCGGTAACGCCGCGCAAGTGGAGTCGTATGTCCTGAAAAGGGCGCCCGCGGTGGAGCAGACATTAATTGACGCGGCCATCAAGAATGGCAAAGCACATCTGGCGGAGATCGTGCACGGCGAGTTCCAGAAGGTCATGAACAGCCTGCACACGCACAAATGAAATGAATCACCTCCTTATCCCCTCTCCCCTTCGGGGAGAGGGAAGGGTGAGGGGCGCCGAGGTTCAACACCCTCACCCCTTACCCTCTCCCGCCTGCGCGGGAGAGGGGGAGTTGGAAAAAGAGGTCATATGTATGGGGTTTAAATGCGGCATTGTCGGCCTGCCGAACGTGGGCAAATCCACGTTATTCAATGCGCTCACCAAGGCGGGTATTGCGGCGGAGAACTATCCCTTTTGCACGATTGATCCGAACATCGGCATTGTCGAGGTGCCGGACCCGCGCCTGCAAAAACTGGCGGAGATCGCCAAGCCGGAAAAAATCCTCCCGACCACGATCGAATTCGTCGATATCGCCGGCCTGGTGGCGGGCGCGTCCAAGGGCGAGGGACTGGGAAATAAATTCCTGGCGCACATCCGCGAGGTGGACGCCATTGCGCACGTCGTGCGCTGTTTCGAGGACGAGAACATCGTGCATGTCTCGGGGAAAATCAACCCGTTCACGGACATCGACACCATCAATACCGAACTCGCGCTCGCCGATCTGGATACCGCCGACAAGGGCATGCAGCGCGCCGACAAGAATGCCAAAAGCGGCAGCAAGGAAGACATCAAGCTGCGTGAGCTGCTTGTCCACGTGCACAAACATCTGGATGGCGGCAAGCCGGTGCGCAGCCTGGGTTTGAGTGAAGAGGAACACAGGCTTTTAAGACCATTGTGCCTGCTGACCGACAAGCCGCTCATGTACATCGCCAATGTGAACGAGAAGGGATTCAACAACAATCCCTATCTCGATCAGGTGGAAAAACTCGCGCGCTCGGAAAATTCCGTGGTGGTGCCGATCTGCGCCAAAATCGAAGCCGAGCTGGCCGACATGGACACGGAAGAAAAGCAGGTGTTCCTCGCCGACATGGGGCTGGAGGAACCGGGATTGAACCGCGTCATCCGCGCCGGCTACACCTTGCTGGGTCTGCACACTTTTTTCACCGCCGGTCCCAAGGAAGTGCGCGCCTGGACCGTGCGCAAGGGGGCGCACGCACCCCAGGCCGCGGGCGTGATCCACACCGATTTCGAGCGGGGGTTCATCCGCGCTGAAACCGTTTCCTACGAGGATTATGTCCGGTTCAAGGGCGAGCACGGCGCGCGCGAGGCCGGCAAACTGCGGCTCGAAGGCAAGGATTACGTATTGCACGACGGCGATGTCATGCACTTCCGCTTTAACGTTTGATCGAACAACAAGTAACAGGCTGCAAGGAAAACTGGCATTTTCTTGCCACTTGGAACTTGCTACTTGCTACTAAAGACTTGACTTTCAACAGGCTCAAAACTCAAAATTCGCCCCCTTGCTGAGTAAGGCAAGCTTTATCCAAATATGGCTAGGTAGCTCAGACGGTTAGAGCGCGGCACTCATAATGCTGAGGTCGGCGGTTCGATTCCGCCCCTAGCCACCAACTTCCCAGCTAACTTCAAACGGTTGCGCATCCGGTTCAGGCGTACCGTTTCTTCAACAGCACGAGTGCGGGAATTTTGCGGGGCCCATCCCCGCAGACCTTGTTGGCGGCATCGGTCAGATTCTGAAGCTCCGCTCCGGAGTAATGCGTCGTGATCCCCCCCGATTTATGCCCCATACCGTCGCTAACGTAATTATAAAAAACTTAACAAAAAGCCTACGCTAATGTAGTATTTTTTACAGGTTCCCCACTGCCGCCTCTGTTAATGAAAAAAACTAAACTGCCGGTTGAGGCCGAGATCGTCTTCGGCAGCCCCGAGCCCCGGGTCTCGGTGGCCATCTCCCGTGACGTGAAAGCCGGGCGGCTCAAGCGCATCGCCCCCAAACTCTACACGTCCAATCTCAAGGATGCGCCTTCGAGCATTATCCAGCGCAACCTCTATGTGATTCTGGGGCACTACTTCCCCGGCGCCGTCGTCAGCCACCGCTCGGCGCTCGAAGGCGGTCCCGCCCGCGGCAATACGCTCTTCCTTACTTATAAGTACACCAAGAAGGTCGCGCTCCCCGGTGTTACCGTCGGCCTGCTCAAGGGCAAAGGCGCCGTGGAGGGCGACATGCCCTTCATGGGCAAGCTCTTCATGGCCTCACGCGCCCGCGCATTGCTGGAGAACATCGCACCGGCCCGCGCGCGCACCGGCGTGGCCAAGGGCTGGTCGCGGAAGGAAATCGAGGACTATCTCGATGAGATCGACCGCGTGCACGGGGATGCCGAACTCAACCGCCTGCGCGACCAGGCGCGGAAACTTGCCAGGACGCTTAAGCTCACCGCCGAGTTCAAGGCGCTCGATGCCATGATCGGCGCGATCCTCGGAACGCGCGCGGACAAGAAACTCACCTCGGCCAAGGCCCGCGCCCGGGCGCGCGGCATCCCTTACGATGCCCATCGACTTGAGATCTTTACGACGCTCTACGGTGCCTTGCAGCGCGAGGTGCTGCCGCTGCGCCCCGAGCCCCCGTTGACCGCTCAGGGTCTCCAGCATCTCGCTTTCTTCGAGGCCTACTTCTCGAACTACATCGAGGGCACCGAGTTCGTGGTGGAGGAGGCCGCCGATATCGTCTTTCGCAACAAGCCGATCCCCCAGCGCCCGGCGGATGCGCATGACATCCAGGGGACTTATCGTCTCGTCTCGAACAGCCAGGAGATGGGCCGGGTTCCAAGTTCAGCCGAAAATCTTATTGAACTGCTCAAGTCCCGCCATGCGATTCTGCTTGCTGGCCGCCCTGACAAGGGGCCCGGGCGTTTCAAGGAGACGGTCAACCGCGCGGGCGAGACAGTTTTTGTAGCTCCTGATCTCGTGGCCGGGACGCTGCATAAGGGCTTCGAACTCTACCGGGCGCTTGAGGATCCCCTGGCAAAAGCGATGTTCATGATGTTTCTCATCGCCGAGGTGCATCCGTTTACCGACGGCAACGGCCGGATCGCACGCATTATGCTGAACGCCGAGCTTGTCCATGGGCATCGTTGCCGTATCATCATCCCGACCGTCTACCGGGAGGATTATCTGCTGGCGCTTCGGGCGCTCACCCGTCAGGGCAATACCGTGCCTTACATACGGATGCTCAGCCGCGCCCAGGAATTCACCTCCCGGGTCGAATTCAACGACTATGAGGCAGCGCTTACCACGTTGCGGCAAGCGAACGCATTCTTGGATCCGAGCGAAGGCAAACTTGTCATGCCGAAAGAGGGTGGGGTGGCTTGACCTTCCCCCATTCCTCATGCCACCCGTAGGTTCGGGTTCCGCGGTTCTGATTGTCTGCCCCGGTCCTGGTTGGCGTACTCCTCGGAGGTCAGGTTGCCGAGGGAGCTGTTGAAGATGAAATTTGTTTGCGGGACTTTTGCGGGATCTGCTGTGCATTGTTGTGCATTTTTCTGCAAATTACGCAACGGGCGTCCCAGCTAAAGTTAATGAAAACAGCTGGTTAGTTTTTGCAGCCCAAACTCATAATGCTGAGGTCGTCGCTTGATGCGCGCCATCCATAGCGCGCACCCTGCGGGCAGCCTACGGTCGTCAAATTTTGACTCGCCACATCCCTGTGGCTCGCCCTTCGGGCGCGCTGAAGCGCGCCCAATTTGCATCCTTTGCTCCGCATACGGCACATCCCTGTGCCGCTCCTTGCTCCCGGCAGAATTGTGTTCCAGACAAAATTGTCGATTCCGCCCCTAGCCACCACTCATTCGTGCTCCCGGTGAAAATGACCACTTGTCGGCAAGGGTATAACGCCTGCCATAAAC
>MFTB01000099.1 GCA_001785195.1 Candidatus Muproteobacteria bacterium RIFCSPHIGHO2_12_FULL_60_33
TACGCGGGGTCGTGATCCAGGCCAGGGATCAGCAGTACGGGTATGGTGGCATGACGGTTGAAGTCGTCCTGCCCGGGCGCTGAATACGGAGGATTGAAAGCGCCAGGCTCAATTTCCCAAAAACCCGCCCAATCAACCCCGCCCCGGATGCTTCCGGCTGTTGGCCTAGCGGCCCACGGGCCGGCTTCCATCTTTTTTCCCGCCCGCGCCTCGCGCCGCCGCGCCCTCCGTCCCGCCTTACTACCCACCTTATATATCGAGGGCTGACCACAATGGCACTTACTTAAGCGCTTTGATCGTGGATACAGCGCCTGGGCGCAACCAGTAGCCCGCATGAAGCGCCAGCGAAATGCGGGGAAAACGGCCGGCAATGGCGTCTATTCCCGGATTCCGCTGCGCTCCATCCGGGCTGCCCACAGGGGTTGTCATGGAGTCGGCGCTTAAGTGCCATTCAGGGCTGACCACAATTTTAGCCCACCTAAAAGAGGTGGCAGTAATGAATATGTCGCATGGCTTAAGCGGATTACCATTGCGTTGACGCGCTGCCATTTTGAGCGCTACAGTGTCGCCGCGCAGGGAGGCTGGATTTCTATCCTTGCCATATTTCAGTTCTAACCACACATTTCTTTTAGGAGCTTTAGCATGAAGAAGTTACTGACGAGTCTTATGGCTATTACCTTCGTCGCCGGCCTGGGTTTCAGCGCCTCCAGCATGGCCATGAAGCACATGGCCGAAGCCACCGCCAAGGCCTGCATGGACAAGAAGCCCGGCGACATGGTGAAGGTCGACGGCAAGGACGTGAAGTGCCCGGAGATGAAGAAAGAAGCAGGCAAGAAAGAAGAGGGCAAGAAGGAAGCGGGTAAGAAATATTAGTTCTGTCTGTTTCTTAAAAAACGCCCCCGTTGGGGGCGTTTTTTTTGGTGAATCAAAGTGCCCAGGCCCGGTTATTCCCCGATAGATCCGGGTGGCGAGGCGGATCAACCCGGCCGGCTCTCGAACAACGTGAGTTCCCAGCGCTCGGCGCGCGCGTCGTGCCGCAGAATGTAGGTGCCGGCATCGTCGCCGCGGACCTTGAAGTAGCGGTGCTCGGGCGAGAGCCAGCGATCGAGAATCTCCGCGACCGCGACCGGGCGCTCGCCCAGCCAGAAGCGCCGTGGTTCCTCCTCGCCGCGGTGCCCGGCATAACACTCCACACGGATGCCGAAAACCGGAGTACTCATGGTGGTTCCCGCTTCACTTCAGAGTCAGACTCCATTGGCGCTGGTTCTGATGGTGCCGTGAAGTAATCGCACAGCTTCTCCATGCGATTGAAGTGGCTGCCTTTCCAGTACGCCTGTCCGCACGCCTTGCATCTTCGAAAGCAGTGGTAGTACTTTTTGGTTTTGGGCTCCAGTTGGTGCAGCACGGCGTTCTTGTCCACGTCCTCCAGTTCGCCATTGCAGCGGAGGCAGCGGGTGAAGGGGCGCAGGGCGCCATACAGGTCCAGGCGCGAGAGGATTTCCCTGACCTGTTCGCGGGGTTTGACGGCCCGCACGAAGTAACCGCGGGTGATAATCTTGTGTTGCAGCAGGGCGCGGTCGCGCGTCAGCACGATGCGCCTTTCGCGGCTTGCGATCCGCGCCACTTCCCGGTCGGTGAAGCTGTTGCGGTACAGGACGTCGAAGCCCAGCAAGCGCAGGTAGCGCGCCAGTTGCCCGAGATTGGCATCGATGACGAAGCGGGGATCGCGCAGGGGTTTCTCCCGCAGTCGTATCAACGGGCTGATATCAAGACTCTCGAACATGGGGTAGACGCTGATGCGATCGCCCGCCTGGGCGATATAGGAAAAATCCACGGACCGGCCGTTGGCCAGGATCACTTCCACTTCGGTGTGGGGCACGCCGAAGGATTCAATCAGGTCCTTGACCGAGGTGCGCCGCGCGAGCTCATGGCTGAAAGCGATTTTGCGCAGCTCCGGCGGCAGAAAATCATTCAGTTCTTCGTAGAAGCGTAATTGCACCTGTGACATGGGCGGGATGCCTCCCGGCGGGATGAGCTGATTCACAGTATAAAAGCGTGCCGCGGGCGAGCCCAGCCATTGCGCTGAAATAAAGAATTAAAGGAGCCAGGGTTTATCGCGGTAAAACCTTGCTCGCGTTGGTGGTGGAACCGGACCCGCGTGATAATAACGGCTGAATGCGCGAAATAGACGGTTCCTACGGCGAAGGCGGCGGGCAGCTTCTGCGCACGGCCTGCGCGCTTGCCGCCATCACGGGCGAGACTGTGCGGTTGCGCAACATCCGCGCGCGGCGCGCGCCACCGGGCCTCGCGCCCCAGCATCTCACCGCGGTGACAGCCGTCGCGGCCCTGTGTGACGCCCAGGTCGAGGGACTTGAGTTGCGATCACCGGAGCTGATCTTTCGCCCGGGCAGGCTGCGTGGCGGGGAATTCCGTTTCGACGTGGGTACCGCCGGCAGCGTCATGCTGGTGTTGCAGGCGCTGCTGCCCGCGGCGCTGGCCGCCGGCGCGCCGGTGCGCATTCACTTGACCGGCGGTACCGACGTCCGGGGAGCGCCGCCGCTGGATTATCTGCGGTTTGTGTTGCTGCCGTTGCTGGCACAGATGGGCGCGGAAGTGGAACTGACACTCCAGCGGCGTGGCTACTATCCGCGTGGCGGCGGTGAGGTGGAGGTCGCGGTGCAGCCGCGCCGCCTCAAGCCTCTGCGCATCGAAGCGCCGGGAGCTGTAAAGGAAATTCGCGGCATTGCCCATGTGTCCAATTTGCCGGCGCATATCGTGACACGCATGCAGCAGACGGCCGTGCGGATGCTCGCCGATATCGCCCGTGTCGAGATCGAGCAACAGATACTGGGTCGAGATCAGGCGATCGGGCAGGGCGGAGCGATTGTGCTGTGGGCGCGCACGGCGCACACGCTTCTCGGCGGCTCCGAAGTGGCGCAGCGCGGGATTCCGGCGGAGCGCATCGCCGGGACCGCGGCGCAGGCACTGCGCGAGGAAATCATTGCCGGCGCGACCCTCGATATCCACGCCTCCGATCAGATTCTGATTTATGCCGCGCTGGCGCAGGGCACCTCCTGTTTCCTGGCGCGCACGCTCTCATCCCATGCGCAGACCGCGCTCTGGCTGTTGCGGCAGTTTTTTCCGCTGCGCGTGAACACCCGCCCGGCGGGTGCATGCACGCGGGTGGACATGGAACCGGGCTGACAAGGGCGAGCGCAGGGTCAGGTCTTGACGGCCTGTTGCCCAAATCCTTTTCTCAATGAGTCGATCGCCCGGATGTTTCCGGCTGTTGGCCTTGAGGCTCACGGGCCAGGTTTCCATCGACGGCTGGGGCAGGGCGCGTCCGCCGTCCCGCCTCGCGTTCGCTTCAGGGGTGGCTCGGGCTGCAGAGGGTCGCACATTTCCACCAGTGCACCAGTGCCCGGCAGCCCGAGGGGCTGATTGTCTGAATGGCTGCGCGGTGCTACTATAGTGTTACCTAAACAATTTGGTGTCTTGTCATGACAGCCACGACCACAATCAAACTGCCAGAAAAGCTCAAGACGCGCATCGCTCGCCTGGCCAGGGAAACCGGACGTTCCGCGCACAGCCTCATGGTGGAGGCGCTGGAGCGTGAAGTGACGCGCAAGGAGCGGATGCGGGAGTTCGTGCGCGAGGCGCTTGTCTCGGACGCCGCGGTCGAGGAGGGCGCGGCGGTATACCGGGCCAAGGACGTCCACCCCTGGCTGGTACGGCTGGCCAAGAACCGTCGAGTCGCCCGGCCCAAGCCGTGGCGCAAGTAGTCTATTCGGAGAACGCGCTCGCGAATCTCGGGCGCGCATTTGATTTTCTTGCCGAGCACGACCCGCCGGCGGCGGTGGGTGCCGCGAGCGCCATTAGTGAGGCCGTCGATACCCTGTCAAACCATCCGCTGATTGGCCGAACCGTTGCCAGCGAACTGCGCGAGCTGGTGATTTCTTACGGCAAGACGGGGTACATAGCCTTATATCGCTTCCTGCCCGTGCAGGATCAGGTCCGTATCCTGGCCATACGACACCAACGTGAGCTGGATTATCCGATTTAACCCGCCTGAAAGAGGCGGCGGTAATGAAAAGAAAAATTGCGGCAACCCGAGGCAGCACCAACGTCTTCGCCGACCTGGGCACGCCAATTCTGAGGATTGGACGTACGGCTTGTCGACGAGGCCGCCTGGCTCACGCAGAACCAGATGACCGAGTTATTCGACCGCGATAAATATGTAATTTCCCGAGATTGATCTGAATAAGCACCATGCCCCTGCTGCGCCTCGATAAGGTTTCCCTGGCTTATGGCCATCGTCCGTTGCTGGAGCACGCCCAGCTCGAAATCCGCCGCGGCGAGCGGGTGTGTCTGGTCGGGCGCAACGGCGAGGGCAAGTCGTCCCTGATCCGCCTGTTGAGCGGCGAGGCCACACCCGACGACGGCAGCATCTGGGTCCGCCCGGGCACGCGCATCGCGCACCTGGCGCAGGAAGTCAGCCCCGACAGCGACGAATCCGTATTCGATATCGTCGCCGGCGGCCTGGCCGGACTGGGCCAGCTGATCTCGCAATACCACCACACCGCCACCGAACTCGCACACGCGCCCACACCGGCCCTGACGCGGCGCCTGGCGCAGCTGCAGCATGAGCTCGAAGCCGGCGACGGCTGGCGGCTGGAGCAGCGGGTGGAAATGGTGCTGTCGCGTCTGGGTCTGGATGGTGACATCAGCATGCACGCACTCTCGGGCGGCTGGCGCCGGCGCGTGATGCTGGCGCGCGCCCTGGTGTGCGAACCGGACCTGCTGTTGCTCGATGAGCCGACCAATCATCTGGACATCGAGGCCATCACCTGGCTGGAAGAATTCCTCGTGAACTATCCCGGCGCGCTGCTCTTCGTCAGTCACGACCGCGCGTTTTTGAAGCGCCTCGCCACGCGCATCGTCGAACTCGACCGCGGCGCGCTCACCTCATGGCCCGGGAGTTACGCTGACTATGTCCGCCGCAAAGAAGATCAACTGGCGGTGGAGACGCAGCACAACGCGCTGTTCGACAAGAAACTCTCGCAGGAAGAGGCGTGGATACGCCAGGGCGTCAAGGCGCGCCGCACGCGCAACGAAGGACGGGTGCGCGCACTCGAGGCTTTGCGCGAAAAGCGCCGCCAGCGCCGCGACCGCGCCGGCAAGGTAGATCTGAGGCTGGAGGAGGGTGAGTCATCCGGCCTGCTGGTGTTCGAGGCCGAGCACGTCGATTTCAGTTTCGGCAACACCGCCGTCATAAAAGATTTCTCCGCGCGCATCATGCGCGGCGATCGCATCGGCATCGTCGGCCCCAACGGCGCCGGCAAATCCACGCTGATCAAACTCCTGCTGGGCGAATTGGAACCGACCCGCGGGAACCTGCGCCGCGGCACCCGGCTGCAGGTCGCGTATTTCGATCAGCAACGCGCCGACCTCGATCCCGCCGCCATGGTGATGGACAGCGTCGGCGAGGGCAGCCAGACGGTGACGATCAACGGCCGCAGCCAGCATGTCGCCGGCTATTTGCAGAATTTTCTGTTTCCCGCGGAACGGCTGCGCTCCCCGGTGAGCACGCTCTCGGGCGGCGAGCGCAACCGCCTGCTGCTGGCACGCCTGTTCGCCCGCCCGGCCAATCTGCTGGTGATGGACGAGCCCACCAACGACCTGGACGTGGAAACGCTCGAACTGCTGGAAGAGTTGCTGCTCGAATACCAGGGCACGCTGCTGCTGGTAAGCCACGACCGCGCGTTTCTGGATAATGCGGTCACGAGTACGCTGGTGTTCGAAGGCGAGCACGTCGATTTCAGTTTCGGCAACACCGCCGTCATAAAAGATTTCTCCGCGCGCATCATGCGCGGCGATCGCATCGGCATCGTCGGCCCCAACGGCGCCGGCAAATCCACGCTGATCAAACTCCTGCTGGGCGAATTGGAACCGACCCGCGGGAACCTGCGCCGCGGCACCCGGCTGCAGGTCGCGTATTTCGATCAGCAACGCGCCGACCTCGATCCCGCCGCCATGGTGATGGACAGCGTCGGCGAGGGCAGCCAGACGGTGACGATCAACGGCCGCAGCCAGCATGTCGCCGGCTATTTGCAGAATTTTCTGTTTCCCGCGGAACGGCTGCGCTCCCCGGTGAGCACGCTCTCGGGCGGCGAGCGCAACCGCCTGCTGCTGGCACGCCTGTTCGCCCGCCCGGCCAATCTGCTGGTGATGGACGAGCCCACCAACGACCTGGACGTGGAAACGCTCGAACTGCTGGAAGAGTTGCTGCTCGAATACCAGGGCACGCTGCTGCTGGTAAGCCACGACCGCGCGTTTCTGGATAATGCGGTCACGAGTACGCTGGTGTTCGAAGGCGGCGGCCGGATCGGCGAATACGTCGGCGGTTATACCGATTGGCTGAGGCAACGGCAGAACAAGCCCACGACCAAATCCGAATCAGCCGCCAAGGCCGGCAAGCCCGCGACCGCTCCTAGCGCACAGAAGCCGCGCACCAAATCCCACAAGCTCTCATATAAGGAGCAGCGCGAGATCGAAACCCTGCCGGGAAAGATCGAAACGCTGGAAGCGGAGCAGTCCCAATTGCAGGCGGCGGTCAGCGCTGCCGGCTTTTATCAACAGCCGGGGGAGACCATCTCCGCCACGCTCGCGCGTCTGCAAGCGGTAACCGCTGAACTCGAGGAGTACTATGCCCGCTGGGAAGCGCTGGAATCGCAGGCCACAGCGGAAAAATGATTGAGTTCGTGCTCTAATCGCTTATTCCCCGCCCGGTTCCCGCCCACGGCGCACCCGAATCGAATGCGCCCGTTCTACGGGGAAAAGGTCCACCGAACCTTTTCCTGTTTCCGCTTCACCCCGCATCGCGGGAGAGTAATAAGGTGAGGGGGTTTTGAGATAGTTTCTAGAACCCATCTCAAAAAAAAGACCAGGCCACCGCAGATGAACGCAAATAAGGAAAGAGATAAACGCAGATGGCTTATTAGATTTCTTTTTTATCCGCGTTCATCTTAATAGGAAATCCGCGTTAATCCGCGGTTTAAGATATTTTGAGATAAGTTCTAGCCAGAACAACGAGTCCAACCGTGCCGGCGGAATCTAACCACATAATCTGCGATAACGCGCTATCAAAAGAAAGTTTTTCCGCAGTTTCGTTGAGACTTTGTTTCAGAGAAAGAAGGAGACCATTAAAAATGGTTAGTTTTGTGCAGGCTTGCCTTCACAAAATGAAGGTGAGCAGCAAGACCGGTTTCAGGAACTTGCTCAACTTGACGGCTGACTTCCGTGAAAATCGCTCGGCATCTGATTACGCCGGCGACGAGCCGCCGCTGCGATCGGAGCTGTTCAGCAGCGACCAGATGGACCAGCATGGCAAGACCCTGGCGGGTTCGCACAAGTTGGGTCTGGGACGCGCCCCCGACCGGCTCCTGACGCGGTTGGCTGAGAATGAAAGCGTCCTGATAGGCGCCTGCAAGCTGCTGACAGCGGCGGTCACGGCAAACCGCCGGATTACACCGGCCGGGGAATGGCTGCTCGATAACTTCTACCTGATCGAAGAACAGATTCGCACGGCCAAGAGACACCTGCCGAAGGGTTACAGCCGGGAACTGCCACGCCTGGCTCACGGTCCTTCGGCTGGACTTCCGCGGGTGTATGACATCGCGCTGGAGACGATCGCGCACGGCGATGGACGGGTGGATCCGGGAAGCCTCCGCCGTTTCG
>MFTB01000100.1 GCA_001785195.1 Candidatus Muproteobacteria bacterium RIFCSPHIGHO2_12_FULL_60_33
GTTCGCCATGCACGTGCTCAACAACGACTGGAACAAGCCCTACAAGAAATCCGCGCGCGTGGTCGGTGACGTCATCGGTAAATACCACCCGCACGGCGACACCGCGGTGTACGACACCATCGTGCGCATGGCGCAGGACTTCTCGCTGCGCTACATGCTGATCGACGGCCAGGGCAACTTCGGCTCGGTGGACGGCGACGCCCCGGCGGCCATGCGCTACACCGAAATCCGCATGGCGCGCATCGCGCACGAGATGCTCGCCGACCTCGACAAGGAAACCGTCGACTACGCGCCCAACTACGACGGCTCGGAACACGAGCCGGTGGTGCTGCCGGCCAGGCTGCCGAACCTGCTGATCAACGGATCCTCGGGCATCGCCGTCGGCATGGCGACCAACATCCCGCCGCACAACCTGAACGAAGTCATCAACGCCTGCGTCGCGCTCATCGATAACCCGGACGCCACCATCGATGAGCTGATGAAGCATATTCCCGGCCCGGATTTTCCGACGGCGGGCATCATCACCGGTGTCGACGGCATCCACGAGGCCTACCGCACCGGGCGCGGGCGCGTGTACGTGCGCGCGCGGGTGGAGATCGAAACCGACGAGAAGCGCGGCAAGCAGTCCATCATCGTCACCGAGCTGCCATACCAGGTGAACAAGGCGCTGCTGCTCGAGCGCATCGCCGAGCTGGTGCACGATGGGAAGATCGAAGACATCGCGGAACTGCGCGACGAGTCGGACAAGTCCGGCATGCGCATGGTGATCGACCTCAAGCGCGGCGCGGTCTCCGACGTGATCCTGAACAACCTGTACGAACACACGGCGATGCAGAGCGTGTTCGGCATCAACGCGGTGGCGCTGGTCAACGGCCAGCCGCGCCTGCTCAACCTCAAGGAACTGATCGAGGCCTTCCTGCGCCACCGGCGCGAGGTCGTCACGCGGCGTTCGATCTACGACCTGCGCAAGTCGCGCGAGCGCGCGCATATTTTGGAAGGCCTGGCGGTCGCGCTGGAGAGCATCGACGAGATGATCGCGCTCATCAAGGCGGCCAAGGACCCGGACGAGGCGCGCGTGAAAATGCTGGCACGCACCTGGCCGGCGAAACTGGTGACCAAGATGCTGGCGGCGGGCGACGCCGACCTGACGCGGCCGGAAGGACTGGATAAGGCCTTCGGCCTGACACCGAAGGGCTATCGTCTGACGGAAACGCAGGCGCAGGCGATTCTCGATCTGCGGCTGCATCGACTGACCGGGCTGGAGCAGGAAAAGCTGCGCAGTGAATACGGTGACATTCTCAAGACCATCGCCGACCTGCTCGACATCCTCGCCAATCCCGAGCGCCTCATGAAGGTCATCCGTGACGAGCTGATCGCGATTCGCGAACAGTATGGCGACAAGCGCCGCACGGAAATCGTGCAGAGCCGCGTGAGTCTATCTATGGAAGACCTGATTGCCGATGAGGACGTGGTCGTGACCCTGTCACACGCGGGTTACATCAAGTCCCAGCTCCTCACGGCCTACCGCGCCCAGCGGCGTGGCGGGCGCGGCAAGACCGCGACCAGCATGAAAGAAGAGGACTTTGTCGACAAATTGCTGATCGCCAACACCCACGCCACGATCCTGTGTTTTACCAGTCTGGGCAAGGTGTTTTGGAAGAAGGTGTACGAGATTCCGCAGGCCGGGCGCGGTGCGCGCGGCAAGCCGATCGTCAACCTGCTGTCGCTGGAAGAGGGCGAACACATCAGCGCCATCCTGACGGTGAAGGACTTCGACAAGGGCGGCTACGTGTTCATGGCCACCTCCGATGGCACGGTCAAGAAGACCGAACTGATAGAGTTCACCCGCCCGCGCTCCACCGGCATCCGCGCCATTGAGCTGAAATCCGGCAACCGGCTGATTGGCGTCGGCCTGACCGATGGCAAGTGCGATATCCTGCTGTTCAGCGATGCCGGCAAGGTGGGGCGCTTCGCCGAGGACGACGTGCGGCCGATGGGGCGCACGGCCAAGGGTGTGCGCGGCCTCATGCTGAAAAAGGACCAGTCGGTGATCGCGCTGATCATCGCCTGTCCTGACCAGGTCGGCAAAGCCACCACGGTGCTGACGGCGACGAAGAACGGCTACGGCAAGCGCACGCCGCTCGATGATTATCCGAAGCACCGTCGCGGCGGCCAGGGCGTAATCTCGATCCAGGTGAACGAACGCAACGGGCCCGTGGTCAGCGCCTGCGTGGTCGGCGACGAGGATCAGGCGATGTTGATCACGAGCGGCGGTACCATGATTCGCACGCGCGTGAAGGAAGTCTCCATTATCGGACGCAATACCCAGGGCGTGCGCCTGATCGGGACCGAGGAAGGCGAGCATCTCGCCGGTCTCGAGCGCGTGGCGGAGTCGGAGGAAGAGTAAGAGTACTAAATTGAAACCGCAGATGAACACAGATGAACGCGGATAAAAACAAAGGCACGAAATCCTTTTCCGTAATCTGCGTTTATCAGCGGTTCCAACATATTAGTTTTTTTAGGATCAAATCGACATGGCCAGAGTATTTAATTTCAGTGCGGGACCGGCGGTGTTGCCGGAGGAAGTGCTGCAGCAGGCGAAGGAAGAACTGCTCGACTGGCACGGCAGCGGCATGTCCGTGATGGAGATGAGCCATCGCGGCAAGGAATTCATCGCCATCGCCGAGAAGGCCGAGGCCGATCTGCGCGAGCTGATGAACATCCCGGCGAACTACAAGGTGCTGTTCCTGCAGGGCGGCGCTGCGGCGCAGTTCGCCATGGTGCCGCTGAACCTGTTGCGCGGCAAGAAATCCGCCGACTACATCAACACCGGCGAGTGGTCGAAGAAGGCGATCAAGGAAGCCAGGAAATTCGGCGGCGTGAACATCGCCGCGACGTCGGAAGCGACCAACTTCAGCACCGTGCCACCGCAGAAGGATTGGAAACTCGACCCGGACGCGGCCTACCTGCACTACACCCCGAACGAAACCATCGGCGGCGTGGAGTTCAGCTTCGTGCCGCAGACGGGTGGCGTTCCGCTGGTCGCGGACATGTCGTCAACCATCCTGTCGCGTCCCGTCGATGTCACACGCTTCGGGGTCATCTATGCCGGCGCGCAGAAAAATATCGGTCCGGCCGGGCTGACCATCGTGATCGTGCGCGAGGATTTGATCGGCGGCGCAGCGGCCAACACGCCCTCGATGTTCGATTACAAGATTCATGTCGAAAACGCCTCGATGTACAACACCCCGCCGACCTATGGCTGGTACATCGCGGGGCTGGTGTTCGACTGGCTCAAGAAAAAGGGCGGCCTCAAGGCCATGGCCGAAATCAACCAGCGCAAGGCCGAAAAGCTGTATGCCTGCATCGATTCCAGCGGTGGCTTCTATAAAAACCCGGTGGAAAAACACAGCCGTTCGTGGATGAATGTGCCTTTCACGCTGAAAGACGCGGCGCTGGACGAGCCTTTCCTCAAGGGCACCAAGGCCGCGGGGCTGGTGCAGCTCAAGGGCCATCGTTCGGTCGGCGGCATGCGCGCGAGTATTTATAATGCCATGCCCGAGGCCGGCATCGACGCGTTAATCGCCTATATGCAGGACTTTATGCGTAAGAACGGATGAACCGCCAGGACGCCAGGGACGCCAGGATTTTCGGGTATTCGATTTCTTCGTCATTCCGGCCAGAGGCTAAGTGCCCGCGAGCCAGAAATCAGGAGAATATTAAACTTTTCTGGATTACCGCCTTCGCGGCAATGACAGAACTGGAAATTATCCGTTTTCCCTGGAAGATTCATAGTGTTTTTCCTGGCGCCCTGGCGGTAAAAAATTAATTTTCGAAATAGTTAGGATCGGAATAAATGTTCAAGATACTGACACTTGATAATATCTCTCCGCTGGGGCTGGCGCGCCTGCCCAAGGACCAGTTCCAGGTTTCCTCCGACATGAAGGAGCCGGACGGCATACTGCTGCGCTCGTTCAAGATGCACGACATGGAAATTCCGAAGTCGCTCAAGGCCGTCGGCCGTGCCGGCGCGGGCGTGAACAACATCCCGGTCGAGAAGCTGACCAGGATGGGCATTCCGGTGTTCAACGCGCCCGGCGCCAACGCCAACGCGGTGAAGGAGCTGGTGCTGGCCGGCATGCTGCTGGCCTGCCGTCATATTCCAGCGTCATGGGAGTTTGCGCGCGGCCTGTCCGGCTCGGACCCCGAGATCAGCAAGGCGGTGGAGGCGGGCAAGAAGAATTTCGCCGGCTTCGAGTTGCCGGGCCGCACGCTGGCGGTCATCGGTCTCGGTGCCATCGGACGCAGCGTCGCCAACATGGGCATCGCGCTCGGAATGAAGGTGATCGGTTTCGACCCGGGCCTGACGGTGGAAGGCGCGTGGCAGTTGTCGGCCGACGTGAAGAAGGCGAACAGCGTGGAAGAGGCGCTGCGCGCCGCGGATTTCGTGACCTTCCACGTGCCGTTCATGGAATCGACGAAGAATCTCATCAACGCCGAGCGCCTCAAGTTCATGAAGGATGGCGTCATCATTCTCAACTTCGCGCGCGAGGGCATCGTCGACGACGCCGCGGTCAGCGCCGCCATCAAGGCGGGCAAGGTGTACGGCTATGTCTGCGACTTCCCGAGCAACCTGCTCAAGAACCACGAGCGCGTGATCACGCTGCCGCACCTGGGCGCCTCGACCGCCGAGGCCGAGGACAACTGCGCCATCATGGTGGCGGAACAGGCCAAGGATTTTCTCCAGAACGGGAACATCCGCAATGCGGTGAATTACCCGGATGTGGTGGCGGCGCGCGAGACGGCGCATCGCCTGGTGGTCGCCAACGCCAATGTGCCCAACATGCTCGGCCTGATCTCCGAGACGCTGGGCCACGCCAAGCTGAATATTCACGATATGATCAACCGCTCGCGCGGTGACTACGCTTACACCGTGGTGGATCTCGACAGCCCCGTGCCGGAAGGCGTGCGCCAGAAGATAGCGGGCATCAACGGCGTGCTGATGGCGCGCATCATCTGAGGACATGGTCAAAAAGACAAAAACCGGTGACGCCGACGCGCAAATAAAAAAATTGCGCGAGCAGATCGATGCGCTGGACGTGAAAATTCAGGCGCTGATCAGCGAACGCGCGCGGCATGCGCTGGCGATCGCCGAGACCAAGCAGAAGGAAGGCAGCAACAATTATTACCGCCCGGAGCGGGAAGCCGAGGTCCTGCGCCACATGCTGGCGCGCCATCAGGGGCCGCTTTCCGAGGAAGCCATGGCGCGGCTGTTCCGTGAGATCATGTCCGCCTGCCTGGCGCTGGAATCGCGCCTGCGCATTGCGTTTCTCGGGCCGGAAGGGACGTTCACCCAGGAGGCCGCGCTCAAGCAGTTCGGCCGCGCCGTGGAAACAGTGCCGCTCGCGGCCATCGACGAGGTGTTCCGCGAGGTCGAGTCGGGCAACGCCCATTTCGGCGTGGTGCCGGTGGAGAACTCGACCGAAGGTGTGATCAATCACACGCTCGACATGTTTATGACCTCGCCGCTCAGGATCTGCGGCGAGGTGGCGTTGCGCATCCATCATCATCTGCTCGGGAAGGGAAACGATCCCAAGGGCGCGCATAGCGTGGTGTCGCACCAGCAGTCGCTGGCGCAGTGCCGCGAGTGGCTCGACGCCAACCTGCCGGGCGTGAAGCGCGCGCCGGTGGCGAGCAATGCCGAGGCGGCGCGGCTCGCGGCGGCGGACGTCGGCACGCTCGCGATCGCCGGCAACACGGCGGCGCGGCTTTACGGCCTGCACATGTTCGCCAGCAACATCGAGGACCGTCCGGACAACACCACGCGCTTCCTCGTGATCGGCACGCTCGAAACCGCACCGAGCGGCAACGACAAGACCAGCCTGCTGCTCTCAAGCCGTAACCGTCCCGGTGCGCTGCAACGGTTGCTCGCGCCGCTGGCGAAGAACAAGATCAACATGACGCGCATTGAATCGCGCCCCACGCGCGAGACGCTGTGGGAGTACGTCTTCTTCGTCGACATCGACGGCCACATGAAGGATCGCAAGGTAGCCAAGGCGCTTGCCGATCTGGAAAAAGAGGCGGCCTTTCTGAAGCGGCTCGGTTCCTATCCCAAGGCCGTTCTATAGCAATATGAATAAATGGACAGGATTAACAGGATTTACAGGATTAAAAAGAAGCAAAAACGGATACCTGGAATCCTGTTAATCCTGTAAATCCTGTCTATTCTCTTTGAATTTTTGCGTTGAGTTTTTATGAATAATCCAGTGATCAATCTCGCTGTGCCGGGCGTGCGGGGGCTTGAGCCTTACCAGCCGGGCAAGCCGATCGAGGAACTGGAACGCGAGTACGGCGTCAGCGGCGCGATCAAGCTCGCCAGCAACGAAAACTCCCTCGGACCGAGCCCGCGCGCGCTGGCCGCGGCGCGCGATGCCTTGTCGGACATTCACCGTTATCCCGATGGCAACGGCTTCGTGCTGAAAAGTGCGCTGGCGCGCAAACACGGCATCAAGCCGGAATGCATCACGCTCGGCAACGGATCGAACGATATCCTGGAATTTCTGGCGCGCGCCTTTGTGCAGCCGGAAAACGAAGTCGTGTTCTCGGAGCACGCCTTCGCGGTCTATCCCATTGTAACGCGCGCGGTCGGCGCGAAAGCGGTGGTCACCAAGGCCAAGAACTGGGGCCACGATCTGACGGCCATGCGTGCGGCGGTGAACACGCGCACGCGTCTCATTTTTATCGCCAATCCCAACAATCCCACCGGCACCTGGCTCAAGGCCGATGAGCTCGAGGAATTCCTGCGCGCCATGTCGGCGCATGTGCTTGTGGCGGTGGACGAGGCCTATTTTGAATACGTCGAGGAACGGGAGTATCCCAATACCATCGCCTGGACCGCGAAATACCCCAATCTCGTCACCACGCGCACCTTTTCCAAGGCCTACGGACTGGCCGGATTGCGCGTGGGGTATGGCATTTCCAGCCCGGCGATCGCCGATATCCTGAACCGCGTGCGCCAGCCGTTCAATGTGAACAGCGTGGCGCTGGCGGCCGCCACTGCGGCGCTGGAGGATGATGCGCATGTGACGCGGGCCGTGCGGACCAATCGGGATGGCATGCGCCAGTTGATAGATGCTTTCAAGGAATGGGGACTTGAATATGTTCCTTCGGCCGGGAATTTTGTCTGCGTGGATTTCAAACGACCGGCGGGGCCGGTTTACGAGGCGCTGTTACGCCAGGGCGTGATCGTGCGGCCGGTGGCGAATTACGGAATGCCTAATCATCTTCGGGTGACGGTGGGGTTGCCGGATGAGAATGAACGGTTTATTAAGGCTCTGGAAAAAGTGATGAGGACTGAGGTCTGAGGACTGGACATGTTTGCTAAGTCCTTAGTCCTCAGCCCTCAGTACTATTTTTACAATGATTAACAAACTCACAATCATCGGTATCGGGCTCATCGGAGGGTCCCTGGCGCGCGCACTGCGCGATGCCGGTTATGTGCGCGAGATCATCGGCTACGGCCGCAGCATCGGCAATCTGCAACAGGCGATGGAACTCGGCGTGATCGACCGCGCCGAGGTGTCGCTGCCGGACGCCGTGCGCGGCGCCGACATGATCGTGCTCGCCGTGCCGGTGGGCAACATGGCGGAGATTCTGAACGTGCTCGGCCCGGTGCTGCCGGACAATTCCGTGGTGACCGATGTTGGCAGCGTCAAAGGCAGCGTGATTGCCACCGCGCGTCCTGCGCTGGGGGCGCGATTTGCGCATTTCGTACCGGGACACCCCATCGCCGGCACGGAACAATCGGGCGTGGCGGCGTCGCTGCCGGATCTATTCCAGCGCCGGCGCGTGATTCTGACGCCCGAGCCGGAGACCGATTCCAAAGCGTTGGCGCGCGTGCGCGCCATGTGGGAGGCGGCGGGCGCCGAGGTGGCGATGCTCCCAGCCGCCGATCATGACCGTATCCTGGCGGTGAGCAGTCATCTGCCGCACGTGCTTGCCTACTGTCTGATGGACATGGTGGTGCGGCACGACGATCATCGCGCCATTCTGGAAAATTCCACGGGTGGCTTCAGAGACACCACGCGCATCGCGGCGAGCGATCCGGTAATGTGGCGCGACATCTGTCTCGCGAACCGGGACGCCTTGCTTGATGCGCTGCGTCAGTACCATGCCGATCTCGGCGCATTCGTCGAGGCGGTCGAGAGGGGCGATGGCAAGTGGCTGTGCGAAACCTTCACACGCGCCAAGCACGCCCGCGATGGGCTGAACAAGAAGATATAATATTTTTGGAACGCAGATGAACGCGGATAAAACCGCGGATAAACGCAGATGGTAATGAAAGAAAATATCCAAATAATCTGCGTTCATCTTTATTTAAATCTGCGTTTATCTGCGTTCCCAGATTATTATGAATAAATCCATCGATTATCTGGTACAGCCCGGCGGGAAGCTGACGGGACGAATCCGCGTGCCGGGCGACAAGTCCATTTCCCATCGCGCGGTCATGCTCGGTTCGCTCGCGGAGGGCGAGACGCGCGTCACCGGCCTGCTGGAAGGCGAGGACGTGCTGTCCACGCTGGGCGCGTTTCGCGCCATGGGCGTACGCGCCGAAGGCCCCGACAAGGGAAAACTGGTCATTCACGGCGCTGGTCTGCATGGATTGAAAGCCCCCCGAAACCCGCTCGATATGGGCAATTCCGGCACCGCCATGCGCCTCATGGCCGGCATTCTGGCGGGACAAGCCTTTGACTCGGAACTGATCGGCGATGAATCGCTGAGCAAGCGGCCGATGAAACGCGTGGCCGATCCGCTGGGCCGCATGGGCGCGGTGATTCAAACGGTGGAGGGCGGCCGGCCGCCGCTAAGAATCAAAGGCGGTCAAAAGCCGTGCGGTATTGAATATCAAATGCCGGTGGCCAGCGCGCAGGTGAAATCCTCGTTGCTGCTTGCCGGGCTGTATGCCGATGGCGAAACAACGGTCACCGAGCCCGCGCCCACGCGCGATCATACCGAGCGCATGCTGCGCGGTTTCGGATACGCCGTAAAAACGGATGGCGCGCGCATCAGCCTGCGCGGCGGCGGCAGGCTCAAGGCATGCAATATCGATGTCCCGGCGGATATTTCATCTGCTACTTTCTTCCTCGTCGGCGCCAGCATCGCGCCCGGTTCCGATCTGGTGCTGGAACATGTCGGCATCAACCCGACGCGCATCGGCGTGCTCAATATCCTGAAGCTCATGGGTGCGAATCTCGAATTGTTGAATACGCGTGAAGTAGGCGGCGAGCCGGTCGCGGATATTCGCGTGCGTGCAGCAAAGTTGCGTGGCATTCGCATCCCCGAGGATCAGGCGCCGCTCGCCATCGACGAATTCCCGGCACTCTTCATCGCCGCCGCTTGTGCCTCCGGCGAAACCATTCTGACCGGGGCGCATGAATTGCGGGTAAAGGAATCGGATCGTATCGCGGTGATGGCGCAGGGACTGAAGCAAGTCGGCATTGACGCGCGTGAGACACCGGACGGAATAATCATTCAGGGTGGCCGGTTGCAGGGCGGGGAGATCGACAGCCACGGCGACCACCGCATCGCCATGTCTTTCGCTGTCGCCGGGTTGTGCGCCACTGGTCCGGTCACGGTGCGCGACTGCAAGAACGTGGATACTTCGTTCCCGGGCTTCGTCGGGCTTGCGGCGCAGGCAGGTCTGTCTATTCGAGTTGTCCAGTAATATTTTGGGAACGCAGATAAACGCAGATCCAAATAAGATGAACGCAGATTGTCTGGATATTTTCTTTCGCTGTTATCTGCGTTTATCAAATTATGAATCCGCGTTCATCTGCGGTTACATGATCTTATGAATTCTAAAGTGCCAGTTTTAGCCATCGACGGCCCGAGCGGATCGGGCAAGGGCACGGTGGGGCAGATTCTGGCCCAACGACTTGGCTGGCATTTCCTCGACAGCGGCGCCCTCTACCGGGCACTGGGGGTGGCGGCCATTCGGGAGCGGGTCAGCCTCGATGACAAGCCGACACTGGCGCGCCTGGCCACGTCCATGGACATCCATTTTGTGCCCCGGACCGACGGCGGTGCCGCTGCTGTGCTGCTGCATGGCGAGGAGATCGGCGACCCACTGCGGACGGAAGAAAGCGGGCGGCTGGCATCGATCGTGGCGGCCATTCCCGAGGTGCGCCAGGCCCTGTTGCAGAAACAGCACTCGTTGCGCCAGCCGCCCGGCCTGGTGGCGGACGGCCGGGACATGGGGTCCACGGTGTTCCCCGATGCGATACTTAAGGTGTATCTCACCGCCAGTCCTGAAGTGCGCGCTCAGAGGCGGTATAAACAGTTGATAGAAAAGGGATTCGATGTTAACCTTCCGCGGCTTTTGGATGAGATCCGTGAGCGCGATGCGCGCGACGCCGGGCGGGTGGTTTCACCGCTCAAGCCGGCGGAAGATGCGTGCATTCTGGATACCTCTCAGCTCGACATTTCCGGGGTGGTTGAGCGTGTACATGGCCTGCTGCAGGAACGGCAACGGCCGGGGTAGCTATGCTTTTCCAGGGAATGGACAGGGCGCAGGATCTCCATTTAACAACCAACCCGAGCAATGAAGTCGCTGAGCAGCCACGATACGCGGCCGGCGACGGGAACCAACCTGACCTTATGACTGAAAGTTTCGCGCAATTATTTGAAGAGAGCCTGAATAAAATCCGCCTGCAATCGGGTGAGCTGATCACCGGCGAAGTCGTGCACGTGGATGAAAACGTTGTGGTGGTCAACGCCGGACTCAAGTCCGAAGCCGTGATCCCCGTGGTCGAGTTCCAGGACGGTCGCGGTGAAGTGACCGTCAAGGTCGGCGACCAGGTGGAAGTCGTGATCGAAATGCTGGAAGACGGGTCCGGCGAGACCCGCCTGTCACGCGAGAAGGCCTGCCGCGCCAAGGCGTGGGAAGACCTCGAGAAGGCATTCGAAGTGCAGTCCATCGTCACCGGCGTCATGACCGGCAAGGTGAAAGGCGGTTACACCGTCGCCATGAACACCATCCGCGCCTTCCTCCCCAGCTCCCTGGTCGATGTCCGCCCCGTGCGCGACCCCAGCTATCTCGAAGGCAAGGAACTCGAATTCAAGGTCATCAAGATCGACCGCAAGCGCAACAACGTCGTGGTCTCGCGCCGTGCCGTGGTCGAGAAGGAAATTTCCGCCGAGCGCGAGGCGCTGCTGTCGGGCCTGGAAGAAGGCCAGACCGTCAAGGGCGTGGTCAAGAACCTCACCGATTACGGTGCGTTCATCGATCTCGGCGGCATTGACGGCCTGCTGCACATCACCGACCTCGCGTGGAAGCGCGTGAAGCACCCGAGCGAAGTGCTCAAGATTGGCGACGAGATCGAGGCCAAGGTGCTGCGGTATGACCGCGAGCGCAACCGCGTCTCGTTGGGCCTGAAGCAACTCGGCGACGATCCGTGGGTCGACATCCAGCGCCGCTATCCGGAAGGCACGCGCCTGTTCGGCAAAGTCACCAACATCACCGACTACGGCGCGTTCGTGGAAATCGAGCCGGGCGTGGAAGGTCTGGTGCATGTTTCCGAAATGGACTGGACCAACAAGAACATCCACCCGACCAAGGTGGTGCAGCTGGGCGACGAGGTCGAGGTGATGATCCTCGACATCGACACCGAGCGCCGCCGCATTTCGCTGGGCATGAAGCAGTGCCAGCCGAACCCGTGGGAGGAGTTCGGCGCTAATCACAACAAGAACGACAAGGTCAGCGGCAAGATCAAGTCCATCACCGACTTCGGCATCTTCGTCGGCCTGGAAGGCGGCATCGACGGTCTGATTCACTTGTCCGACCTGTCCTGGGCGCAGCCGGGTGAAGAGGCCGTGCGCAATTACAAGAAAGGCGATGAGATCGAGGCCGTTATCCTGGCCGTGGACCCCGAACGCGAGCGCATTTCGCTGGGCGTGAAGCAGCTCGACGGCGATCCGTTTACGAGCTTTGTCACGGCTCACGGCAAGGGCTCGATCGTGAAGGGAACCGTCACCAGCGTGGAAACCAAGGGCGCGGTCGTCAAGCTGGCGGATGAGGTCGAGGGCTATCTGCGCGCCGCCGATATCGCGCGTGAGCGCATCGAAGACGCCCGTTCCGCGCTCAAGGAGGGCGACAGCGTGGAGGCCAAGATCACCACGATTGACCGCAAGAACCGCAAGATCTCGCTCTCCGTCCGGGCCAAGGACGTGGAGGAGGAGAACGAGGCGGTGCAGGAATATGCGCGCAAGGGTGGTTCCGCCACCTCGTCGCTGGGTGACAAGCTCAAGGAGAAACTGGGCGGGCAAGACAGTTCGGATGCGTAAGACGCGTCCCTTAGCGGCTGATATGGAAACGCCGGATTTCGTGCGCTGGAACGGCTAAATGGGACTATCCGGCAGTTTATAACAAGCTATAGCGGGGGTATTTTGTCCCGTCCCCGCTAAAAGTCCTTGAAATCTTTCTACTTATTTTCTATAGGTAGAGTGAATATGACAAAATCTGAACTAATCAGTTTGCTCGCGGCCAAGCAGCCACAACTGGATTACCGGGATGTGGAGCTGGCGGTCAAGGAGCTGCTGGAGCAGATGTCCGCCGCCTTGTCCTCGGGCGACCGCATCGAGGTTCGGGGTTTTGGCAGCTTTTCCCTGCACTACCGCCCACCGCGGACCGGCCGCAATCCCAAGACCGGCGCGTCGGTACAGGTACCGGACAAGTTTGTTCCTCACTTCAAACCCGGCAAGGAATTGCGGGAGCGCGTCAATAACGGCACGGAGTGACGCGGCTTTCGCCAGGCGCGGAGCGCAAAACGGCATGTGGGTCACCCATGTCGTTTTTTTGCGACCAAAAATAAGACAAACTGGCCACCTAATAGACGGCGGCACAGCGGCGCCGTTGACTTAAATATGGGAACGCAGATAAACGCAGATTTGAATAAGATGAACGCAGAATGGCTGGGCGTTTTACTTCGTTGTCGTCTGCGTTTATCGGATTATGAGTCCGCGTTCATCCGCGGTTACAAGGAGGCATCATGAAGCGGATCATTTACACGATTCTGGCGATTCTCGTCGTGCTCATCGGTATTGCGTTTGCCATCCAGAACCAGCAAGCGATCGAGCTCAACTATTATTTTGGCCTCAAATGGAGCGGACCGCTGTCGCTGGCGTTGCTGACCAGTTTCGCCATCGGCGTGGTGGCCGGCTATCTCGCCAGCCTGCGCATGGTGGTGCGGATGCAACGCCAGCTGGTGCAGGCGCGCAAGGAAATCCGTCATATAGAGCAGGAAGTCATTAATCTGCGCGCGCTGCCGATAAAAGACGTCATTTAGAGCCTCTAACAAAATGAATATGATTTTGAACCGCCAAGGTGCCAAGGTCGCCAAGAAAAGCTATTTTTCATCAATAAAAAACTTGGCGTTCCTGGCGGTTAATTTCTTTTTGTTAAGGGTTGTTAGAGATGTCCTTTAGTGCCGCCGACCTGTTGTGGCTGCTGTTACCGCTGGCGGCGGCATCCGGTTGGTACGTGGCGCGGCTTGAACAGAAACGGCGTGTCCAGAAATCCCTCGATCTCCCTTCCGCCTATTTCACGGGCCTCAATTTCCTGCTGAATGAGCAGCCTGACAAGGCAATCGAAGTGTTCATTCGGGTGCTGGAAGTCAATTCGGATACCGTGGAGACGCACCTGGCGCTGGGAAACCTGTTCCGCCGCCGCGGCGAAGTCGAGCGCGCCATCCGCATTCACCAGAACCTGATCGCGCGGCCCACGCTCGACAAGGAACAACGCAGTCACGCGCTGATGGAACTCGGGCAGGATTATTTCAAGGCCGGTCTTTTCGACCGTGCCGAGAACCTGTTTCTGGAACTCGCCGAGATTCGTGCCCACAGCGAACAGGCGCTGCGCCTGTTGTTACATATCTATCAGCAGGAAAAGGACTGGGAGAAGGCGATTTCCGTGGCGCGCAAGCTGGGACGGGTGTCCGGCAGGAATCTGAACAGCATGATCGCGCACTTTTACTGTGAGCTGGCGGAACAAGACCATGCCCGGAAAAATCTTTCTTCCGCACGGGAGCGCCTGAAACAGTCGTTGGCGGCGGATGACAAGTGCGTGCGCGCCAGCATGCTGCTCGGCGATATCGACGCCCTGGAAGGAAAATACCGCGAAGCGATCGAGCACTGGCAGCGGATCGAGGAACAGGATATTCATTACCTCGGTGAGGTGGCCGAGCGGATCGCCGATGGATTCCGCAAGATGGGCGATGAGCAGGGGCTTTATGACTATTTTCACGTTTCCCTGCAGCGCCACGGCGGTGTGTCGCTCGCGCTGAGCTTTGCCGATGTCATCAATCATCGCGACGGCGTGGAAGCAGCGGAAAAGTTCATCATCGACTGGCTGCGCCGCACGCCGAATGTTCATGGATTGCACAAGTTGCTGGAGCTCAACCTGATCAAGGCCAAGGATTCCGCACGCAACGATCTGCTGATGCTGAAGGGCATCATCGAGGAACTGCGCACGCAGCATCTGGGGTATGCCTGCGCTGAGTGTGGCTTCAAAGGCAAGGCCCTGCACTGGTTGTGCCCCGGGTGCAATCACTGGAACACCATCAAGCCGGTGCGGGAGGAGTGATGGCCGAACCGCGCGTTATTGTCGCCCTGGATTTCGCCGAGGCTGGCACGGCGCAGGCATTCGTGAAACGCGTTACGCCCGCGCAATGCCGTCTCAAGGTCGGGTTGGAACTTTTTACCGCAGCCGGTCCCGGTTTGGTGGAGCATCTGGTGTCGCGTGGCTTTGATGTGTTCCTTGACCTTAAGTACCACGATATTCCTACCACCGTGGCCCGCGCCTGTACGCAGGCGGCCGGACTCGGCGTGTGGATGCTGAATGTGCACACCCTCGGCGGAAAAAAAATGCTTCTGGCGGCACGTGAAGCGGTTGAACGTTCGAAGCATCGTCCTCTGCTGGTCGGCGTGACGCTTTTGACAAGCCATGGTGATGACGATTTGACGGAGATCGGGCTCGAGCGCGGTACCGAACACCAGGTGGAACGGCTCGCCGGGATAGTGCGGGACGCCGGTTTGAACGGCGTGGTCTGTTCGCCCGCGGAGGTTTCGCTGTTACGCCGGCGTTTCGGGAAGGAATTTATTCTTGTGACCCCCGGCGTAAGGCAGGCCGGGGATAACGTGGATGACCAGCGTCGCACGCGCACGCCCGCCGAAGCCGTGGCCGACGGTTCCGATTATCTGGTGATCGGACGACCGATCACGCGCGCACCGGACCCGGTGTCGGCGCTCGCGGCCATCAACCGTGACATCCAGGCTGCATGAGTCCTCCCCATGCGCCGCCAATCGACAGTAACGAAAAATGCCCGGATAATGGCGGCCAGCGACGTCCGGCGCATCCCGGAACGCGCCTCCAGATCAGGATAATTAAACAAAGTGCTGCCGCAACTCCTTGAAAAAATCGCCCGGGCCAAGGTGCTGGTGGTGGGGGATGTCATGCTGGATCGTTACTGGTACGGCGACGTCGAGCGCATCTCGCCCGAGGCGCCGGTGCCCGTGGTGGCGGTGAAGGAAGCGAAAGAGCTCCCG
>MFTB01000101.1 GCA_001785195.1 Candidatus Muproteobacteria bacterium RIFCSPHIGHO2_12_FULL_60_33
TGGTCGGCAACACGCCACTGGTGCAGTTGCAGCGCCTGCCGGGAAAAACCTCGAACGTCATCCTCGCCAAGCTGGAGGGCAACAATCCCGCCGGCTCGGTCAAGGACCGCCCGGCGCTGTCCATGATCAAGCACGCCGAGGCGCGCGGGGAGATCAAACCGGGCGACACGCTGGTCGAGGCCACCAGCGGTAATACCGGTATCGCGCTCGCGATGGTGGCGGCAATGAAGGGATATAAAATGGTCCTGATCATGCCGGAGCACATGAGCAAGGAACGCCGCGCCGTGATGAAGGCCTTCGGCGCTGAAATTATCCAGGTATCGCAGGCGGCCGGCATGGAAGGCGCGCGCGACCTCGCCCATCAGATACAGGCGCAACTCAAGGGCAGGGTGCTCGATCAGTTCGCCAATCCCGACAATCCGCTGTCCCACTACGAAGGCACCGGCCCCGAAATCTGGCGCGACACCGAAGGCAAGATCACGCACTTCGTGAGTTCCATGGGCACCACCGGCACCATCATGGGCGTGTCGCGCTTTCTGAAGGAGAAAAATCCGGCGATTCAGATTATCGGCGTGCAACCGTCGGAAGGTTCCAGCATCCCCGGCATCCGCGCCTGGCCGAAAGAATATCTGCCAAAAATATACGATGCCAAACGCGTTGATCGCGTCATGGAAGTCACCCAGCAAGAGGCCGAGCACATGACGCGGCACCTGGCGCGCGAAGAAGGAATCTTCTGCGGCATCTCCTCCGGCGGCGCGACACACGCGGCGCTGAGACTGTCGCGGGAAATCAATAACGCCGTGATCGTCACCATCATCTGCGACCGCGGCGATCGTTATTTATCGACGGGAGTTTTTCCAGATTAATATCTTGAACCGCCAGGACGCCAGGGCCGCCAGGAAAAGCAATAATTAATCTTCGAAATTCTGGCGCATTTGTCGTCCCGGTGGTTCAAATATATTTATTTACAATTGTATTTATTTACAATTAATAATATTTGGCGCTTGGCGGCTAACATCGCATTTAACTTTAACAATCTTTTCCTGGCGACCCTGGCGACCTGGCGGTAAAAACTTTTATGAACATATTAGCTTTCGACATCGAAACCATCCCCGACGTCGCCACCGGCCGCAAGCTCTACGGGCTCGATGGGCTGAGTGACAAGGGAACCGCCCAGGCCATGTTCGCCAAGCGCCGCGAGCAGACCGGCGAATCCGATTTTCTGCGCCATCACCTGCATCGCGTGGCGGCGATCTCGGCGGTGCTGCGGCGCGAGGACAGCCTGCGCGTGTGGTCGCTGGGCGAGGAGGATTCGAGCGAGGCCGATCTGATCCGCCGCTTTTTCGATGGCATCGAGAAATACACGCCTACCCTGGTCAGTTGGAATGGCAGCGGTTTCGATTTGCCGGTGCTGCACTACCGCACGTTGCTGCACGGCATTTCCGCGCCACGTTACTGGGAAAACGGCAGCGATGACCAGAGCTTCCGCTGGAACAACTATCTCAGCCGCTACCACGAGCGCCACACCGACCTGATGGACGTGCTCTCGGCCTATCAGCCGCGCGCCACCGTGCCGCTCGACGAGATGGCGCAGCTGCTGGGTTTCCCCGGCAAGCTCGGTCGTCACGGCAGCGAGGTGTGGGACCGGTTTCTGGCGGGCAAGATCGGCGAAATCCGCGATTACTGCGAGACTGACGCGCTCAATACTTATCTTATCTATCTGCGCTATGAACTCATGCGCGGTAACCTCGACGACGCCGGCTGGAAGCGCGAAACCGAGCTGGTGCGCAAAACCTTGCGTGAGGCCAACAAGCCTCACCTCAATGAGTTTCTCAAGGCCTGGAAATAGAACGTGAAAATGAGAGTCAAACTTCGGCATTCAACCCCCACCCCGTTCCCGCCCAGGGCGCACAAGAATCCTGTGCGCCCGTTCGGCGGGGAAAAGGTCCACTGGACCTTTTCCTATTTCCGCCTCACCCCCCTGGAAGGGGGAGGGAGAGGGAGGGGGTGTGGCGTGTCTCAATCTTGGATGGCGCCCTGAGCCATCTTTCTCCATGTCCGCTTTGGCCAATAAAATTTCGAAGTCAGAGGGCAGTCCTGACATTGCCGTTGCCACGGTGACCGCCTTCAGCCACGACGGCGGCGGCGTGGCGCGCCTTGAAGGCAAGGCCGTATTCATCGAAGGCGCGCTGCCGGGCGAGACCGTGCGTTTTCGCTATCTCCAGCGGCGCAAGCGCTACGACACCGCCGAACTGGTGGAAGTCCTGGAACCGAGCCCGAACCGCGTCACGCCACCGTGCCCGCACTACGGCACCTGCGGTGGCTGCGACCTCCAGCATCTGCGCCCGGAAATCCAGCTTCAGGCCAAACAGCAGATTCTGGCCGAGCAGCTGGAACGCCTCGGCAAGGTCAAGCCGGAGTCGTGGCTTGAACCCATCACCGGCCCGGCGCTGGGTTATCGCCGGCGCGCGCGCCTCGGTGTGCGCCTGGTCCCGAGTGAAGGTGAGGTCATCATGGGTTTTCGTCAACGAAACAAAAGTTTCCTGGCGAATCTTGAGACTTGTCTTGTGCTTGAGCCGAAGGTTTCCGCGCTCCTGCCCGCGCTCCATGATTTGATCGCCGAACTTTCCTGCCCGGATCGCATTCCCCAGATCGAGGTCGCGGTCGGAGACGACAATTTCGCCGGGAGCGAGAAGCGGCACAGGAGGAGTGGTACAGGGAAGTACCGCTTACGAAGCCGAGGACGCAATGTGCCGATTGCGGAGCAAAGGATGCAAATTGAACGCGCTTCAGCGCGGCCCGAAGGGGAGCGCGCCAGGGATGGTGCGCCTAATGCCTCGGCGCTGGTTTTCCGGCACCTGGTCCCGCTGACGGAACAGGATAAGAAATTGCTCATCGCCTTCGGCGAGCGCCACGAGGTCCGGATCTACCAGCAAGCGGCGCGGCCGGATTCGATCGCCCCCCTGTGGCCGGCCAATCCGGAGCCGCTGTTCTACCGGATTCCGGCGTTCGACGTGGAAATCCGCTTCGACCCCGCCGATTTCATCCAGATCAATGCCGCCGTGAACAACGCCACGGTGGAGCAGGCGGTCAAGCTCCTCGAACCCGCGCCGAATGACACGGTGCTCGATCTTTTCTGCGGCCTTGGCAATTTCACACTGCCGCTCGCGCGCCGGGCCGGGCATGTGCTGGGTGTGGAGGGGGAGGCGGCCTTGGTCAACCGCGCCCGGGCCAATGCCCGGCTTAACCATATTACGAATGCCGAATTCGTCAGCGCTGATCTTTATCGTGAAAGTGCCGGCGCGGCTTGGGTTGATGGCAAGGCCAATAAACTGCTGCTCGATCCGCCGCGCGGCGGGGCGATGGAAGCTCTTAAGAGTCTCGTGGAGCCGCTCCCGTCGAGAATCGTTTACGTGTCCTGCCATCCGGCAACGCTGGCGCGCGACAGCGAATATCTGGTGCGCGTGCTCGGTTATCGTTTCGCCGCCGCCGGTGTCATGGACATGTTCCCGCAGACCAGCCATGTTGAATCCATGGCCCTCTTCGTTAAACCTTGAACACATGGCCGCGCCGCCACACAGCATTGAAATCGACATCCCCTCGCAGACCCTGACCCTCAAGGACGCGCAGGGCAAAGAGATCATGCGCACGCGCATCTCGACCGCCCGCAACGGCGCGGGCGAGGAGGCCGGCAGCGAAAAAACCCCGCGCGGCGTGCATTACATCCGCGCCAAGATCGGCGCCGGCCTTCCGGAAAACGCGGTGCTGGTGTCGCGCCGCCCGACCAACGAGATCTATTCGCCGCCACTGCGCGCGGCCTTCCCGAACCGCGACTGGATTCTCACGCGCATCCTCTGGCTGTGCGGGCGGGAACCGGGTAAAAACCGCCTCGGCAAGGTCGATACCATGCGCCGCTACATATATATCCACGGCTGCCCGGACGCGGACCCCATGGGCGTGCCCGGTTCGCGCGGCTGCGTCAAGATGCGCAATAGCGAGATCATCGAACTTTTCGACCGCGTCGCCCCCGGCACGCGCGTGCTCATCAAGGGCTGACATGCCGCTCGGCCCGGTCATGCTCGATTTGCAGGGGCTGGAACTGAGCCCGGAGGAGCGCCAGCGGCTGCGGCATCCGCTCGTCGGCGGCGTCATCCTGTTTTCGCGTAACTACCACTCGCCCGCGCAGGTGGAGGCGCTGGTGCGCGACATCCACGCCCTGCGCGAGCCGCAGTTGCTGGTGGCGGTGGACCACGAAGGCGGGCGGGTGCAGCGCTTTCGCGACGGCTTCACCGCGCTGCCCCCCAGCCGCGAACTCGGCCGGATTTACGACGAGAATCCCAAGCGCGCCCGCCGCCTGGCGGAGACCAGCGGCTGGCTGATGGCGACTGAATTGCGCGCCGTCGGGGTGGATTTCAGCTTCGCCCCCTGTCTCGACCTCGACCGCGGCGTGAGCCGGGTCATCGGCGACCGGGCGTTTCACTCCCATCCCGAGACCGTGGCCGATCTCGCCCATGCCTACATGCTCGGCATGCACCGCGCCGGCATGGCCGCCACCGGCAAGCATTTCCCGGGCCACGGGGCGGTCGCGGCCGACTCGCACCTGGCGCTGCCGGTGGACGAGCGCAAGCTGGTGGACATCCAGGCCGAGGACCTGGTGCCGTTCGAGCGCATGATCCACTACGGCCTCGAGGGCATCATGCCGGCGCACGTTGTCTTCTCCCGGGTGGACGCCCTTCCGGCCGGGTTTTCCAGCACCTGGCTGCGCAAAATCCTGCGCGCACAACTGGGATTTCAGGGCATTATCTTCAGCGACGACCTGTCCATGGAGGGCGCCAAGGTCGCCGGCGACGTGGTGGCGCGCGCCAAAATGGCGCTTTCCGCCGGCTGCGACATGGTGCTGGTTTGCAACGACGCCCAGGCCGCCGACCAGGTGCTGGAAGGGCTGGGCGCGCACGACGATCCGGTGTCGCACCTGCGTCTGGTGCGCATGCACGGGCGGGAGAATCCGACGCGCCGCCAACTCGCGCAGGATCAGTCATACCGTGACGCGGTGCGCGCCGTCAGCGGCATCGCCTGAGCCAAAAAAATATTGATTCACGCGAAAGATGTCCGATAATTAGCGTTAGTCAACACGGTTTTGCGCCGGGGGTATTACGAATTGGATCTGTTAAAGCCGCTCAAAAAGCTGAGGCTGGAAAGCTTCAACAACCTCACCAAGACGTTGAGTTTCAACATCTACGACATCTGCTATGCCCCGAGCGAACAGGCGCAACGGGAATACCTCGCGTACATCGACGAGGCGTATAACGCCGAACGTCTGACCGCCATCCTGAGCGAGGTGGCCAGCATCATCGGCGCCAACATCCTCAACATCGCGCACCAGGACTACGACCCGCAGGGCGCGAGCGTCACCATGCTCATTTCCGAATTGCCGATCCAGGAAGAGCCGCTCAATCCCGAGGCGCCCGGCCCGCTGCCGGATGCGGCGCATAATCGCCAGACCCGCGGCGTGCAGGCGAGCCTCGCGCTCGAGAACGGCCGCGCGGTCAAGGAATCCGTGGTCGCGCACCTCGACAAGAGCCACATCACCGTGCACACCTATCCGGAATCGCATCCGGACAACGGCATCGCCACGTTCCGCGCCGACATCGACGTGTCCACCTGCGGCAAGATTTCGCCGCTGCGCGCCTTGAACTACCTGCTTCACAGCTTCGAGTCGGATATCGTGATTATCGATTATCGGGTGAGAGGTTTTACCCGCGACGTGAAGGGCACCAAGCATTACATCGACCACAAGATCAACTCGGTCCAGAATTTCGTGGACAAGACCACGCTCGCGCGCTACCAGGCCATGGACGTGAACGTGTACCAGGAAAATCTTTTCCACACCAAGATGATGCTGAAGGACTCCAAGCTCGACAATTATCTGTTCGGTGTGAAAGAGGCGGAGCTTTCGCCGCAGGATAACAAGATCGTCACCCAGCGCCTCACGCACGAAATGGCGGAGATTTTCTACGGCACCAACATGGTGCGGGTGAATTAAAAATAAATTTAACCGCCAGGACGCCAGGGTCGCCAGGAAAAGCAACATCACACAGGATGTTACTCCCGCCTGAAGTCCGTTAGTCGCGTAGGGTGCTGCTAAGGAAGCTCTGAACAAGTCTCGATTAAATAGTAACCCCCTCTCCCTATCAGGGAGAGGGCAGGGGTGAGGGTGAGTGATTTCAATATGTTGCCCAACCTCCTCACTCTGGCCCTCTCCCCCTTTCAGGGGGCGAGGGGACTTAATCAGAGGTTCCCTAAGCGATAGCGAAGCAGCACCGAATAACATATCGGTGCGCAACGCTACGCTTTTGCACACCCTACATAACTAGCAAGTTTTTTTAATTCTCAAATCCTTAATCTTGTGAATCCTGTTAATCCTGTCTATTTTATTTATCTTCTGTCTGTTGCTTCCTCCTGAAGTCCGTTAGGATGTCGGTATCGCTGTTTATCGATAGTCCCCATGCCCGAATTCGATCCACACTGCGTGGCCTGCCCACGGCTGGCGAGCCATCTGTCCAAGCTCCGCGACATGTACCCGACCTATTACGCGCGGCCGGTGCCGCCGTTCGGCGACCCCAGGGCGCGCCTGCTCATCATCGGACTGGCGCCCGGCATGCACGGCGCCAACCGCAGCGGGCGTCCGTTCACCGGCGATCACGCCGGCATTCTCTTATATGAAACGCTGCACCGGCACGGCTTTGCCGACCGGCCCAAATCCGTCTCGGCGCGCGACGGCTTGAAGCTCAAAAACTGCCGCATCACCAACGCCGTCAAATGTCTGCCGCCGGCCAACAAGCCGCTGCCGGCGGAAATCGCCACCTGCAATCTTTATCTTCAGACCGAGCTCGCGAAACTCGCGCCGGGCAGCGTGCTGCTCGCGCTCGGCACGGTGGCGCACGATGCCGCGTTGCAGGCCTTCAAGCTCAAGCGCAAGGACTACAAATTCGCGCACGCCAGCTATCACAAGCTGCCGAACGGTTTGCACCTGCTCGATTCCTATCATTGCAGCCGCTACAACACCCAGACCAGGCGCCTGACGGCGGAGATGTTCGACCAGATTCTGCATCAGGCTCGGAAACTATTATCTGATTAAATAATCCAGCAACTATATTGCTCACCGCAAAGGCGCAAAGGACGCAAAGAAAATCTCATGAGAATAGAATTCATGGAATCTTCGCGCTTGTTGCGCTTCTGCGGTGAATCTGGTTTTAAACACACATATATCTTTCTTCGCGCTCTCTGCGTCATTGCGGTGAACTTGGTTTTTTGACCCCGATATGTTTTTCTTGGCGCCTTGGCATCTTGGTGGTTAGCTTTGGTTTTATTTCGAAATATCTTTTCCTGGCGCCCCTGGCGTCCTGGCGGTTCAAATTAATTTATGCCTGTTGAAAATTCCAAAGCCTTGATCATGTCGCTGCCGACCAGGCCCGGCATCTACCGCATGCTGGGCGGAAAGGGCGAGGTGCTGTACGTCGGCAAGGCGCGCAACCTGCGCAAGCGGGTGCAGAGTTATTTCCGCGCCAGCGGCCTGGCGGCGCGCGTGCTGCTGCTCATGCATCAGGCGCAGGACCTCGAGATCACCGTCACCCACACGGAAACCGAGGCACTGCTGCTTGAAAACAACCTCATCAAGACGCTGCACCCGCGCTTCAACATCCTGCTGCGCGACGACAAGAGCTACCCCTACATCTTCGTCTCGGACGGGCAGGAATACCCGCGCATCGGCTTTCATCGCGGCGCCAAACGCGAGAAGGGACGTTACTTCGGCCCGTATCCGTCGTCCTACGGCGTGCGCGAGACGCTCAACCTGCTCCAGAAAATCTTCCGCGTGCGCCAGTGCCAGGACAGCTTCTTCCGCAACCGCTCGCGGCCCTGCCTGCAATACCAGATCAAGCGCTGCTCCGGCCCCTGCGTCGGCCTGGTCGAGCCCGAGCGCTACCGCCGCGACGTGCGGCAGGCGCTGATGTTCATGGAGGGCAAAAGCCAGAGCCTGATCCGCGACGGCATCAAGCAAATGGAACAGGCCTCCGACCGGCAGGACTACGAAACCGCCGCGCTCCTGCGCGACCGCATCGGCATGCTCAAGCGCATCCAGGAAAAGCAGTACATCAGCGGCGCCGGCGGGGACGCCGACGTGCTGGCCGTGGCCGCCACGCCGGAGGCCGCCTGCATCGTCGTCACCTGGATTCGCGGCGGGCAGAACCTCGGCAGCAAGTCGTTTTTCCCGCGCATGGGCGCGGAGTCCGCGCCGGCGGAGATCCTCGCGGCGTTTCTGGCGCAATATTATCTGTCCGGCCGCGCCATCCCGGCGCGCGTTTACCTGGGCGAAGCCATTGCCGACCGCGCGTTGCTGGAGCGCGCCTTCACCGAAAAGGCCGGCAAAAAAATCGCCCTTGCCGTCGGCCCGCGCGGCGCGCCGCGCCGCTGGGTACAGATGGCCAAGCTCAACGCCGACGAGGCGCTGCGCCGCCACCTCGCCGGCAAGATCGACATGCAGGGCCGTTTCGAGGCGCTGCGCGATGCGCTCAAGCTCGAATCCACCCCCGAGCGCATCGAATGTTTCGACATCAGCCACACCATGGGCGAGGCCACGGTGGCCGCGTGCGTCGTGTTCGACATGAACGGCCCGGTGAAATCCGACTATCGCCGTTTCAACATCGAAGGCATAGAGCCGGGCGATGACTACGGCGCCATGACCCAGGCGCTGACGCGGCGCTACCGCAAGGTGAAGGAGGGCGAGGGCAGGCTGCCCGATCTGCTGCTCATCGACGGCGGCAAGGGCCAGCTCTCCGTCGCCGAAGGCGTGATGCAGGAGTTGCAGCTGGCGGGCGTCAAGCTCGTGGGCGTGGCCAAGGGGCGCGAACGCAAACCGGGCCAGGAGCAGCTTTTCTTGTCGGGTTCAGGCCGGCCCACTATACTGCCCCCGACCTCCGCCGGACTGCACCTGATCCAGCAGATCCGCGACGAGGCCCACCGTTTCGCCATCGCCGGGCACCGGGCGCGGCGGGGCAAGGCGCGCACCAGCTCGACGATCGAGCGGATTCCCGGCATCGGCGGCAAGCGCCGCCAGGCGCTGCTCAAGAATTTCGGCGGCCTGCGCGAGGTCGCCCGCGCCGGCGTCGAGGACCTGGCGCGCGTGCCCGGCATCAGCCCGCAGCTCGCGCAAAAGATTTACGATGCCTTCCATGGCGAGGAATAAAAAGAGAAATGTTTTCGATCACCCGCAAGTTACACAGAAGGCCCCGTGGAATTTTTTCCCCTCCCTTGACGGGGGCGAGTCAGTGGCTGCGCGATAATAAAAATCTTCCCCCTCCCTTGAGGGGGCGAGGCGGAAACAGGAAAAGGTCTGGTGGATCTTTTCCCCGCCGAGCGGGTGCACGTGATTTTCGTGCACCCCGGGCGGGAACAAGGCGAGGGGGAGGGTGAGATTCACCCCCTCCTTAACTCTCCCCCGTCGAGGGGGAGGGGAGCTAATCTCGATGATCAGTGATGTAGGGCGCGTATCACGCGCCATGTTATCGAACGGCGCGCACTGCACGCCCTGCATTTTTCTACTCCAAAACGTGGTTAACTATCTGAGAGAATCTTTTGAATTTTAACCAAAAACTCTTGGCGTTCTTGGCGTCCTGGTGGTTCAAAATCTTATGCTGCTGAACACCCCCAACATCCTCACGCTCCTGCGCATCGCGCTGATCCCGGCGTTCATCGTGGCCTACTACTGGACCCACCCTTGGTCCCACATGCTCGCCACCGGGCTGTTCATCCTGGCCGCGCTCACCGACTGGCTGGACGGCTACCTGGCGCGCAAACTGGAGCAGACCTCGCCCTTCGGCGCCTTCCTCGACCCGGTGGCCGACAAGCTCATGGTCGCGGCGGCGCTGGTCATGCTGGTGGCCGACCCGCGGGTGCAGGCGCAGGTCCTGGACATCCGCCTGTTCGCCGTAATGGTGCTGGTCATCGTCGGGCGCGAAATCACCGTCTCGGCCCTGCGCGAATGGATGTCGGAGGTGGGCAAGCGCTCGCACGTGAAGGTATCTTTCGTGGGCAAGATCAAGACCGTCTCCCAGATGGTCGCCATCCCGTTCCTGCTGTGGCAAAAACCGTTCTGGGGCCTGCCGATCTTTCGCATCGGCGAAGTCCTGCTCTACCTCGCCGCGGCGCTGACGCTGTGGTCCATGCTCATCTACCTCAAGGCCGCCTGGCCCAACCTCATCGCCCCGCGCTCGCCGTAAAACTTTTCTAAATAAATTCAGTGCTGTTCTGAGTTTCATTCAATGAAATTGTTAAGAAAATTTTTGTTTAAATCGGCCGTTCGCCCTGAGCCCGTCGAAGGGCAACCGTCCGTAGGGTGTGCAAAAGCGAAGCGTTGCGCACCGTGATTAATCGTCGATCCCGTCTATTCCCGCAGAGCTTGTCCTAGCGAAGGCGGGGCGGGGAGGCGACATCCAGTAGATGTAGCCCGGATGGAGTGCAGCGCAATCCGGGGCAAACATGAATCCCGGGTTCCGGCCCTTCGGGCCTTCACCCGGGCTACAACTCTGATGTCTGCGGGAGAAATGGCGGGGTCGTAGGTGCGTCTTCCTCGTTGTCTTAAATCCCCAAGATCTTTTCTCTGCGTCCTCTGCGTCTTTGCGGTGAACTTTGCTTTTAACCCCAAAAATCTTTTCCTGGCGCCTCTGGCGTCCTGGCGGTTCAAAATCTTGTTTTTGCGCCTTGGCGGTTACCTGATTTTGCTTGCAAGTAACTAAACTACAAGGAAATATCAGGTCCCTTGCTTGACACGCCGCCGGCCGTCCTTACAATGCACGTCTCCTGCGGGAATAGCTCAGTTGGTAGAGCGTAACCTTGCCAAGGTTAAGGTCGCGAGTTCGAGCCTCGTTTCCCGCTCCAGACACTCGGGGAGGCACCCATAGCCGGGTCCTCCCTTTTTTGTTCAGGGTTATGGCTGGGTAGCAGAGTGGTTATGCAGCGGCCTGCAAAGCCGTGGACGCCGGTTCGAATCCGACCCCAGCCTCCATTTTCTTCCACACAGTTGCCGCGACCGTGTCGCTTTTCCACCGGTGGTTTTTCCGCCCCAAGGTCCAGCCGCTCGCGCCCGACCCGGCGTTCGAACGCGCCGACCGCGCGCTCGACGAGTTCGTGGTCGAGACGCTCAAGCCCTTCGACCACGTCGCGCTGGAGCGCGACGCGCACCGCCAGAGCCTCGCGCAGGCGTTCCACCTCGGCGCGCGCAACGCGCTCGCGCAGGCCGAGGAGTTCGATGAAACGCATCGGCTCGCCCTCGGCGTGCGCTACCTCCAGCGCTACCGGGGCATCCCCTCCGAAGGCGGCAGCATCACCCAGATCGAGGACGCGATCGCGCGCGACACCGAGCTGGGCGCCTATGCCCGCGAAGGGGAGGAAGCGATGCGCCGCTGGCTCGCCGGCCGCGACCCGCGCGCGCCGCAGCGCTTGCAAGAGCTGTTCGATCTCCGCGACTGAGGGGCGTCCGGGGCAGGCAAAGAGCACGATGGGGCCGCTACGCGCCTGCGGCAGCAGGCGGGCGCGTGACAGCCTGTCGAGTGATCGAGCTTTTGTCGTGCTGGGTCCGTGCCTTCTGTCAATCCGTATGCCCGTTCAATTCCGATCCCAGCCTCTATTTTCCTTTCATTCTTTGCTTAAAGCCCCGGATTCACCTATATAATCGCCGTGCCTTCCCGATGCCCGGGTGGCGAAATTGGTATACGCAAGGGACTTGAAACATTGAGCACCCAGGCGGGAAACCCCTGGCGTGAATGGAGTCAAATTCGGGGAAATCTCAGCGCGTCATGGCGGAGGCCACCCCGAGCTAAGCCCGGCCGCCGTCTCCCCGGGAAAGTGTAGAGACTTGACGGCTCCTGCCTAAAGCGCCCCGCGCCACGGCAAAGGTAAAGTCCAGACCCCAAAGGCGCCAGCCGGCGCGGCGGCGAAAGCCGTAGCGGGTACGAAAATCCCTTGGTGGCAACACCGTGCCGGTTCGAGTCCGGCCCCGGGCACCAACTTTCATGATTTCTGGGGTATTCTTTAACAGATCGACATGAATCCACTAATTGAGTCTCATCGTTCCGAGTTGGAGCAGCTCTGTAAGCGCTACCACGTCAAGCGCCTGGAACTGTTCGGCTCCGCCGCGACCGGAGATTTTAAGCCGGAGACCAGCGATCTCGATTTTCTGGTTGAATTTCACTCCACCAAGGAAATGAACGCTGCTGATCGATACTTCGGTCTGCTCGAAGCTCTCAGGTTGCTATTTCAAAGAAAGGTGGATCTGGTGATGGCCCGAGCCATGCATAATCCCTATTTCATTCGCGAGGTCAATAAGAGCAGGACTATGCTCTATGCAGCATAAGACCCCGAAGCTTCTGGAGGATATTCGCGACTCGGCAACATTCATCCTGGAAGCAGTAGCTTCGCTAACGCTCGAGACCTATGCGCGTGACCGAATCCGTAGACAAGCCGTTGAAAGAAATTTTGAGATCATTGGCGAGGCACTGAACCGCCTGTCCCGCGTGAATTCCCAAGTCTCTCGCCGAATTGGACCTGCGCCACAAATTATTTCATTCCGCAATATTCTTGTTCATGGCTACGATGTCGTGGACCACGAGGTCGTGTGGGAAATTATCAGGCATGAGCTGCCTGAACTCCTGAAGCGAGTACAACAGTTACTTGTCGAAACCGGCAAGGAAACCCCCTGACATTTCGTCGCCCGCCCGACGCGAATATTCACCACCGCCGGCCCCACGCGCTCGACCACGTGAATCACCGCGCGCGAGTATTTAATGTAGGGCGGGTCAGGCGATTATCGCCGTCACCCGCCGAATGACTATCCCGTCTCGCCCCCACACCCGCCACCGATAACTCCCTCCCCCCATGCGGGAGGTGAGGCGGAAACAGAGAAAGGTCCAGTGGGTGAGCGGCGAGAATACGAGCCGCGAACGCCCGGCCAGGGGCGAGGCGGAACAAGAAGAAGGTCCAGCGGACCATCTTCCGCGCCGAGCGGGTTCGCCAGGGACGGCGAACCCCGGACTTTCGAGCGGAGCGGGACGCGAAGCGATGAAAGGCCGGGCCGGGTGAGAACCGAAGGTTCGAACGCCCAATACAGGGACGTATTGGGCCGGTACCCCAGCGAAGCAGGACTGCGTAGCGCCGGGTCGCGCGGAGCAGGAAAGCGCAGCGATGAAGTTTCTCCCGCCGAACGGGCGCACACGATTCATGTGCGCCCCGGCGGGAACAACGGGGGTGAGGGGTGAATGCCGTCGCTCAACCCCTCGCCGCCCGGCCGTGCTCGGCCTCGTGACCCGGCATGACCCCCGCGCCATCCGGCCGGGTGGCGCCCGACATCGCCCCACGCTAGACTGATTGTTGAAATATTCAACAATCAGGAGTTTCCATGAGCACGGTTAATTTCAGCATCCCTGACGCGATCAAAAAGGCGTTTAACAAGACCTTCGAGGGTGAGAACAAAAGCGCTGTTCTGGCGCGCCTGATGCAACAGGCCATCGAAGAGCGGAAGCGGCAGAAGCGCCGCGCAGCCGCTTTCCGTCTGCTAACCGAGGGTCGCGAAAAACGCCCGAAGTTGAGCGACAAGAAGTTTCGTCGGCTCAGGGAGGAGGGGCGCCCTTGAAGGCGGTGCTGGATGCGAGCGTCATCATAAAGTGGTTGTTCGCCGATCCCGGCCGGGGAGACCTTACCACCGAAGCGACGGCATTGATGAATGCGGTGGTCGAAGGACGTATTGCCGCCATGCAGCCGGTCCACTGGTTGGCCGAGGTGGGCGCGGTGCTGGCACGGGCAACGCCGCGCACCGCGGAACGCGATATCTTCATGCTCTGTGGTTTAAATCTCGACGTGATGGATGAGCCACACGTGATGCAGCGCGCCTGCCGCCTCTCCATCTCTCTGAACCAGCATCTGTTCGACACCCTTTACCACGCCGTGGCCTTGGAACAAGGCGCAACCCTTATCAGCGCCGATCGGCGCTACTGTCACAAGGCCCGCCACCTTGGGCAGATCGTCTACCTCGCTGACTGGCGACCCACATAGTCGTCGCCCCGGCACGGTGCAGAGCCTGCCCCTGCACGCAGTAGGCAGGGGGCCTGTCCCCGCATGCCGTAGGCGGGGAGCAGGCCGGGGCCCAGGAATTTCCCAGTTTTACCGTCATCCCGGCATGTTGTAAGCCGGGACCCAGGTGTTAGGATTCCAGCAGAAATAGAAGGGATTGGAGGAGGGCATTGGTTCCAGAGCCAGAAAAAGAAGCCAGGGAGCTACTTGATAAGCTATTTGTTCAAACCTGCTCAGTTGATCGAACAGCACATCATGCTTACTGAACAGCAAAAAAACAGCACTATTGGTTGGAAGTGGATGCCATGACTCAACCAATGCAAGTGAGCGAGCAGGACCCACCGCCGTACGGAGGAAAGAAGACATGAGGTCGTTCGAACACGGTTACTTTCTGGAAACGCCGCTTTCCCATGAGCTGCTCATGGCGGTCCGCGCCGTGGGCGAATTTCGCGGGCGCCAGAGGCTTTATGCCGAACAATCGCCCGAGGTCCTGGCGACGTTGAAACGCGCGGCCATGGTGCAAAGCGTCGAGTCGTCGAACCGCATCGAGGGCATTACCGTGGCCCCCGGCAGGATTGACGGCCTGGTTGCGAAGAAGTCGAAACCGCGCGACCGGTCGGAACAGGAAGTGGCCGGTTATCGGGACGTACTCGCTTCCATCCATGTCAATCACGCGCGCATGCGTCTGTCCACTAATCTCGTCCTCGACTGGCACCGGACGCTGTACCGTTATACCAAGGAGCGCGGCGGCAAATGGAAGGCGAAGGACAACGCGATTCTGGAAGTGCAGCCCGACGGCCGACAGGTTGTCCGCTTCAAGCCGGTTACGGCCCTGGCGACTCCGAAGTTCATGGAGCGCAGCGTCGAACTATTCAGCGAGGCGATGACCGGACAGAAAACCGATCCGCTCCTGCTCATCGCGACGTTCGTTTTCGACTTCGAGTGCATCCACCCCTTCACGGACGGCAATGGCCGCATCGGCCGCCTGCTGACGCTGCTGCTTTTGTATCAAGCCGGTTATGAGGTCGGTCGTTACATCGGCCTGGAGCGCATCGTGGAGGACAGCAAGGAGACTTATTACGAAGCGCTGCACAAGAGCTCGCAAGGCTGGCACGAAGGGCGCCACGACCTGCGACCCTGGTGGAACTACTTCCTCGGCATGCTCACGGCGGCCTACAAGGAATTCGAGGGACGCGTGGGCAGCATCACGTCCGCGCGCGGCGCCAAGCGCGAGATGGTGCGCCGTGCCATCGCACATCTGCCGCCGCGTTTCACTATTGGTGACATCAAGCGCGCGTGTCCCGGCGTGAGCTATCCGACGTTGCAGCGTGCTCTGGCAGACCTGCGGAACGAGAAAAAAATACGCTGCCTCGGCCGCGGTCCGGACGCGCAGTGGGAGCGCCTTAAAGGCTGATGTATTAATCATATCACCAGTCATGAATATGATACGATTAACTGGCCACCCGTGTTTTCGATACTGGATCGAGATTTGATGTTGTATTTCGCGTATGGCTCCAATATGGACCGGCGCCAGATGCCTCTCCATCTCTCTGAACCAGCCTCTGTTCGACACCCTTTACCACGCCGTGGCCTTGGAACAAGGCGCGACCCTTATCAGCGCCGACCGGCGCTACTATCACAAGGCCCGCCACCTTGGGCAGATCGTCTACCTCGCTGACTGGCGACCCACATAGTCGTCGCCCCGGCATGTTGTAAGCCGGGGGCGGGGGGATCCAGGCTGGCGGCATAACCGGTTCGATTCCGGCTCCCTGGCGCCAGTTGATGTCGCAAAATGTGATATCAAACGGAATAAAGGAACCTGAACCTATGCATTACACCAGATTCTGGTTTATCCTTAAATCTGCTCCGGTTGCCTGAAGGAGGTGAGCCATGTCCGCCAAACCCGATCCAAAGAAAATCCTCGATAAGGCCATGCAGTTGGAACCCACTGCTCGCGCCTTCGTAGCGGAAACGCTGCTTGAAAGCCTGGACCTCGATCAGGACTTTGCTGTCTCGCAGGAGTGGCTGGAGGAAATCCGGCGCCGCTGCGCGGAAATCGACAGCGGCAAGGCCGCGCTGCTCGACAGCGCCATGGTCATTAACGAGCTGCGAGGAAAATATACGCGATGAAGTTGCGCTGGCATGGAAAAGCCAGGGCAGAAGCCGACGCAAAAGAGACGCCAGAAACCTGTGCATCGCAATAGGTTCTGGTTTATCCTTAAATAAAGTAAGAGATCGAATCCATGAACGCCGCTATCAATAATTTACTTCAAGAACTCAAGACCGGCCTCCAGTCGCTCTATGGCGGTCGTCTGCACGGCGTTTACCTCTACGGCTCTTGCGCGCGTGGTGAGGCCGGCCGCGAGTCGGACGTGGATATCCTCGTTGTGCTGGACAGTATCCCGTCCTATTCCGCCGAGGTGGAACGCACGAGCGCGCTCATTGCTTCGCTATCCCTCAAGCACTCCGTGAGTGTCAGTCGCGTGTTCGTCACCCTCCTGGACTGGCAGCAGGGACGGACCCCGTTCCTTCTCAACGCGCGCGAGGAAGCGGTTGCGGCGTGAGGCGCGAGACGCAACAGCTTCTCGATAAGGCGCAACGCGCCGTCGTTGCGGCGGAAACCCTCCTCGATCACGGCGATGCCGACTTCGCCGCTGGCCGCGCTTACTACGCGATGTTCTACGTGGCCGAGGCGCTACTGCACGAGAAAGACCTGCGCTCGCGCAAGCACAGCGGCGTGATTGCGCTGTTCGGCGAGACCTTCGCCAAGACGGGTGCGATGGACGCCAAGTTCCACCGCTGGCTGCTCGACGCGTTCGACAAGCGCATTCTTGCCGATTACGGCGTCGAGGCAGTGCTCACGCGCGAGGACAGCGCGCAGATGATCGCGCAGGCACGGGAGTTCCTGGATACGGTGCGCCGCCTGCTGGAACGTAAGGCGTGAGCCGATACGTTTGTTCATTTTTGTGTAAAACTCTCACCGCGCGCGAATAGGCATCGAGCAGTTCCGCGTCCGCGGGCGCCACCGCATCGCTACCGCCACTATTTATTCCCTCCCCCTTCACGGGGGAGGGATAGGGTGGGGGTGAGGATGAGGGGTGATCGCCGTCGCTCAACTCTTCGCC
>MFTB01000102.1 GCA_001785195.1 Candidatus Muproteobacteria bacterium RIFCSPHIGHO2_12_FULL_60_33
GGGTTTTGAAAAAAACCTGCGCGCGGCCATGCAGGGGGTGTTCGACCGCCTGAAGCTGGTCAGCCGCGAGGAACTCGAGGTGCAGGAACAGGTGCTTCAGCGCACACGCGCGCGGCTGCAGGAACTGGAAAAGCGCATCGCCGAGCTGGAAGAAAAACTGTCAAAAAAATAATGCGAAACCACAGATATACACAGATGAACACGGATAACCGGAACAGAATCTGTGTTTCCATTTCTTTTTGCTTTTATTAATCTGCGTTCATCTGCGGTTCCAAACCTTAAAATAACTAACTTTATGTCGCTCGCCGTCGTTCACAGCCGCGCCCAGATCGGGCTGGAGTCGCCGCCGGTCACGGTGGAGGTGCATCTGGCCAACGGCCTGCCGAGTCTTTCCATCGTCGGCCTGCCGGAGGCGGCGGTGAAGGAAAGCAAGGACCGCGTGCGCGCCGCGTTGCAGAACGCGCGTTTTGAATTTCCGGCGCGGCGCATCACCATCAACCTGGCGCCGGCCGATCTGCCGAAGGAAGGCGGACGTTTCGATCTCCCCATCGCCATCGGCATCCTCGCCGCCTCCGGGCAGGTATCGAACCGGGACCTCGATAAATATGAGTTGATCGGTGAACTGGCGCTGACCGGCAAGCTGCGCCCCGTACTGGGGGCGCTCACGGTCGCGCTGCAGGCACGCCAGAGTGGGCGCGCGTTGATCCTGCCCATGTCCAATGCGCCGGAGGCGGCACTGGCGGGCGGGGCGGATATTCGCGGCGCGAAACATCTGCTCGAGGTGACCGCCCACTTCAACAGCGAGAAATTCCTGGCGCGGCAGGAACCGGAAATGCCTTCTTCCGAATCTCCCGATGTTCCGGATTTGCGCGATGTCAGGGGCCAGCACCAGGCCCGGCGCGCGCTCGAGATCGCCGCGGCCGGCGGGCACAGCCTGCTGATGATCGGCCCGCCGGGCGCGGGCAAGACCATGCTGGCCGCGCGTCTGCCGGGCATCCTGCCGCGCCTGGACGACAACGAGGCGCTCGAAACCGCCGCGATCCAGTCGCTGCACAAGCCGTTCTCACTCAAGCACTGGAAACAACGACCGTTCCGCGCGCCGCATCACACGGCCTCCGGCGTGGCCCTGGTGGGCGGCAGCAGCCACCCGCGCCCGGGCGAGATTTCACTGGCGCATCACGGGGTGCTGTTTCTGGACGAGTTGCCGGAATTCGACCGCCACGTGCTCGAGGTGCTGCGCGAGCCGCTGGAATCGGGCGCGATCACGATTTCGCGCGCGGCGCGCCAGGCGGAGTTTCCCGCCCGGTTTCAGCTGGTGGCGGCCATGAATCCCTGTCCCTGCGGCTATTACGGCGACGCTTCCGGGCGCTGCCGTTGCACCCCGGACAAGGTCAGCGGCTACCGCTCGCGCATCTCCGGTCCGCTGCTGGATCGCATCGACATGCATATTGAAGTGCCGGCGGTGCCACGCGAGGTGCTGCTGGATCGAACAGCGCGCGCTGGTGAGTCTTCAAACGCGGTGCAAACGAGGGTGGAAACGGCGCGCGCGCGGCAACAGAACCGCAGCGGCTGCGCCAATGCCGCGCTCAACAACAAACAGATCGAGGAAACCTGTCGGGTGGACGAATCGGGGCGACGCCTGCTGGAGCAGGCGATCGACCGGCTGGGGCTGTCGGCGCGCGGGTATCACCGCGTGTTAAAAGTGGCGCGCACCATCGCCGATCTCGCGGCGGAGGAGATGATCCGCCCGTCGCATCTGGCTGAAGCCGTGCAATATCGCTGCCTCGATCGCGGCGGCGCGCTTTCCTGAGATAAAAAAAGCGGCCTTGCGGCCGCTTTTTTGCTACTGAAAACTGACTGGCTTACTTGCTCTGCGACACCATGTAATCCACGGCAGCCTTCACGTCTTCATCCTTGAGGCTCATGTTGCCGCCCTTGGGTAGCATCATGCCGGCCTTGCCCTGAAAGCCCTTGAGAGAATGGCTGTACAGCGTGTCGTTGCCCTGGGCGATGCGCGGGCCCCAATTGGCCTTGTCACCCAGCTTCGGCGCACCGGCCACACCCGCGGCATGGCAGGCCATGCACGATGCATCGTAAATTTTCTTGCCCTTGTCCTCGGCACCCGCCGCATTCGCGGAAGGAATGATGGCATCCATCACCCGATTCGAGGAGCTGGCGATTTTTTCCGCCGGCACCGCACCGACGGTCAGCTCACCGACCGGCTTGATGCGCTCGGCAACCGCCTTGGCATCCGCCGTGGCTTCGACGGTCTTGGCCGGCTTGTCGCCAACCATCTGCGCGAGGATGAAGAGAACGACCGTCAGCGCCACCAGCGCGGCGATCAGGCCAGAAAAAGATTTCCAGAATGCACGATCACTCATTGTTTACCCTACCCGTTTAATGTTGAAGTTTCACTCCGCCGAGTGGCGGAACCCTGAATTTAACTGTATTAGTATAACCTAATATTCACTTTGAAAAAACACCCTCGTAAATCACAGGATGGACGCTGTCTGCCTTGACGGGTATTCTTGCGTCCCCGTTCCACGACGGAAATGACCCAGATCAAGTCCCCTGCATAAAAGTCATGCCGGGTCCAATCGCCAGCAACGTGTGGAACGACAGCAGACCGATTTAGCGCCCTTAGCTCAGCCGGGTGAGACGGGGTTATCGCAAACGTCCTGTGGGCGAGCGGCGGGCGTAGGAGCCGCGAGCGACAAGCCAGGGACGGCTTGACTGGATTTCTGCGCGAGCAGGGATGTGAAGCGCAGAAATTTGCGCCGTCGAACGGGCGAGGCAGGAGCCGAGCCCCGGGGTTCGAGCGCGGCTTCGGCGCAGGGAGGCGCCGCGCGCGAAAACGAGCGTCAGCGGCTGACGCGAAGTACTTCAGAGGCCGAGATTCCAAGTGTTACCATTGCCGATTATGCGCCCTTAGCTCAGCCGGGTGAGACGGGGTTATCGCAAACGTCCAGTGGACGTTTGCGCCGTCGAACGGGCGAGGCAGGAGCCGAGCCCCGGGGTTTGAGCGCGGCTTCGGCGCAGGGAGGCGCCGCGCGCGAAAACGAGCGTCAGCGGCTGACGCGATGCCTTCCAGGAATTGGTGGATTTCGAGTGGTACCATAGTTCAAATACGCGCCCTTAGCTCAGCTGGATAGAGCGTCAGCCTCCGACGCTGAAGGTCAGAGGTTCGAATCCTCTAGGGCGCGCCATTAAACGAATGGGCCCGATGTCTGGGCCCATTCGTTTAATGGCCATGCTTTATGGTTTCGGACCTCTCGGCCCAAAGGGTCAGAGGTTCGACAATTTCGCCTGGAGCGAAATTGGACGCACGAAGTGCGCCCGAAGGGCGAGCCACAGGGATGTGGCGAGTCTATCCTCTAGGGGGAGGGCGCGCCAGCCAAACAAAAAGCCCCTCTCGGGGCTTTTTGTTTGGCCGAGGGCTTCCGGGGTTTCGAATCCGTGACCGGCCATAAACCAGAGGTTCGACAATATCAGACCATCTTTAATGAGATTGACAAACCCCGCACTTTCCATTCCCATACAGATTACGCAGGAAGATCTGAAAGCAGTAATGATCGCCTTCTCACCCGGGAGAGCCGAACCATGCCGATCAAGGAAACCAAGCACTCGGTCAAGGCGCGCGTGCGCGAGTTCGGGGTCCCACCCATCCACGACGCGCTGATCCTCGGGCGGCGTTCAGCCATCGGGTGCGTGGCGATGCGCAAGGCGCTGTCCTTGCTCGTGGCTCAACCCTTCGAGCATATCGAGTTCGAGGATGACGTCATCGGCAATATCCTGGTGCGCGCCGCCATTCTGCGACGCGTGCCGCGGGAGAAGCTGATCGAATTCGTGCGCACCCACATCAAACCCATGATGGCGGACAACGAGGTGCTGCACCTCGACCTCGAGGTCGAAGTTATCATCGAGGATCATCACCTCTGAGCTCCATGCTCACGGCGCGCAACGCACTCGCCCAAGGCATCGTCAAGGTCCTCGATGAAGAGCGACCAAGCCTGCCGGCGGGGCCGCGGCGGCCGTTGCTGTATGCCGTATTCACCGCGAACGAAGACGGCACGCCGGGTGCGTTCTGCGCGCTCGTGAGCGAACACCAGATCGCGCGCCACCCGGAGCGCATTTTCGCCGATCTCCTGCCCCCATCGGCCCCCAAACCGGTCGCACCGGGAACCCCGCTCGAGAAGGTGCTGGCGCACATGGCGTCGGAGCACACCGATGCGGTCCCCGTGCTCGATCCCGCCGGGGAATTCGTGGGCGCGGTCACGCATCTGTCCGCGCTCACGACCATGCTCGTGCGCGGGCAACCGCGCGCCGCCGTGCGGCAGCTCGAACAGGAGCTGGAGGAGGATCACGCGCTGCTGGCGCACCGCGCCGAGCGGATCAAGGCCCTGCACGGCGCCACGCTGCGGCTGCTGTCGTTGCTCGCGATTCACGACGTGGAGCAACCGCTGCTGCAGGGCGCGATCGAGGCGCTCGCCGATCTCGTGCACGCGCGTTACGGCGCCATCGGGCTGCTCGATGAAGCGGGGGCGCTCGAGCAATTCGCCTACACCGGGGTGAGCGCGGAGGAGGCGGCGCGCATCGGGCACCGGCCCGAAGGCAAGGGCCTGCTCGGCGTGGTGATCAAGGAAAACCGCGCGCTGCGCGTGGAAGACCTGTCAAAAGATCCGCGTTCCGCGGGTTTCCCGCCGCACCATCCGCCCATGAAAAACCTGCTCGCCGTACCCATCTCGCAGGAGGGACGGGTCTACGGGCGCGTCTATCTCTGCGACAAGACCGATCACACGCCGTTCGAGGACGAGGACGAGAAAATCGTCGCGCATTTCGCCGACGCGCTGGCGCTGGCGCTCGCCTATCACCGCGCGCGCGCCGAGCGCAACCAAGCCGAGGCGCGCAGCCACGCCTTCATCGAGGCGATCCCGGATTTGCTGTTCCGCATCCGCGGCGACGGCACTTATCTCGATTACAAACCGGCGCAGGACTTTCCCACCCTGGTTCCGCCGGGCGAATTCCTCGGCAAGAAAACCATGGATGTGCTGCCGCGCGACGTCGCCGAGGAGTCGCTGCGGCTCATCCGCCGGGCGATCGAGACCGGCGCGGTCCAGACCCACGCCTACCGCCTCACCCTCGACGGCGAAGCGCGCGATTACGAGGCGCGCATCGCGCCGTCCGCGGGCGATGAAGTGATTGCGATGGTGCGCGACGTCACCGAGCGCCGCCGCGCGGAACAGCAAATGCTTTTATTTTCGAGCGTGGTTGTCCAGACAGCCGACTCCGTCATCATCACCGACCGCAACGCCATCATCCAGCACGTCAACCAGGCATTTGAGCGGATCACCGGGTTCAGCAGCGCCGAGGCCGTCGGCAAAAAACCCAACATCGTCAAATCCGGCGAGCACGGTGCAGACTTCTATCAACGGCTGTGGGACACAATCGAACGCGGCCAGGCGTTTCGCGCAATCTTCACCAACCGCCGCAAGGACGGAACCCTGTATTACGAGGAAAAGACCATCACGCCGATCAAGGATGCGGAGGGACGGACCAGCCATTTTGTCTCCACCGGCAAGGACATCACCGCGCGCATGCTGGCGGAAAATGAAAACCAGCGCACGCAGGCGCTCCTCCATTCCATGGTCGAGAACCTCCCCAACATGCTGTTCGTCAAGGATGCAAAAAACCTGCGGTTCGTGCGCTTCAACAAGGCCGCCGAGGAATTGCTCGGCTACTCCCGCGATGAGATGCTGGGCAAGAGCGATTACGACTTCTTCACCAAGGAAGAGGCGGATTTCTTCACCTCCAAGGACAGACAGGTTCTGAACGGCGACCAGATCCACGACATCCCCGAGGAACCCATTCACACCAGACACAAAGGCGTGCGCCTCCTGCGCACCAAAAAAATCCCGATCCTGGACGAGACAGGAAAGCCGCTTTACCTGCTGGGCATCTCCGAAGACATCACCGAGCGCAAGCGAACGGAGGAAGCACTGGCAAGATCCACCGTGGAGTGGACGTATGCCATGGATTTTATCGAGGAATCCCTGTACTTGGTTGACCTGGAGGACAAGGTGGTGCGGGCGAACCGGGCATTTTACCAATTCACCGGCCTGACACCGGAAACAACCGTTGGACGGGATATCACATCACTGATGCACCCTCACGGCGAGCCTGTTCCCTGCCCCATATGCCTAGCGCGCAGGGAGCGTCGGGATGTTTTCATCTCTAGAGAAGCGGATGATCCGACAAACCCCACCGGTCGGCCCATCGAAACCAGGGTACGAATAATCCGCGCTGATACCGGCCAGCCGACTGGTGTGCTCGTTGGATTTCGCGACCTCACACGGACACGACAAGCGGAAGAGACGCTGCGCGAGAGCGAGGCCAGCCTGGCAAACGCCCAGCGCATCGCGCACCTCGGCAACTGGGAGTTGGACATCGTCACCAACGAACTGCGCTGGTCGGACGAGATCTTCCGCATCTTCGGCCTCACGCCCCGGCAGTTCGGCGCGACCTATGAAGCGTTTCTCAACTCGGTGCATCCGGGCGACCGGCAATCCGTCACGGAGGCGGTCAACAAGGCCCTGAATGAAAAGGCGCCCTACAGCATCTATCACCGCATCGTGCGGCCCGACGGCACGGAACGCATCGTGCACGAACAGGCCGAGGTCACTTTCGATGAGAACGACAAGCCGATCCGCATGGTCGGCACCGTGCAGGATGTCACCGAATTTCAGCGCGCGC
>MFTB01000103.1:0-2092 GCA_001785195.1 Candidatus Muproteobacteria bacterium RIFCSPHIGHO2_12_FULL_60_33
TTCACCTTGACCTGTTCGCCAAGATTTCCGAGATTGCGTACTTTTTCCAGCAGAATGACTTCCATCGTTCAGACCTCGCGGTATTCGTTCAGTGACTGTCGCAGTACGGCATCAGCGCCAGATAGCGCGCGTACTTGATGGCGCGTGTCAGTTGTCGCTGGTAACGGGCCTTGGTGCCGGTGTTGCGGCACGGGATGATGCGGCCGGTCTCGGTGATGAATCCGCTTAGCACGGCGATATCCTTGTAATCGATCTCTTCCACCTTCTCGGCGGTGAAGCGGCAGAATTTTTTGCGTCGGAAAAAACGTGACATGGTCGTGCTCCTTAAATCTGGTCGGGCGCGGCGGATTCGGCCGCTTCGCTGTCGCCGCTATCAGTATCCGCCGCTGCCGGCGCGGGCGCGGCCATTTTTTCTTCGCTCTCCTTCACCAGCGGCGACGGAGTGGTGACGGCGTGCTTGCGCTTGATGACGAGCGAGCGCAGCACCGCGTCGTTGAAGCGGAACGCCGATTCCAGTTCGCGCAGGGTCGCGAGCTCGCACTCGATATTCATGAGCACGTAGTGCGCCTTGTGCACCTTGTTCAGGGGATAGGCGAGCTGGCGGCGGCCCCAGTCCTCGAGGCGGTGGATCGCGCCCTGGGCGGACTCGATCATCGAGCGGTAGCGCTCGATCATCGCGGGCACCTGATCGCTCTGGTCCGGGTGGACCATGAAAACGACTTCGTAATGACGCATGCAACACTCCTTATGGATGAACTTCAGCCTTCCGCTGCCGTTTTGTAGTTGTTATGCGGCCGGTAAGGCAAGGGCGCCCCGAGGGGCGATTGCTCAAAAGAGCGGCGCATTCTACTGGAATCCCCCCGGTCCGGGCAAGGCTGGCCGGGCCGCCAAACCCGCTAAAAACCAGTGATTTTCCCGGAGTCCGCCGATACCACCGTGGCGTCAGCGGTCCAGGCCGAGTTGCCCGCTGACCTGCCGGTCATAGACCAGGGCCGCGGATTCGCGCCGCGCCGCGGGCGAAAGCGCATGTTCGCGTGTCTCGCCGGGGGCGATCAGATGCACCACCCGCATGCCCTGCAGCGTCAGGTAGTCCGCGATCAATGAGCGGTGGCAATGCGCCGGGTCGCGCTCGGCGCAGAGCATGGCGCACACGCCGCGCGCGGCCAGATGCTGCAATTGGGAGGCGCCCTTCTGGAAGGCATCGGTGTCCATGTGATCGGCAAAGCCGCGCAGGTTCTCATCGAGCGCCGCGTGCGGCGAGTCCGGGCGCGGCGTGCGCATCCCGCCCAGCTGGCGTCCGGCCCAGTGATAAACGATACCGGCGTTCTCGCAGGTCAGGCGCAGCGAGTCGTCGTTGAACTGCGGATTGTGGCGCGAACGCGGTTGCGCACGCACGTCAACCAGCGTATCCACCCCCGCTTCCTTCAGAAGTGCAACCAGTTCCTCGAGCTTGCGATTGCCGTGACCGACGGTGTAGAGCGTGAGCGCCACGCTAGAGTGGGCAAGTCACGCCGGTGCCGCCATGGCCGCAGTAGCCGCGTGGATTCTTGGCGAGATATTGCTGGTGGTAATCCTCGGCGTAATAAAACTCGGGCGCATCGAGGATCTCGGTGGTGATGGGCGCGAAACCCGCTTTCATCAGTTCCTCCTGATAACGTGCGAGCGAAGCCTGCGCCGCCTGCTTCTGCGCCTCGTTGTAGGCGTAGATGCCGGAGCGGTATTGCGTGCCGGCGTCATTGCCCTGGCGCATGCCTTGCGTGGGGTCATGCGCCTCCCAGAACAGTTTCAGCAATTGCGCGTAACTCACCTGCTTCGGATCGTAAACCACCAGCACCACTTCGTTGTGACCGGTCATGCCGCTGCATACTTCCTTATAGGTTGGATTGGGTGTGTGGCCGCCAGCGTAGCCGGCGGCGGTCACGTACGCCCCCGGCAACTGCCAGAAATATTTTTCCGCGCCCCAGAAACAGCCGAGCCCGAACATCGCCTGTTCCATACCCGCCGGAAACGGCGGCGTGAGCGGACGACCGTTGACGAAATGTTTTTCCGGCACCGGCATTTTCTCGGCGCGCCCGGGCAGCGCCTCGTTCGC
>MFTB01000103.1:2106-8990 GCA_001785195.1 Candidatus Muproteobacteria bacterium RIFCSPHIGHO2_12_FULL_60_33
GCAGCGCCTCGTTCGCGGGCGGCGTCTTGGGGTTTTTCATAAAATCGAACATATGTCTTTTCCTGACAAAATAAAATGGACAGGATTAACAGGATTATTCAGGACTTACAGGATTAAGGATTTTAGAAATAAAAAAATCCTGTTAATCATGTTTTTTAATCCTGTGAATCCTGTCTGATTTTTTTCTTTTTATCGGGGATCTCAGTCGCCGCTGCTCCGTTGCCGCACGGCCTCAAAGAGGCATACACCGGCCGCCACCGAGACGTTCAGGCTCTCCACGGTGCCGGCCATGGGGATGCGCACCAGCATGTCGCATTCTTCCTGCGTCAGCCGCCGCAGGCCCTTGCCCTCTCCGCCCAATACAATGGCCAGCGGCCGGCGCAGGTCGGCGCGAAAAATATCAGTATCAGCCTCCTGGCTGGCACCGGCAAGCCAGATGCCGGCCTCCTTGAGTTCGCGCAAGGTGCGCGCGAGATTCACGACCTGAAACACCGGGATGGATTCCGCCGCGCCGCTGGCGGCGCGGCGAGCGACGGCCGAAAGCGGCGCGCTGTGTTCGCGCGGCACGATGACGCCATGGGCCCCGGCGGCATCGGCGCTGCGCAGGCAGGCGCCGAGATTATGCGGGTCCTGCACGCCATCGAGCACGAGCAGCAGCGGCATCGGCGGCAAATGGGCGAGAAAGGATTCGAGGTCCTGCTCCTTCTGTACCGGCGTGGCGCGCAGACGCGCCACCACGCCCTGGTGTTTCACGCCGTCGGCCAGGCGATCAAGGGCGGCGCGCGGCGATTTGTGGACCTTCACATGCGCGGCACGGGCGGCGTCCAGCACCGCGGCCATGCGCTTGTCGCCGCGTGCGTCACTGACCCAGATTTCCTCGACAAGGTCCGGTCTGGACTTCAGCGCGGCGAGTACCACGTGCACACCGCAAACATGTTGCTCATCCATGTCAGCGCCGGCGTTTCCTCGAACGCTTTCCGGAAGACTTGCCGTGGCGTTTCGCTTCAGGACGACGCTTGGGGGCCTTGCCGGTTTTGGCGCCCGTCACCCCGGCCAGTTCGAAATCAATCTTGGTTTCGTCCAAGTCCACGCGCACCACGCGCACGCGCACCTTGTCGCCCAGGCGGTAGATCTGGCGCGTGCGCTCGCCCATCAGGCGATGATGCGCCGCGTCGAAGTGATAGTAATCGTTGCCCAGCGCCGTGATGTGCACCAGGCCGTCCACGTAGACCTGGACCAGCTCTACGAAAATCCCGAAATTGGTGACACCGCTGATATAACCGTCGAATTCCTCGCCGATCTTGTCCATCATGAACTCGGCCTTGAGCCAGCGCACCACCTCGCGCGTGGCCTCGTCGGCGCGGCGTTCGGTCAGGGAACAGTGCTCGCCCTGCTGCTTGGCCAGCTCCAGCGCGATCTCCGCGGGGCGTTTCACCAGGATGCTCTTGATGGCGCGGTGCACCAGCAGGTCCGGGTAGCGGCGTATCGGCGAGGTGAAATGGGTGTAGTTCGGATAACCCAGCGCAAAGTGGCCGATGTTGTCCGGGCTGTATACCGCTTGTGACAGCGAACGCAGCAACACGGTCTGGATCAGGCGCGAGTCCGGGCGCTTCTCCACCTGCTTGATGAGCTTGGAATAATGCTGCGCCTGTGGTTTATCGCCGCCACCGAGGGAAAGGCCGATCTCGGAAAGGAACTCGCGCAGGGCGGTCAGTTTTTCCTGCGTCGGTCCTTCGTGAATACGGTACGGCGCCGGCACTTTGTGCTTTTTCAGAATTTCCGCGGCGCAGACGTTGGCCGCCAGCATGCATTCCTCGATCAGCCGGTGGGCATCGTTGCGCTGCAGCGGCACGATATGCTGAATCTTGCGCTGCGCGTCGAACACGATGCGCGTTTCCGGCAGTTCAAAATCCACCGCGCCGCGTTTCATGCGCACCGTGTGCAGAATCTTGTAGAGGCCATGCAGCGCCTCCAGGTGCGGGACGACATCGGCGTATTCGCGCCGCAGCGCGGCGTCCCTTTTCACCGGCGGTGTGCCGGGATGCAGAAGATTCGCGGGAGCAGGATGCTCAGGAGCGACCATGGCCGCCACTTTGGTGTAGGTGAGGCGCGCACGCGAGCGCATGACCGCCTCGAGGAACCGGTAGCGGCTGATGTTGCCGGCGGCGTCAATCTGCATCTCGCAGGCCATGCACAGACGGTCCACCTTCGGATTGATCGAGCACAGACCGTTCGACAGCACCTCCGGCAGCATCGGGATGACGTGCTGCGGGAAATACACCGAGTTGCCGCGCTGGTAGGCCTCGCGGTCCAGTGCCGTGGCGGGTTTGACATAATAGGATACGTCGGCGATGGCCACGATCAGCCGCCACTGGCGGCCGTCGTGTTCGGCGAACACGGCGTCGTCGAAATCGCGCGCGTCCTCGCCGTCGATCGTGACCAGCGGAAGGCCGCGCAGGTCGAAGCGTCCCGCGCTGGCCTGCGCGGGAACCTGCGGCGCCAGCCCTTCGACCTCGTCCCGCACCGCCTGCGGCCAGACGTGAGGAATGTCGTGCGCGCGGATGGCAACCTCGATTTCCATGCCGGGCGCCATGTGATCGCCGAGCACTTCCACCACGCGGCCCGCGGGCGCGCGGTGGCGCGTGGGCGGTGACGTGATTTCCGCCACCACGATCTGGTTTTCTTTCGCGCCGTTCTCGTCGCCGCGCGATATCACGATATCCTGGGTGATGCGTTTGTTCTCCGGCACGACGAAACCCATGCCTTTAGGCGTGACGTAACGGCCGACCACGGTCGTGTGCGCCCGCTCCAGCACTTCGACCACCATGCCTTCGCGCCGCCCGCGCTGATCGACACCGGTGACGCGCGCCATCACGCGATCGCCATGCATCACCTGGCGCATCTCGGCGGGAGAAAGGAACAGGTCCTCGCCCCCGTCGTCGGGGATCAGGAAGCCGAAACCGTCCGGATGACCGCTGACACGCCCAGTCACCATGTCCATCTTGCGCGCGAGCCCGTACAGGCCGCGGCGGTTTTTAAGTATCTGCCCATCGCGCTCCATCGCGCCAAGGCGGCGGCTGAATGCATCCTCGTCGCGCTCGCCGTGCACGCCCAGCGCGTCCGCCAGTTCGCGCAACGGCAAGGGCTCGTTGCGCTCGGTCAACAGCGCGAGAATGGCCTCGCGGCTGGGAACAGGGTGTTCGTATTTTTGTTGCTCCCGTTCCGCCATGGGGTCTTGAATTGGTCTTTTGGGTTTTCGCGTTGACATGAATTTTATCTATCGGTAGAGTGCGCCGTCCTGTAGGGTCCCGTATAATTCACGGGCTGCATGCCGAGGTGGCGGAATTGGTAGACGCACTAGCTTCAGGTGCTAGCGGGCGCAAGCTCGTGGAGGTTCAAGTCCTCTCCTCGGTACCATCCTAAATTCGGGACTCCCCGTCCCGTGTAACAGATAATACCAGCAAGTCTCCGCACGGGAATCCTTATTCAAAGGGATGCCGCAGAATGATGGTGTCGTCGCGCTCGGCGCCGGTGGAGATGATGTCGATGCGCGCCTCGGTAAGTTCCTCGATCTTCTTCAAATACTTTTGTGCATTCGCCGGCAGCTTGTTGAAGCTGCGCACGCCCAGCGTGGATTCGGTCCAACCCGGCACTTCCTCGTAAACCGGTTCACATTTTGCCAGCGCATCCGCGCCACTCGGCGGCGTTGTCCGCAGCTTGCCTTCATGGCGGTACGCCGTGCACACGCGGATGGCATCGAGCCCATCCAGCACATCCAGCTTGGTCACGCACAGGCCGGTAACACCATTTAACTGGTTCGAGCGGCGCATGATCACGGCGTCGTACCAGCCGCAGCGGCGCTTGCGCCCCGTGGTGGAGCCAAATTCCTTGCCGCGCTCGCCCAGGCGGTCGCCGACGCCGTCGTTAAGCTCGGTCGGGAACGGCCCCGCGCCCACGCGCGTGGTGTAGGCCTTGGTGATGCCCAGTACGTAATCCAGCCTTCCGGGACCGACGCCGCTGCCGGTGGCGGCCGCGCCGGCGCAGGTATTGGAGGAAGTGACATAAGGATAGGTGCCGTGGTCGATATCCAGCAGCGCGCCCTGCGCGCCTTCGAACATCACGCGCTTGCCGTCGCGCCCGTATTGATACAGCAGCTCGGGAATATCCGCCACCAGCGGGCGCAGGCGCTCGGCCAGCTTCAGGCATTCCGCAAGCGTTTCAGCGTAATCCACCGTGTCGCAGTGGAAATAATTCTTGAGCGCGTGGTTGTGATACTCCATCACGCCCTTGAGCTTGTCGGGGAAGGTCCGGGTATCGAGCAGATCACCCACACGCAGGCCGCGGCGCGACACCTTGTCCTCGTAGGCCGGGCCGATGCCGCGCCCGGTGGTGCCGATGGCGGCCTTGCCACGCGCCTTCTCGCGCGCGTGATCCAGCGCCACGTGATGCGGCAGGATCAGCGGACAGGAGTCGCTCACGCGCAGACGTTTCGCCACGTCCACGCCGTTGCGCGTGAGTTCGTCCATTTCCTCGAACAGCGCGGCCACGGACAGCACCACGCCGTTGCCGATCAGGCACATCACGCCGTCGCGCAGCACACCCGACGGGATCAGGTGCAGCACGGTTTTCTTGCCGTTGATGACCAGCGTGTGCCCGGCGTTGTGTCCACCCTGGAAACGCACCACGGCGTGCGCGCGGTCGGTCAGCAGGTCGACGATTTTCCCCTTGCCTTCGTCACCCCACTGGGTGCCGACCACGACGACGTTCTTAGCCATGTCAGTTCTCTGTATGATTTTTCACCGCAGATAAACGCGGATGTAAAAACGGATAAACGCAGATAAATGTAAATAAAATTATCTCCCCGGATCACACCGATTTTTCTCCAAGAAGTCTGCGTTTATCTACGTACTCGATTAATCTGCGTTCATCTGCGGTTATAAATATTATTTAACAACCTCGATCACCCAACGGCCGCTTCGCTTGATCAACTCGCGGTCGCAACCGAACTCGGACGCGGGTGACTTGTCTCCGGAAAGCCGCATCACCACGCGCTGGCCTTCGGCGCGCAAGCGCGCGACCTCAGCCTGCAACACCGTGTCGTCGCTGCCCGACGCGAGGATACCGGCGAGCGCCGGCGACGCCGCGGCGGAAACGCGCAGCCATTGACGCAGGTCCGCGCCGAAACCGGTGGCGGCACGGTCGCGACCGAAAGCGCGTCCGATGCCGTCGTAGCGCCCCCCGCGCGCAATGGCCTGCCCATAGCCGGGTACGAACGCGGAAAACACCACGCCGGTGTAGTAGTGATAACCGGAAAGTTCGGCCAGATCGAAATACAGCGTCGGTGCCTCGGGGCGTTTCGCCACCCGCCCGGCCACCGCCTCCAATTCATCGAGTGCGCGCGTCACCGGTCTCGGTGCCTCGCGCCACTGCTGGCGGGCGCGCGCCAGCACTTCCTGCCCGCCGCTGAGGTCCAGCAAACCCGCCAGCATGCGCTTTGACGCCGCCGGTGCGTCGCTGGCGGCCAACAGGGCCTCGACGTCGTTGCTTGCCTTGCGCTGCAGCGCGTCGAACAATTCCATTTCCTGTTCGGCGTTCAGTTTCGCGTGCGTGGCCAGCCCGCGGAACACGCCGACGTGGCCGAGATCAAAATGCGCGTCGCGGATGTCCGCCAGGCGCAGCGCCTCGATCATGAGGCCCAATATTTCCGCGTCGGCCTCCGGGCCGGCATGACCGAAAAGCTCGGCACCGAGCTGCAGCGGTTCGCGCGAACCGCCGAACCCGTCCGGCCGCGTGCGCAACACCGAGCCCATGTAGCACAGGCGCGTCGGCGCGCCGCGCTTGAGATAGTGCGCGTCGAGACGCGCCGCCTGCGGCGTCATGTCCGGGCGCACGCCCATGAGACGCCCGGTCAGGTGATCCGTGACCTTGAACGTCTGCAGGTCCAGGTCGCGGCTGGCCCCTATCAACAGCGACTCGAGATACTCGATGAGCGGTGGCATCACGAATTCATAACCCCAGGTCTCGAACAAATCGAGCAGGCGGCGGCGCAGACTCTCCACGCGCCGGGCTTCGGCGGGCAGGATCTCTTCGACGCCATCGGGCAGCAGCCAGCGTTCTTTCGTGGACATGGAGATTGTTATAAATAATTTAGAAACCGCAGATAAACGCGGATGAACGCGGATTAGAAAAACAAAATACAGGCTCTGCTTTTTGTCAGCGTTTATCTGCGTTCATCTGCGGTTCCAATAAGTAAAAGTTAACGATTTATGATATAGAGCAACACCACGCCGGCCAACATGCTGGTCAGGCCCGCGAAGCGCAATTGCGAGTCGCTCAGCTGGTGAATGGCCGCGAGGGCCTTGCGCACCCCGTCCGGGCTGAGAAAGGGGAAAATGCCCTCCAGTATCAGCAGCAACGCCAGCGCGATCCACAGGTCATGCCACATAGCCCGCTCCGGCCAGGGTGGCTTACCGGGTGGGTTTCTTCATGTATTTGAAGAAATCCGAGCTCGGGTCCACGATCAGGATGTCTTCTTTCGACCGGAAGCTTTCCTTGTAGGCGCCGAGACTGCGATACAGCGAATAGAATTCCGGCGCGCGCCCGTAGGCCGCGCCATACAGCGCCGTGGCCCGGGCATCGCCCTCGCCGCGCACCCGCTCGGCCTTGCCGTAGGCCTCGGCCAGGAGCACCTCGCGCTGGCGCTCGGAGTTGGCGCGAATCTTCTCCGCCGCCTCCGCGCCCTGCGCGCGCAATTCGTTGGCGATGCGCGAGCGTTCCGCCTTCATGCGCTGATACACCGACTGGCTGACCTCATCCGGCAGGTCCACGCGCTGGATGCGCACGTCCACCACCACGATGCCGAATTTGCGCGCCTCGCGGTCGGT
>MFTB01000104.1 GCA_001785195.1 Candidatus Muproteobacteria bacterium RIFCSPHIGHO2_12_FULL_60_33
GCTGCGCCAAAAGGATCCGACCCGCAGCCTGGTGTTCACCAACACCAAGGACGCGGCGGAAACCATCGCCGCCTGGCTCAAGGTCAACGACCTGAATGCCGAGGTGCTCTCGGGCGACGTGCCCCAGCCCCAGCGCCTGCGCATCCTGCAAGACTTCATGGAGGGCCGGCTACCGGTGCTGGTGGCGACCGACGTGGCCGCGCGCGGCCTGCACATCCCCGATGTCTCGCACGTGTTCAATTTCGACTTGCCGCAGAACGCCGAGGACTACGTGCACCGCATCGGCCGCACCGCGCGCGCCGGCGCTTCGGGCGATGCCGTGAGCTTTGCCTGCGAGCGCTATGTGTTTTCGCTGCCCGAGATCGAGGAGTACATCGGCCACAAGCTCCCGATCCACCCGGTGATGCCGGAAATGCAGCCGATACTGAAGCCGCCGGCCAAGCGCGAATACCGTCCCCGCCCCGGCGCCGAACGCGGCCGCGGCGGCCGTCCGGACCGGCATGGGGGCCGGGGGCGCGAGGCGCGGCATGGGGAGCGCGGACGCCGTCCGGAACGCGAACGCCACCACGAGCACGAAGCACGGCGCCCGGAACCGGAACCGCGTGAAGCACGACCCCCGGAAGCGGAAGCACGTCCAGCGCGACCACCCGAAACCCGGCCGTCGACACCGCCGCCGACACCGGCTAAACCGGTGCCCAGCTCAGAACGTCCGATCAAACCGCCGGTGCGACGGCCCGGCGGCGACAAGCCGATCATCGGCTAAGCGAAGATCTGATTTATTAGTTTTTAACGCAGAGACGCGGAGGACGCAGAGGGACGCAGAGTTTTTTCTCGTTGAATATCCCTGAATTTTCTCTGCGTCTTTGCGTCTCTGCGTTGAGCAGTTCATTAATCATTAACAAAGGAGAAAACGATCATGGCCCGGATTATTTTTCCCGATGCAAAAGAACTCAAAGACCTGTCCGCGGTCCAGAGCCACCTCGCGCGCCTCGGCATCACGCTGCGCAGCTGGCCCGCACCGGCGGACAAACGCGCGCGAGAACTGATGGAAAAGAAAAGCCTGAATGACGCCGAGAAGGAAGAGCTGCTCGGTTTTGTCCAGAACCGCTTCGAGGAGCTCAAGCGCGAGAAGGGCTATCAGACGCGCGACATGGTGGTGATTCACGAGGACATCCCGGGGCTGGCCGACATGCTCGCCAAGTTCGACAAGATACACACCCACGCCGACAACGAAGTGCGCTATATCCTCGCGGGTACCGGTTACTTCGGCTTCGTCGAGCCCGACGGCGGACAATATCTGCTGGAGGTAAACGGCGGCGACTACATCAACGTGCCGGCCAACGCCGAGCACTGGTTCGAGATGCGCGGCTGCGCCCGCTGCAAGGCGGTACGTTACTTCATCGACACCTCCGGCTGGACGCCGAATTACACCGGGCGCACGCGCGAGTTCGCGGAAGCCGCCGCGACGGCCTGAGCCGATCCTCCTTCAGGAGATCATCGACCTAAATTCACTGGTCGCTATATAACACCGCCTCGCGGGCCAGGCGCGCCGTCGTTACCCCTGGACATCGTCCGCCGCGCTAACCCCTCGTTTGCACAAAACATCCCGCGCCGTCTTTCGACGGCGCGCCTGAAGAAACGCCTTGCACCCCACAAGACCCGTTCGTAGCGCCCGGCGTCCGGCGCGGGGCGATTGAACCGGACTATTTCGTCTTCACGGCCTCGATGTCGGCCTTGACGCCGAGACCGAGCGTGACCGGGAAGGAAACGTGGTGACCGCGGGTGGTGATGTTGTCGTCGTGCACCGCGAATCCGACCGTGTATGCGCCGCCTGCCTTGAGGATCTTGTCGTCCTCGGGGTGGCCGGTGTCTAGTGGACGCGACCAGACCACGGTCCAGGTCCCATTGCTCCAGGTCCCCTTCGTATTGCTGTTGTCGGCGGCCGAATCCTTGGCATCGGCGCGGTTCACGTAGTACTGCGGCAGCAAATCGCCTTCCTTCCAGCCGGCGGCCGGGTCGAACGGGACGGCGCTTTGCCCGGGCACCAGAGCTTGCGGCCCCTTGAGATCGCGCATCTTGTCCGCACCGATCGCCTTGGCCCCGACCTTGGCGGCATCGAACATGTACTTGGGCTGTTTCTTCTCCTTGTCCAGGTTCGAGCTGAACATGTTCTTGCCCTCGTCAAAGTTGCGGTACTCGAGGATGTAACCGTCGTCGGCCATGCCCACGGGATTCGAGCGGTGCGCGCGCCACTGCATGAGATCGACGAACTGGCCGGCGGCCTTGAGTTTGGCGATCTCTTCGGGCGACTTGGTCTTGTCCCAGCTCGCGTTGGCGTCGGTGCGCGTCGAGGGCAGGTACTTGCGCACGTCCGTTTTCTTCAGCGCTTGACCGAGCAGCGGGTTGGCCTTGACGGCATCCTCGCTCGCCACCTTGGCCGTGTCGCGCATGCCGTCGTGACAGGTGAGCCAGCAACCGTGCGCCTTGAAGCGCTCGACCTTGCCGTCGTCGAGCACGATGGTCAAGCGATCCTCGTAGACGGCCGGCTGCTTGCCCTCCTGCACCTCCTTGTCCAGGCGCGGCGCGCCGTACTTTTTCCACTCCTTGCCGTCGAACCGGTAGAACGGGTAGGCGCTGCCGGGATAGTTATTCTTGGTCTTCCACTGGAAGCGCCAGTAAAGATTCTTATTGTCGTAGGCCGCCTGGACCTTGAGATCGATTACCGGTTGTTTACCGTCGAGCTTGTTGGGTTCGAGACGCTGACCGGTCGCGGTCTTTTTGCCGATGTCGGCCTCCTCGCCCTCGTGGCAGGAAAGACAGGCCTCGCCCTGAACGACCTTCTTGTAGGCATTTTTCTTGTGCTCCGGGCCGACCAGCCACTCATAGGTCGATTGCCCGGGATAGAACAGCGTGACCGACTTCGCCGGAACCTTGGACCAGTCGGGCGGTGCCGCCTGTACTCCCGCCACGCTTACCACGGCCGCCAACCCAACCACACCCACGACCGTTTGCCTGATGCATTTACCCATGACCCACCTCCACAATCTTGCAGCAGTTATTGCGGCGGCATAAGACCATTTGAAGCGCAGACCCCGATAAACAGGTCGTGCCTTGAGCCAAGACGCCTTGCCGCCGCAATAACAGGCAATCTTATAAGGGGTTAGGGGTTTCATTATTGATCCGGCGCCACGAAAACCGATGAGAGCTGTTTGCATAGGTTGCCTTCGATTCAATTACACTTTCGCCGGATCGATAATACCCGACCGTTTCGCAATGCGCCCGAAAGCGATCACCCATAGCAAAAACAATCTGTCTCGCGTCATGCCCCGTCCCTCGCCGCGCTCACCCCGGCTTCTTCGGCTCCTTGTGCGCGATGCCCTGGTGACAGTCGATGCAGGTCTCGCCGCTCTTCTTGGCATCCGCATGTAGAACCTGCGCCCGGCGCTTCTGGGTGTCGATCGTCATCGTGGCGAGATCGTGGCAGTTGCGGCACTCGCGCGAGTCCGTGGCCTTCATCGAGGCCCAGACGTGCTCGGCGAGCTCCAGGCGCTTGGCCTCGAACTTCTCCGGCGTGTCGATGGAGCCGAGGATCTTGTGCGGCAGTTCCTTGAAGGTGGCCTGTATCTTGCGCCACAGCTTGGCCTCCCACACCTTGGGCACGTGGCAGTCGGAGCAGATGGCGCGCACGCCGCTGGTGTTCTGGTAGTGAACGGTCTGCTTGTACTCCTCGAAAACAGCGGCGCGCATCTCATGGCACGAGAGGCAGAATTCCATCTTGTTGGTGTATTCCATGAAGGTGTTGAAACCGCCCCAGAAGATGATGCCGCCCACGCCGCCGATCACGAGCAGCGTGCCGGCCGCGTAGCGCGTGCTCGGCGCGCGGAACGCCCGCCACATTTTTTTCAGACGGTCTCCCATGGTCCCTCCTCGTCTGCCGTTCGCTGCCGGTGCTTATACGCCATCGTGCCCATTGTTCTTCTCCTCTTGGGTAATACACGCTTGTTTTTATCCTTGTTGTTACCTCGAAAAAGGGGAAAAAAGGGACGCTACCCTTTTTTATCATCCTTCCTTGGTCGTCCCCGTGGCCGGTACTGTAATGCTCGCCCCGTCAGCTTCTCCAGTCTCTGGATGAATTTTTCCGAGCCGCAGGGCAATCCCTTTTCGGCATTGCGCCGCAAGACTTCCAATTTCTCCGGCGCGTCACCCTGGGCCAGCCAAGCGGACCAATCGCCAATCGATTCGAATAGCTTGCGCCAGCTGGGTTTTTTTGTCAGCACCTCATCTTCCCGGACCCGGCAGTGCGCCGTGGCGCTGGACCAGCGATAGTTTTCCGCTTTGCGCACCATCCGCGCCCGCACCGGATTGCGCTCCACGTAGCGCACGGCCGCCCAGAGATAGGTCTCGTCCAGGGCCGAGGAGAAGAACCGCCCCTGCCACACATGCCCTTTCCAGCCTTTGGCACGATTGACCCGCTGGGCATAGCGCATGTGTAAGGGTTTAAGCGCCTGTTGCAGATTGTCTTCGGTTGCCGGTACCGCGACCAGGTGGATATGATTGGGCATGAGGCAATAAGCCAGAATATCGACCTCGTATTTCTCGGCATATTCCTTTAACCAGCCCAGATAGGCGTGGCGATCGTCATCGGTGAAGAACACTTTCTCGCGACGATTCCCCCGCTGGGTGATGTGATGGGGCACACGGGCGCAAACGGTTCGGGCCAGCCGGGGCATGGGGTGAATCTACCACGGGATATAGAGGTGAAATAAAGGGTAGCGTCCCCTTTATCTTAAGGTTGCATCGGCACAGGACGCCGGCGACGGGCAGGATCAGGGGGGATTGATTTTCCTATCGCTTTCGCTTCGAGCACGCCACCTGACGTCACCCGAATAGCTTGCGGCCTTGCGCGGCCTGCTCGACCGCCGCGATCAGCTTGTCTTTTTCCACCGGCTTGGTCAGATAATCGACCACGTCGTTCTTCTTCATGAAGTCCACGGCGAGCGCGACGTCTGGAAAGCCAGTCAGGATGATCACCGGCGTGGTGGGGTACTCGCGCTGAAAGGTGGTGACCGCCTCGACCCCGCTGATTCCCGGCATTCGCACGTCGCAGATAATGACGTCGATGCTGATGGCATTGTCGCCCAGCAAGCCGATGGCCTGCTGAACATTTTCAGCCTCCAGAATCTCGAAACGCGTGTCCTTGAGCTGCAGTCGGATGGCGGTACGGACGTCTGCCTCATCATCCAGAATCAGAACATGATGTTTCATGGGCGCTCCTCTTCAGCGTTTTTCTGGTCGGCGATTGGAAACCGGATCACAAATCGGGCCCCGCCGCCGGCGGGGTTCTCAACATCTATCGTGCCCCGATATCGGGTGACAATCTGATGGACGATATAAAGCCCGAGCCCTTCACCCTCGTCCGGCCCCTTGGTGGTGAAGAACGGATCGAATACCCGTTTCAGGTGTTCGTTCGGAATTCCTGCCCCGGTATCCTGGATGCGCACCGCCACCCAGTCTCCTTCCTGCGCCGTGTGGATCTCGATCAGCCCCTTGTCGGCGATGGCCTGAATGGCGTTGCGAATGATGTTGAATACCACCTGCCGAATTTCCTCGGGCTTGGCCAGAATGTCCGGCGCGGGGCTCGTCGTGGTCTTGATCTCGATCCGGTCATCGCGCAACGCGCGCCTGGCAAGACGCACGGCGCCGGCTATCGACGCATTGATGTCCACGCGTTGGAGGTCGTGCCGAGCACCTGGCTGAGCGTATTGTGACAGGTTCTTCACGGTCTCGGCAATGTCCTTCGCCTGCTTGAGGATTTCGTGACCGTAAGCGCGACACCGGGCGAGGTCCTCCTCGTCCGTGAGCGCTTCGGCCGTGGCCAAAACCACGTACAGAGGATTGTTGATTTCGTGGCCGATACCACTGACCAACGTGCCCACGGCAGTCATTTTTTCCGCCTGGATGAGGTGTTCCAGGACGCGTTCCTTTTCCCGCTGCGCTTCGCGCAACTCCCATGTGCGTTCCGCAACCAGCTCCTCGAGCCGCTCTTCGTGCTTGCGCAATCGCTCTTCGATGGCCTTTCGCTTCGTGATATCGATCAGCGTTGCGACCACAATCCATCCGGAATAGGTTTGCGCGGGTTGCAACCCGATTTCCACGGGAAACCGCCGGCCGTCTTTGCTGACCCCCTCAAGGTCTCTTCCGGCGCCCATCGGCCGCGGCTCCGGACGGCGTGCGTAGTTTTCGACATGGCGCCGGTGCGCGGCGAGGTGTTGCTCGGGCAGCAGAATTTCAACCGGCTTACCCAAGAGCTCTTCCAAACTATAGCCGAACATGTCCGCGAGCGTTTGATTCACAAACTGGATATCGCCGCGATCGCCGACCACCATGATGCCGCAGGGAGCGGCGTGTAGCGCCAGCTGATATATCTCGGTTCTTGGGTCGCCCGCTTGCGTCATCCGTGGTGGTTTCTATTGGCGCGCCAAAAGGGGACGCTACCCTTATTTCTTCCGACTAAAATTTTAGATGCACAGCAGCCTAGCCCAGCAGGCGGGTTCACACAACTACTGGCCGGTCACGCCGTCGCTATGCAGGCGTGTCGGATTGACCCCTATATTAGGGCCGCCTAATATCTCGCGGATGAACCATCCGGCCGATATTGAAACAACCACCCAATGGCTTTGACGTTCGATGATCTGAAACCGCGCTTGGTGTTTCCCGCCGCTGCCGCTAATCCCTGGGGTCAAGTATGCTGAGCGAGCTCGACGTGCTGCGCGACGTCGGTGCCAGGCTGGAAGGAGCCGGTATGGCGTACATGCTCACCGGTTCGATGGCGATGAACTACTACGCCACGCCGCGCATGACGCGGGATATCGATCTCGTCGTGGCGTTGCGCGTGGCGGACAGCGCGCGGATTCGGAGTTTGTTCGAGCCGGTT
>MFTB01000105.1:0-3231 GCA_001785195.1 Candidatus Muproteobacteria bacterium RIFCSPHIGHO2_12_FULL_60_33
CCGGTGAAACCGCAAAGCATGGGGGCGCTGGCTTGGAGTCAGCGCCCCGTTTTTTTAAGGCGAGATAACTGTGGAGCATGATGGGATGACTTCCAGGCGATGCATGGCGATGCCCATTGGTCTTTCCGGAGGTTTCACCCTCGTCGAGCTGGTCGCGACGCTGGTCATCATCGCGTTGATCGCGGCGGTGAGCGGGCCGCTGTTTTTCGACATTAATATTTTTCGCCAGCGCGGATTTTTCGATGAAACGTTGTCCGCGGTGCGCTACGCGCAGAAGCACGCGGTGGCGACCGGCTGTACCGTGCGCGTGCAGACCACGGCGACCGGCTTCACGCTGTACCGGCCCGCGAGCGTGGCGGCGTGCGGTACCGGGCCTTACAACACACCCATCGCCGATCCCTCCGGAAACGCCACGACCTTCACGCGCACGGCCCCGGACGGCGTGATGCTCGACGCGCAGGATTTCAATTTCGCGCCGGATGGCAGCGCCAGTTTTGTCCCGGCGACGATAACGATAGGCGTCGGCGGCAGCCAGTTCCGCGTGCACCGTGCCACCGGATTCGTGGAGCGCTTATGAATCCGTGCAAGACCCATGTCGGCATGCGCGGTGTCACGCTGGTGGAGCTGGTTGTCGCCATCGTCATTATCGGCGTGGCGCTGGCGGGTGTGCTAACGGTTTTTATTCGCAACACCAGCGCCAGCGCCGATCCCGTCATCGCGCATCAAGCGATCGCGATTGCGGAGGCCTATCTGGAAGAGGCCCTGACCAAGAATTTCACCGTCGGTCCCGGTAACACTCGACCGACCTACGACGATGTGCTCGACTACAACTTCACCGACGTTGGCGCGCGCGATCAGAATGGCAATCCGATAAACGGTCTCGGCGGCTACACCGTGCAAGCACAGGCCGCGGCTGAGGCGTTGACGGTCATCACTGCCAGCAATGCCGTACGCGTGCAGGTGACGGTGACGCCACCCGCGCCTGCCAGCGGAACCGTCGTGATCAGCGGTTATCGCACGAACTACTGATCACGGCCATGCACCTGACTCCTTTTGCCTTACGGCCCATGGGCCAACGTGCACACCGTATCCGGGGCGTAACCCTCGTCGAGCTGGTCGTCGTGATCACCATCACCGGGATCATCGCCGCGGTGCTGGGGTCGTTCATCGTGCGCCCGATCCAGGGCTATCAGGCGCAGGTGCGCCGCGCCGAGCTGGTGGACGCCGCCGAGATGGCGCTGCGCCGCACCGCCCGTGATATTCGCCTGGCGTTGCCGAACAGCGTCCGCGTCACGACGGCCGGCGGCCGGAGCATGATTGAAATGCTCAATACCATGGATGGCGCGCGCTACCGCGAGGGCCCGGGTGACATCGGTCACAACCATGCCCCCACACAGTACCGGCTGAGAATTAATGCCACGGACAGCGATGGGTTCAATATCGTCGGTTTTTTCCGGAACATCACGGTGCCGTTTCCCTCGACAACGCGGCGGCTCGCGATCTACAACCAGGGCGTGACCAGCGCCGATGCCTACACCGATGCCGGCCTGGATCTTTCCGCCGGGCGCGTGATCACCAATCCCGCCTACACGACATTCACCATCGACAATGACGATGGCGCCCCCGCCGATGAGCACCGTGTCGCGCTCAACACCGGCAGTTTCAGGTTCCGCTGGGCCTCGCCCGATCAGCGGGTTTTTATCGTTGACACACCCATCACCTATGTCTGCAACCCGGGTTCGGCCGGCACCATCACACGCTATTGGGACTACGCGATCAGCGCGACACAACCGACCGATCCCGCGGCGGCGCCACTTTCCGGTGGTAACAATGCCTTGCTCACCACGCCGGTCACGGCCTGCACCTTCAGCTACTCGCCGGGCACCAACCAGCGCGCCGGCCTCGTGACGCTTGATGTCACCGTCGCGGACACCGCCAGCGGCGAACAGGTCCGGCTGCTGCATCAGGTGCACGTGGACAATTCCCCATGAGGCGTTCCATTCCTGTTCGCGTAAGGCATGAACGCGGCTTTGCACTGGTCGCGGCCATCTTTATCGTCGTGGTGCTGGCCATGCTCGGGATCATGATGGTGACGATCGGCGGCATGCAGCGCGCCACCGCCGCCGCGGCGGCGCAGGGCACGCGCGCATTCCATGCCGCGCGCTCGGGCATCGAGTGGGGCAGCTACCAGGCGGTTGTGGGCGCCAGTTGCGTGGCGACGTCACCCTTGGGGCCCCCGACATCACCAACATTTTCACTATCGGTGGCGGGCCTGGATGGTTTTAACGTATGGGTCGATTGTGTCAGTACGCCGCACCGCGAGCGCAGCGACACGTACAACGTCTACGTGATCACCGCCACCGCCACTTCCGGCGGTTTCGGCGACGCCGACCATGTCTCGCGCACGCTCCATGCCACTGTAACTGACGCGCCGTCGCCATGAGCCGCGGCAATGAAAATGAGGGCAGACCGATAAAATCAAGCCGATTTTTGTTGGCGTTGGTTTTGGTTACGGCCTGGATGCATTCGGACCTGCCGCGGTTTTTCGGTTTGCCCTCCGCCGTTTCTGAGGCCAGGGCCGCAATTCTGGAGGCGTCGTCAACGGCCGCTACCACGACGACCAGCACGACCGACGTAGTGATGACCGGCATGACGCTGACGCCGGGTGCCGGGGATTATCTGGTCGTATTCAGCACATCGGTCAAGACCGCGGCCGCGGCTACTGTTTTTGTCTCAATCTATGTCAATGGCGCTCCGCAGGCGCATACCGAACGGCGGCATTTTCAGGAAGGCTCGATAGCTGGTTTTGAAGAGCCATTGATGACCTATGCCCATGTCAGCGTCCTGGCTGGACAGGTGGTAGACATACGATGGCGAACCAGTGCCAGCACCGCCACGGCTCTGGCTCGCACCTTGAATCTGTTTCCGGTCGCTGCCGCCGATGTCAGTCAGGCGACGGCCACGGACAATCCCACGCTGAACTCGGCCACCTATACGCTGCTGCCCGGCATGACCCTCTCGCCTGCGGCCGGAACCTACCTGGCTCTGTTCTCGACGTCGGCGGATGGGCCATCGGGCTCGATCATTGACACCAAGCTCTTCGTGGATGGGTTGCCGGTGGACCACACCGAACGCAGCATGACCCAGGAAGCTTCCATTCCCGCCACTGCGTTTGCCCACGCGATCCTGGCCAAGGTCACACCCGCGGGGGGGGCGGTTGAGGTCAAATGG
>MFTB01000105.1:3247-6106 GCA_001785195.1 Candidatus Muproteobacteria bacterium RIFCSPHIGHO2_12_FULL_60_33
CCGGGGACATCACCGCGCATCAGCGCACTTTGACTCTTTACAAGGTCGATGCCGCGAACATTTTCGAGGCCACTGCCACTGCGGATACGCCATCAACAACAAATACAACGGACGCGCTTCTACCCGACATGACCCTGACCCCAGGGGCAGGGGACTACCTGGCTATGTTCTCGTCGTCTTTCTTTTATGGTGTTCTTGCCGTGGATCCCGTTACGTTTCATTCGCTGTATGTGAACGGGAACAAAGTAGCGCATACGGAAAGACAACTCATACACGAGCGATCCATTGACTCGACCAATATTCCCGTGGCGACGAACGGTGTCGTCAGCCCCGGCGCGTCTCAAGCAGTCGATGTCAGGTGGCGGTCAGACCGCACTAATTCGCGAATTGCGCGTGAGCGAACGCTGGTGTTGCTCAGGGAAGCAGGTGCAGTAACGCCGGCCACGCTCTCCTCGGCGGCGAACCAGACCTTCACGGTGGGGCAGGCGGCGACGGCGGCGAGCACGCTGACGGTGACGGATGCCTCGACAGCGACGATCACGACCGCCAACAACCTCCGCATCCGGATTCCGGCGACGTTCAACATGACCTGGGACCCGACGGTGACGTCGGTGTCGCTGGGCGGCACGGCGTCGGGCAGTGTGAGCCCGACGGGCCTGACCTACGAGGACAGCAACCGGACGGTGGTGTTGGACGTGACAGCGGACTTCACGGCCGCGCAGACGCTGACGATCGCGGGGCTCAAGTTCACCAACTTCACGGCGGTTTCGGCGGCGGACAACCTGGAACTGGTGGTGGCGGGGGCAGGGGGGGCGACGGCGGCGACGGACGACAAGACGATCACCATCGTGGCTGCGGGCGCGATCACCGCGGAGCAATCCATCAGCGGGTGCGTTGCCCCTGGCGCTGGCGCAGTCACCATAGGCACGATCGCCTCCGCGTCGGGTCCAGGCGGCAATTCCACTCTCGATGTTACGGGCGTCAACCTCAGCGGGCAGAACGCCGTCGTCGTATTTGTCGGCTACAACAACAGAAATTTGGAGACGGTCACTTCGGTTGTCATCGACCCGGGCGGCGCCAATCAGACCAGCATGGGCGCGGCTTTGACGACGACCAACAACGTCGACGACGCCCGAATTTATGTTTATGGCCTGGTCAATCCTCCGCAGGGCACCTTTACGATCCGGGTCACGTTCAGTGCTGCATTGGTGGGCCAAGCCGGCAGCAACGTGGTTGTCTACCCGTTATCCGGGGTGGATACCGCCGCCGCATTCGGCACTCCTGGAACCAATCTCGCCACTTCCGCCACTGGAAACGTCTCCGTCCCCTCTGCCGCGGGCGAACTGGTCCTCGCAGGCTTGGCCGGCGAGACGATTGGCGTTAGCACGGTCGCCTCACCGGCGGTCGAGGATCGGGACATATCGAGTGGTGCTTCAACTTTTGTTCACCACCTGGCAACGGCTCACCAGGACGGCGCGGCTCCAAGCGTCAACTTTTCCTGGAGCCATTTGAACGACCATTGGGTGGCAGCCGGCGTCTCGGTCAAGCCCGGGGGTGGGACGACCAGTCTGACCCTGCCCTCATGGACGCCGCAGGCAGGCGAGCTCTTGCTGGTAGGTATCGCGATGCGGGATGAGACCATCTTGCATTCGGTCTCAGGCAACGGCTTGACCTGGACGTTGGTCGCAGACCGGGACAATGATCGGGGCCAGATGGGGGTTGCCCTGTATCGGGCGTCCGGGCCGTCTCCGACGGCCGGCTCGATCGTGGTTACCCTGACCGGGAACACCCTGCCCGCCTATGCCGTCGCGGTGCGCTTGTCGGGTGTCGATACCGCCGTCAATCAGGGTATCGAAGCGGTCGCCACCGCGTCGGGTCCCGCAGGAGTCGACGATGCCAATATGAAAGTCACCGTGACGACGGTGACGGCGAATGCCATGGCTCTGGCATGGGGCGGACAGCGGGGTTCGGCGACTCTCACCCTGCCCGCGGAGGAAACGATCATCCTCCAGTCCAGTGCCGATTGCGGTACGAGTGGGGACCGGATGCGCGGCCACATGTGGCGGGAGATTGTCGCCACACCGGGGCCAACCCAATTAGGCCAGGATAACAGCCTCAGCGCCGCCGTCCCGTGGGCCGTCATTGGCGTTTCCATCAAGCCATCGGGGGGTGGGCCGGTGCCGCCGGGCGCCTTCAACGTCTTCGAGACCAGCACCGCGGCGGCCGCGATCACCGGCGTCATCAAGACCAAGATCGCGGGCAGCGCGTTCAGCCTCGACGTCGTCGCGATCTCCGGGGGCGCGCAGGACGCCGGATTCACGGACCCGGTGACCGTCGAGCTGCTCGGCAACAACACTTTGGGGGTGTCGCTCGACGCCAACAACTGTCCCACCACCTCCACGCTGGTGCAGACGGTCTCGCCCAATCCGACCATCACCGCAGGGCGCTCTACCGTGAGCTTCGCCGTGGCCGCCAACTCGTGGCGCGACGTGCGAGTGCGGGTGAGATGGCCGACGGCCTCGCCGACGGTCACGAGCTGCTCCACCGACAACGTTGCGATCCGCCCCAACACGCTTGCCAGCTTCGCCGTCACCGACACCGACTGGCAGACGACGGGGACCCCCGGTGTGCGCGCGCTCACTGACGTTACCTTCGGCACGGTCACCCACAAGGCCGGCCGGCCGCTCAGCGTGCGCGCGACCGCGCTCAACGCGGCCGGCACGCCGGCGGTGACGACCAACTACACCGGCGCGCCGACCGCGACGCTTACCGCGTGCGTCGGCGCGGCCTGCACCGCGACCTTCGGCACGCTGACGCTCGCCACGACGTTTGCGGCGGGGCAGCTCGCCTCCGACGTGG
>MFTB01000105.1:6207-18065 GCA_001785195.1 Candidatus Muproteobacteria bacterium RIFCSPHIGHO2_12_FULL_60_33
ACTTCCGCCGTGATCAATGTCGGGCGCTTTGTGCCCGATCATTTCGCGGTCGCGCTCAACGCGCCGACGTTCGGCACCGCCTGCGGCGCGGGGGGCTTCACCTACGTCGGCCAGGTGTTCAATTACACGGCGCAGCCGGTGATCACGGTGACGGCGCAGGATTTCGCGAACAGCACGACTACGCTTTACGCTACCAGCGGCAGCTGGTGGCGGATCACGAACGCGAGCGTGACGCCGGCAACCCAGGCGGCGCGCTACTCCGCGGCGAGCGGCACGCTCGACCTCGCCGGGCTACCGGCGGTTGGCGGCGATCCGGCGATCGTGCCGAGCGGCCTGGGCGTGGGCACGCTCACTTTCAGCTCCGGCACCGGGCTGTTCTTCGTGCGCTCGACCCCCGTCGCGCCGTACGACGCCGATATCAGCCTCGCGATCAACGTGATCGACGCCGACGGGGTCATTCTGGCGAGCAATCCGGCGCGTTTCGGGACGGCCACCGCCGGCAACGGCATCGCTTTCAATTCCGGCAAGTCAATGCGCTTCGGCCGGCTCCACATTTACAACGCCTACGGCTCGGAACTGGTGTCCCTCTCTGTTCCGATGCGAGTGGAGTATTACTCAGCTGATGAATGGGTGACGCATACCGCGGATACCTGTTCTTCGGTGGGCCTGAGCGCCCTCGCCAACTTCCAGGGAAATTTGAGCGCCGGCGAGACTTGCGTGCAGGACACAGGCAGTCCCGGCGTCAGCGGTCAGGGATGTACAGTCGCGGGACCCCTGGTTCCGGTTAACGAGCGCTATCTCGCGCTTCCGTCCAGTGGTGGTTATAACCTCTATCTGAAAGCACCGGCGGCCACCAACGAGGGCAGCGTGGACGTGAGCGCGAACCTCGCGGCGAAAACCTGGCTGCGATTTGACTGGGACGGCAGCGGGTCGGACGACGATCCCACCGGCAAGGCTACCTTCGGCCTCTATCGCGGCAGTCCGCGGCATATCTACCTGCGGGAGCGGTATTGATCTTTCCCCTGACGGGAGATCCGGATTTCCTTGCCTGTCCGCAGGTATAAAATCGGTCTGAGTCCGTCTCGTCGAATCGATCCACCGGCCGCGCCATTACCGCCATCGTTCCCTCGATTTTGGCCAGTTTCATAGGAAATTCGAGAGAGAAATCACATTGACAACAGCAGGTTATTGAACGATTCTTAACTTAAACCTCAGAAAATCAAGCAATAACGCTGATCTCTGGGAGTTTGGCTGTTTTTTTGCGTCGACAAAAGGACTCATTCGGGATAAGGAGATCTCCCCTGTTACCGTTCCTCAAAAAGAAAATGCTGCCCGGGCTGACCGGTGTCGGACTGCGGTCGGATGGACTGTGCGTGGTGCGCATCGAGCGCATGACCGGCCGTCCGCCGGCGCTGACGCTGGTGGATTTCCGTCCCTGGGGCGACCAGGGCCAGGAGAAGGTGCTGGAACGCGCCGCCGCCGATTACGATCTGGCGCGTTCGCGCTGCACCACCGTGCTCGACTCGAATGAATATTCGCTGCTGCTGACCGAGGCGCCGGACGTGCCGCCGGACGAGCTGCGCGCCGCGATCCGCTGGCGCATCAAGGACCTGATCGATTTCCACATCAACGACGCGACGCTCGATGTTTTCGATCTCCCGGGCGAGAAGCCCGCGGGCCGGGCGCGCACGATGTACGCCGTGGCGGCGCGCAGCACCGCCATCCAGAAGCGCGCGGACATGATGAGCGCCGCCGGCATCAACCTCGATGTCATCGACATTCCCGAAATGGCGCAGCGCAATCTGGCCTCGCTGCTGCCGGAAGACGCGCAAGGCGTCGTGCTGCTGTCGTTCACGCCCGGTGGCGGTTTGATCACCATCAGCAAGCAGTCGGAGATTTATCTCAGCCGCAACATCGACATCGGACTCGATGCGCTGACACAGCTGTCGGATACCGCCAGCATGTTTGACCGTATCGTGCTCGAAGTGCAGCGCTCGCTCGATTATTACGACAGCCACTTCCGTCAGGCGCCCATCACCACGCTGGCGCTGGCGCCCATGCCCCGGGAAGTCCCGGGACTGGTGGGTTACCTCAAGGCGAATCTGAGCGCCAACGTGATCGCGATGGACCTGACGAAACTCATGGAATGCGAAGTGGATCTCAAGCCCGAGCTTCAGTCGGCCTGTCTCACGGTGCTGGGCGCGGCGTTGCGGCAAGAGGAGAAGACACTGTGAGCCAGCAGATCAACCTCTATCAGCCGATATTCCGCAAGGAAGAGAAGAAGTTCTCGACGGTGGCCATGCTTCAGTCGGTGGGTTTGGTGGCGATCGGCGTGGCGGCGCTGTACGCCTTCACGTGGTGGCAGATTGGGACATTGAAGAATGAACTGAAGCGGGTGGAACAAAGCCACGCCACGGCCACCAAGCGCCTGGCTGATGTCGCCGAAAAGTTCGGCCAGCGCCCGGGACGCACCTCGCTCGACAGCGAAATCGCGCGCCTGGAAGGCGAAATTGTCGCCAAGCAGCAAATCCAGGAGATTCTCCAGCGCGGCATTTTCAGCAATACCAGTGGATTTTCGGATTACTTCGTTTCATTCGCCCGTCAGCGCATTCCGGGAGTGTGGCTGACCGGATTCGACATCACCGGCGCGGCCGAGCAGATGATGCTGGCCGGACGCACCACCAATCCGGAGCTGGTACCGCGCTACATGCAGAAACTCTCGTCGGAAAAAACGCTTTCCGGAATCGAGTTCCGGACATTCCAGATGAACCGGCCGGAGCCGGATCCCAAGGACCCGGACACGCTGTTTGTGGAGTTCCAGGCCAGAACCGCCGTTAATTCAGGAACGCCATGACATCCGACGACCTGAAAAATCAACTCAGGGGATGGGCCGGCCGGATCGACGCCATGTCGATCCGCGAGCGCGCCCTGATTTTCATTACGGTCCTGGTGGCGCTGTATTTCCTGGCGGTGAATGTCCTGTTTGGGCCCCTGAATGCACAAAAAGATCGCCTTCAGCAACAGGTCGACCTGAAACGTCAGGAGACCCAGGCACTGGAAGCGCAGATACAGGCCATGGTGGCAACGGGGGGAGAAGGCCCCGAGGCCGTCAAGCGCAAAAAGCTCGAAGCGCTGCGGGAAAACCTGAAAACCATGGACGCGGGACTGGTCCATGTCACGGCCGGGCTGGTACCGCCCAAGGAGATGGCGCGGCTTATCGAGCAGATGCTGCTTAAGAACCACGGCCTGCAGGTGATGAAGGTGGAAAGCATCCCGGCCACCCCGTTGCTGGAAGGGGGCGCGAGTGGCGGCGCTACCGGCGCCATGGTTTACAAACATGGCATGAACATCGAAATCAAGGGCGGGTATCTCGATATTCTGCGTTATCTCAAATCCCTGGAAGCACTGCCCTGGAAAGTTTTTTGGGGCCAGATGACGCTGAAGACGGAGACATACCCGGATTCGCGCGTCAGCCTGCTGATTTACACCCTCAGCACGCATGAAGCCTGGATCGGACTGTGAATGCAGCCCTGCTCGCGGCGCTCGCTCGTCTTGCCATAATAATAGCCGGCTTGGCGGGAATGATGGCGGCCGCCGCGGCGGATGATTTCGCCGGTCTCGCGGACCCGACGCAACCGGCCTATGGTGTCGCTGCCGGCGCCGGCGCCGGCGCGGGCGCGTTGGCGAGGCCAGCGGGCCCGTTGCTGCAGTCAACCTTTATCTCGGCGAACCAGCGGCGCGCCGTGATCGGCGGGCGGTCTTATACGGTGGGTGACAAATTCGGCGGCGGGACGATTACGGACATACAGCCGTATGAAGTGGTATTGAAACAGGCGGGCCGTGAATCGCGCCTGCGTTTATTGCCGAGACTGGCGAAAGAAACGTACATGGTCAAGGTACCGGCGTACAGCCAAGAGAAGTGGCACAGGGGTGAGCCATGCCAGTGGCATGGCGAACGGGCGCACAGGGATGTGCGCTCTGGACTTGATTGCGAAGCAGGAAAGCGCAGCAATCAAGTGCCGTCTACGGACCGAAGGACGGAAGGTGGGCAAAAATGAAATTTGCTGATGACATCGGGATGACAATCCGGCGCATGCTGGTCGCGGCGCTGGGTATGTTGCTGGTGGGGTGTCAGAGTGTTTCGCCCGGCTGGCGCGATTCCGTGAGTGCCGGCGTGGACGAAAGCCTTTCGCAGGCGCGTACCGGCAAGGATGGCAAGGCGGTTCCCCCGGACGTGAGCCGTGCCTTGTTGCCACCGATTGAAATCACGCTGCCCCAGGGCGGCACCGTGCCGCTCGAGCCGCGCTTCGATCTCACCGTGAACAACGCGCCCGCGCGCCAGGTGTTCATGGGGCTGGTCGAAGGCACGCCGTACAGCATGATCCTGCCTCCGGACGTGAGTGGCACGATCTCGCTCAACCTCAAGGAAGTCACGGTGCCCGAAACGCTCGGCGCCATCCGCGATGTTTACGGTTATGAGTACCGCCGCGAGGGCAACCGCTTTTTCATTCTCGGGAACGAGATGCAAACAAGAATATTCCCTGTGAACTACCTTAATCTTTCGCGCAAGGGGCTTTCCGACACGCGGGTGGCGGCGAGTGGCTTGACCGCCACGGGTGGTACGGCCGGCACCACGGGCACGACAACCACGTCTGCCCAAGGCTCCAGCGGCGTTCAGATCCAGACGCAGACGCAAACGGATTTCTGGAATGATTTGCCCACAGCACTGGTGGCCATCGTCGGCGCCGACGGTGGAAGGAAAGTGATCGTCAACGCGCAGGCAGGCCTCGTCGTTGTGCGCGCGATGCCGGACGAACTGCGGCTGGTCCAGGAATACCTGGGAGTGACCCAGACGAGCATGAACCGCCAGGTCATCCTCGAGGCCAAGATAGTGGAGGTCGAACTCAAGGACGGATTCCAGGCGGGCATCAACTGGGCTGGGATTGCGGAGAAGAACGGACGCAGCGTCACGCTCGGTCAGGTGGGGGGCGGCTCATCGCTTGGCTCCGCGGGGCTCAGCTCAATCTCTGGCAACACCGGCAACCTGAATCCCACGACCGGAATCTTCAGCGCCATTTCCGGGACCAACAGCTCCGCCTTCGGCGGGGTATTCACGCTGGCGGTGAAGGCCAACAATTTCGCGGCGTTTTTCGAATTGCTCAAGACCCAGGGCAATCTGAACGTGCTTTCCAGCCCGCGCGTCTCCACCATGAACAACCAGAAGGCGGTGATCAAGGTGGGCTCGGACTCCTTCTTCGTCACCAACCAGTCGACAACCGGGACCAGTGTTGTGGGCGGCCTGCCGACGGTGGCAACGACGCTGGCGCCGTTCTTCTCCGGCATTGCCCTGGACGTGACGCCGCAGATCGACGAGGCCGGCAACATCAATCTGCATATTCATCCGTCCGTGAGCGAGGTGTCGGAGAAACAGATCACCGTCGCCTCGAACCAGACGATCTCGACGGCGCTGAGTTCGGTGCAGGAATCGGATAACATCGTGCGCGCCAGCAGCGGCCAGATCATCGTGATCGGCGGTCTGATGAAGGAGGCGAGCACCGACGACAACGCCTCCGTGCCCGTGCTCGGGGATATTCCGCTGATCGGCAACCTGTTCAAGCATAAGAAGGTGACGCGCATCAAGCGCGAACTGGTTATCCTGCTCAAGCCGACGGTTATCAATGTCGGTCAGGACTGGGGCGACGCGGCCGGCGAGTCGCAGGAGCGCATCCGGAAAATCCGCATCGGATCATGAAACGAGAGAAAAGAACAAAGAGAAAAGAGAAAAGCATGAATCGCGGAACGGATTCTTTGTTCTTTTCTCTTTCCTCTTTTCTCTGGATTTAACGGCCATGTACGGATCGCATTTCGGGCTGAAGGAACTGCCGTTCACCATCACGCCGGACACGAGCTTCTTCTTCGCGCACTCGTCGCATCAGGTGGCGCTGAACACGCTGCTGGTCGCGGCGCGCAGCGGCGAGGGTTTCATGAAGGTGATCGGCGAGGTCGGCATCGGCAAGACGCTGCTGTGCCGCAAGTTTCTGGGCGCGCTCAATCATCGCGAATTTGTCACCGCCTATATTCCGAATCCCTATTTGCAGCCGATGACGCTGCTGCTCGCCTGTGCCGACGAACTCGGGATCAAATATCCCCAGTACATCAACCAGCACCAGCTGCTCAGGCTGCTTAATCGTTATCTCATCGACAGCTACGCCAAAGGCAAGCGCGTACTGCTGTGCCTGGACGAGGCCCAGGCCATTCCGATCGAAACCCTGGAGAGCCTGCGCCTGCTCTCGAATCTCGAAACGGAGCGGCGCAAATTGATGCAAGTCGTATTGTTCGGCCAACCGGAGCTGAACGCGCGGCTCGACAACCCCTCGATCCGCCAGCTCAAGCAGCGCATTTGCTTCGCGTGCCAACTCTCACCGCTGAATATGAGCGAGGTGGAGTTTTATATCTCGCATCGCCTGGCCGTGGCTGGTTACCGCGGCCCGCGTCTGTTCCCGCACCGGGCGGTGAAGGCGATCTACCGTGTCAGCAACGGCGTCCCGCGTCTGGTGAATATCCTCGCGCACAAGGCCCTCATGGCGGCGTTCGGCGAGGGCGCGCGCGTGGTGGCCGACAGGCACGTACGCATGGCGGTGGCGGATACCGAATCCACGCAGGGGGCGCTGACGGTGAAGGCGCGGATCAAGAAGTATCTGACCGCGCTGGTATCGGCCGTCACGGCCATCAGCCTGCTGCCCCTGACAACCCTGGTGCTGACCGGCGCAACGCTGGTCACGGGTAGTCCGGTGTGAGCCTGATCAACAAGATGCTCCAGGACCTGGAGTCGCGCCAGAATCCCCAGGCCGAAGCGGCCCAAAAGAAATCTGTTTACGAGGACCTCAAGCCCCTCAGCCGGGTTTCGTCGTCGCGTGCCCCATCACGCCGGTTGACGATGCTGTTGGCGGCGGTCGCGGGGGTCGGCGCCGGTGTCTATGCCTGGCCGCCGTGGGGCGATCGTCTTGTTTCAAGTCTGTTTCCTGACCAGGTTGTGACCCAGGCACCGCCGCCCAAGCTGGCGCCCGTGCCCGCTCCTGCTCCGGCGACAGTCGCCATCGCTACTCAGACGACCGAAGTAGAAACCCCGCCGGCACCGCCGGCGCTAGCAACTGACAAAGCGGCTGAAACGCCTGTGAAAGCGGCGCCATCTCAAGTCGCGGCATCCGTTGCCACGAAAGCCGGGAAAACCGGGACGGTGCCTGCCCCTGCCGTGCCGCCGGCAAAATCCAAGGCCGCCGCCGCGGAAGCCGGCTACTGGACCGTGTCCCGCGGCGAAACGCTCTACAGCATCTCCACCCAAACGGGTGTTGATCCATGGAATCTGTCCAACTGGAACAAACTGGGCCGCGGGCATGTGATTCATTCCGGCCAGCGGCTGCGTCTGACAGCGCCGGCAACGACTGCGGCAAAGGCCGAGACCCGGCAAGCAAAAGAGGAAAAGGCCAGCCCGGCGGAAAAACAAAAAACGATTGTCGCTTCCACGGGAACACCGAGCGAGCAGAAATCTGAATCGAAAGCGACGCCGGCAACGGCACCCTCCTCCAGGGAGATTCAGACCGGCAATGCGGTCATGGACAAGAAGATCAAACCGCTCAGTTCGGACGAAAAGGCGGAAAGCGAATACCGCCGGGCGGCAGACCTGTTGCAGAAAGGGCGCATGGCCGATGCCGAGAAACATCTCAAGTCAGCCTTGAATGCCAATGAGGCACACACGCCGGCGCGCGAACTGCTCGCCGGCCTGATGTTGCAGCAGGGACACTGGCGCGAGGCGCAGCAGCTTCTGGAGCAGGGCGTCGCCAAGCTGCCGGCCTATTATCCGTTCGCGCAACTGCTCGCGCGGATTTATGTCGAGCATGGCGCGGACCAGAAAGCCTTGACCGTCATGGAAGCAAGCCGCCGGGCCGGCGCTGAAAATCCCGATTACGTGGCGTTTCTGGCGGCGCTGTATCAGCGCGCCGGGAAACATGCCGAAGCGGTCAAGACATACAGTGAGGCAGTCACGCTCAACCCGCAGGAAGGACGCTGGTGGCTTGGCATGGGCATCTCGCTCGAGGCGGGGCAGGACTGGAACGCCGCCGCTGCGGCGTATCAGCGCGCCATAGAGAGCGGTTTGCTGGAAGACAACCTGCTCAAGTACGCGCGCCAGCGCCTGGCGGTTGTGAAGGCTAAATAGAATGGGGCTGTCTGTAGGGGCGGGATTTATCCCGCCCGAGGGCGCGGAGAATGTAGCCCTGCTTCGCTCGTCTTGTCATTCATAATCGCGCCCCTCCCTAAGCCCTTGCAACCACCCACACCCGCACTTCCCTGGCTCCGCTCTTAAGCAGGGTCTCCGCGAGGGCGTTGGCGGTGTGTCCGCTGGTCATCACGTCATCGACAATGGCAACACGCTGACCGGCGAACACCCTGCTGGCCGTGAACGCGCCGCGCACGTTTTTCCGTCGCTGATCGCGGGGTAATTCCGTTTGGGGCGCCGTCGGGCGGATGCGTTGCGTGCCCTGCCAGTCGAGCGGGACTTGCAGTTGTTTGGCGACGAACCGGGCGATCTCGAGCGACTGGTTGTAACCCCGATCGCGCAGGCGCGATACATGCAGCGGGACCGGTACCATTACGTCGGGAAGCGCATCATCGAGTGTCAGCATATGTTCCGCGAGATATCCGCCGAGCACGCGCGAGAGTTCGAGACGGCCGTGGTATTTGAGGTGTTGAATCAGCCGGTCCACCGGTGAGGCATAGCGGAATACCGCGCGCGTGCCGTCATAGGCGGGCGGGTGTTTCTGGCACTCGCCACAGATGGCGTCGGTCCCGACGACAGCGCCCGGGGCGCCGCAGCGCGGACAGGCCCCTTGCGCACGCGGCAGCGATCGATCGCACGCCGCGCATAAATCCTTTCCCGCCGGGGCCCGCGCGTGGCACAACAGGCAGTTATGCGGCCACAGCCAGCGATGTATATTCTTTGTCCGAGTCGGTACTGTTTTTGAGGATTCTGGCATTCCTTTGCGCCATCGGTGTTATGCGTTATGACAGGCTTGTGCCTCAAAAAAGGGGGTTTCCACCCCAAATTAAACGTCAGACGGGCCTTTCGTACAAGTCCGCTTTATTCACGATGCATCGTATACGGTGCTGCCAACATGACCATCGAAGGGGGGTTCGAGGCATAATCGGCGAATGAATATTATCGACCGGTCCCTATGCGGGTTACCGCTACCGCAACGAGAGCATCTAATACGGCAAGACGAGCGAGCGCGGCGAGCAGGGCTACCTTGTCACGGCAAGACGAGCGAGCGCGGCGAGCAGGGCTACCTTGTCACGGCAAGACGAGCGAGCGCGGCGAGCAGGGCTACATTAGTTACGCTGTCAGGAGTAGTTCCGGTTTTTGCCGAGCTTCCGGGATGTGGAGGAGCTGCTCGCAACCCGATGCGTTGGACCTTGTGGACAATAAGTTGACAATACCAGAAAAAATAGCGACCTTTCCGGAGGCATGTCCGGCCCGTCTGCCTCTTTGACACGAGGCCCGGGAAAGGATAGATTTGGCCCGCTCGAAAAGGGGTGTCGGATATTCAATCGTCTCTTGCGATCTAAAAGCGATCGGCAAAAGAAGAAGGCCTACGCCGCCCGAGACGGTTTATTTTAATTCGAAACGGCAGCTTATATTCAATAACGTAAAATTAGGTAAGGACTGTTATTTCAGGGTATGACTCTTGCAATTGTATTGATTTTATTGGTTGTGGGTTCTGTCCTGTTTCACTTCCTGAGCCCATGGTGGTTTACACCGCTCGCCTCGAATTGGGGCACAATCGATGACACGATCAGCATCACGCTCTGGGTCACGGGGTTTGTCTTCGTCGCCGTCAATTTGTTCATGGCCTATGCCGTGATCCGCTACCGTCACCGGAAGGGAAGACGGGCGGCGTACGAACCCGAGAACAAGAAGCTGGAGGGGTGGCTCACTGGATTGACCGCGCTCGGCGTGGTCGCCATGTTAGCCCCCGGCTTGTTTGTATGGGCGAAATTCGTCGATGTCCCGGAAGACGCGGCGGTGTTTGAGGTCGTGGGCAAGCAGTGGCACTGGAGCTATCGCTTCCCCGGCAAGGACGGTGTGATGGGCACCGTCGATGCCCGGTACGTCAGCGATAAAAACCCGTTTGGGTTGAATCCCGACGATCCCAACGGACAGGACGATGTCCTGGTAGCAAGCCCGGAGCTGCATCTCCCCATCGGCAAGCCGGTTAAGGCGCTGCTCCGCTCCATAGATGTCCTGCACGACTTCACGGTACCGCAGTTCCGGGTCAAGATGGATCTGGTGCCGGGCCTGGTCTCCTACGTCTGGTTCACCCCCACCCGAACCGGGAAATTCGACCTTCTCTGCGAAGAATTATGCGGCGTCGCACATTTCGCCATGCGCGGCAGAGTCGTGGTGGAGGAAGAGGCCGCGTTTAACGCGTGGTTAAGCAACTATCCGACGTTCGCGCAAACCTCAGCTCAAGCAACCGGCCATGCGGCGGCAGGCAAGCCACTCTATGCCGTGTGCGGTTCCTGTCATGGCCTGCAAGCGGAGGGTAACCTCGCGCTGAATGCGCCGAAGCTGAGTGGGCAAGGAGACTGGTATCTGAAACGGCAATTGAAATATTACAAACAAGGCGCTCGTGGTACGCACGAAAAAGATGTGTTCGGTAAAACGATGGCACCGATGGCGGCAACGCTGAGTGATGACGCCGCCATCGAAAATGTCATCGCTTATATCAAGACGCTGCCGGATAATCCTGCCCCGGCCACGGTCAAGGGCGATGCGAAGAACGGTCAAAAGCCGTTTGTGACCTGCGGCGCCTGTCACGGTGCAGATGGGCGCGGGATACAGGCGATGAATGCCCCCCGGCTCGCGGGCATGAGTGATTGGTATATGGTCACTCAACTGAAAAATTACAAACTGGGTATTCGCGGCGCCCATCCCAAAGACATGTACGGAAACCAGATGGCATTGATGGCCGCCATTCTGACCGACGACCAGGCAATCAATGACCTTGTTGCCTACACTGATTCCTTGAATACATTGCGCTGACGGACCGCTGGGGCGCCGTATTAATCAAAGACGTTAGGAAAAAAATGGAGGAACTATATCCGAGGAACTATATCCATCGTCGGCAAAGGGGAATTAGACGCCTTCGTTACTTGCATATATTTTAAGACCGTCTGAGTACGAACGGACCGGACTCCGGAAATTAAATAGGATCCATATATTCCATTGATGAGGCTCAAGCGAATAGAGCATAATGTAGAAATAGCGAAGAGGAAATTTTAATGGCTTACGTTGCGCATGACGAATCGGCTCAGGCCCCGCCCGCCGAAGTCGAAGAGGTGGAACTCTACCATCCGAAAACTTTCATCGGGAAGTACATCTGGAGCCAGGACGCCAAGGTCATCGCCGTCCAGTACTCGATCACCGCGATCGCGGTGGGGCTGGTGGCTTTGGTGTTGTCGGGGATCATGCGGCTGCAACTGGGGTTCCCGAACACCTTCTCCTTTATCGACCCAAGTAACTACCTTCAGTTTGTCACCATGCACGGCATGATCATGGTCATCTACCTGCTCACCGCGCTGTTCCTGGGGGGTTTTGGCAACTACCTCATCCCGCTGATGGTCGGCGCCCGCGATATGGTTTTCCCCTATGTCAACATGGTGAGTTACTGGGTCTATCTGTTCGCCGTGCTGTTACTGATGGCGAGCTTCTTTGTGCCCGGCGGGCCCACGGGCGCCGGCTGGACCCTGTACCCGCCCCAGGCCATCCTCCCGGGTACTCCGGGGGCGACTTGGGGCGTTAT
>MFTB01000106.1 GCA_001785195.1 Candidatus Muproteobacteria bacterium RIFCSPHIGHO2_12_FULL_60_33
CCCGCGGCCGGCGGCGATGCCCTTGGAGATGATGGTGCTCTTCGTGTTCTTGCCGATGTGGATCATCTTGGTGCCGGTGTCGGCCTGCTGATAGTGGTTGGTCACCGCCACCGAATAAAACTCGCCCACGCTGTTGTCGCCTTCGAGGATCACGCTCGGGTATTTCCAGGTGATGGCCGAGCCGGTTTCGACCTGGGTCCAGGAAATCCTGGCGTTCGGACCGCGGCAGGCGCCGCGTTTGGTCACGAAGTTGTATATGCCGCCGCGGCCCTGCTCGTCGCCGGGGTACCAGTTCTGCACCGTGGAATATTTGATCCGCGCGTCCTTCAGCGCGACGAGCTCCACCACCGCCGCGTGCAGCTGGTTCTCGTCGCGCATGGGCGCGGTGCAGCCTTCGAGGTAACTCACGTACGCGCCCTCGTCGGCGACGATCAGCGTGCGCTCGAACTGGCCGGTCTTGGAGGCGTTGATGCGGAAATACGTGGACAGCTCCATCGGGCAACGCACGCCCTGGGGCACGTACACGAAGGAGCCGTCGGTGAACACCGCCGAGTTCAGCGTGGCGTAGAAATTGTCGGTGTAGGGCACGACCGACCCGAGATACTTCTGCACCAGCTCCGGGTGGTTCTGCACCGCCTCGGAGAAGGAACAAAAAATAATTCCGAGGCTCCCGAGCTTCTCCTTGAACGTGGTCGCCACCGACACGCTGTCGAACACCGCATCCACCGCGACACCGGCGAGCAGCTCGCGCTCCTTGAGCGGAATGCCGAGCTTCTCGTAGGTTTCGAGCAGCTTGGGATCGACCTCGTCGAGGCTCTTGGGCCCATCCTTCCCGGTCTTGGGCGCGGAGTAATAGACGATGGCCTGATAATCAATCGGCGGGTAATGCACATGGGCCCAGGCCGGCGTGGTCATGATCAGCCAGTGCCGGTAGGCCTTGAGCCGCCACTCGCGCATGAATTCCGGCTCGTTTTTCTTGGCCGAAATCAGGCGAATGGTGTCCTCGTTCAGACCCGGCGGAACCGAATCCGCCTCGACGTCCGTGATGAAGCCCGCCTTGTATTCCCGCTTGAGCAGGGTGTCGATCTGTTGTGTCGATGTGGGCATGGCTACCTCCTACTGCGGACGGTAACGCGGTCTGGAAATACCCGCGTCCCGGGTAGGGAATAACATATCAAAACAGTCAAGTATTAAAATACTATTGTTGATTGTTTCAGTCAACTATAGACCCCTAGCAAAACCGGGGTTTACTTTCACCGAGTCAGATAGCGGTTGGGGTTCACCATAGCGGTTTGCTCAGATTCTCCGTGAATGCGGAGAACATGATGTTGAAGCCGATGCAGGGATCAAGGAGTTAGAGTTGTTGAAATCGTCACTGCGGTTATGCTGCCTTGCGGCTCACCAGGGATTTCACTTTGGGTTTGCCCAGCTTTCTGCGCACGGTCCAGAGATCATGCTGGGCCTGAAGATTCACCCAGAACTCAGCTTCGGTGGCGAAAGCGGCGGAGAGCTTCACCGCCATCTCAGACGTCACCGGCGCACGGCCGTTCACGGATCGCCGAGACGTGCTTGCGCGTCACCCCCAGCGCCTTGGCGGCCTGGGTCACGGTGACGCCCAGGGGCTTGAGGTACAGCTCGCGCAGAATCTCGCCCGGATGCGCGGGGGCGTGCGTCGTCAGCCTTGTATTTTTAATCATTCCAACACGAATGGCACTTACTTAAGGCCCACACATACAAAAACTCCGTCATGCCAGCGAAAGCTGGCATCCAGAATCGGCCTATCGGCCGATGCTTTTCAAACCCTGGATTCCGGCTTTCGCCGGAATGACGGCATAAACAGAAGTTTTTTCCCTTAAGAGTAAGTGCCATTCGTTAACAGCAGTAATTTCACCGCGAGTCGGGTTTCGGCCCTGCCCGGATACTCGGCAAGTGCACGCAAAAACTCTCCCAGATCCGCCTCGACCAAGTGGGGGAAGTGTTTCACATCACGATGTTCAAGCACGTCCCGCGTCAGGCCCTGCGCCGGGTTATACCCGACCGGTACGTGTTCCAGTGTCGCCGCGTAGTTGAAAATCGCGGCGGCATACGACTTGCAGCGTCGAGCGAGCTCTATCGCACCTCGCGCTTCCATTACCCGCAGACAATCAAGCACGTCGCCGGCTGTCACTTTGTGGATCGGCTTCTCGCCCAGCCGCAGGAAGAGGTTGGTGCGAATGGTCTTTTCGATTTTCACGTAGTAGGTGGGAGAGAGCTTGCCCTTTTTGCGCACGAGCCAATCCTGGGCCACGCTCTCAAAGGTCGTCACGCTAGCTTGGGCTCTCTGTGCGGCTTTCTGCTCGGCAGGATCGAGCCCCTTAACAAGCTGGTCGTGCACCTCTTGGGCCAGTCGGCGCGCCTCCCCAAGCGTGATGGACGGGTACGCGCCTAGGGCAATCACCCCTTTCCTTGTCGCCGCGCTTGTAGCGCAAACGCCAGTACTTCGAGCCGTTCGGATGAACGAGGAGAAACAGACGGTCGCGGTCGTAAATCTTGTAGGGTTTCGCCTGGGCTTGGCGTTCCGGATCGCCGTGTCGGTGAGGGTCACGAGTTCGAGTCCTTGTGGCGGCGTGGTCCCGCCCCCTGTTTTAGTCCCGCCTTTTGTACCCACTTTGATCCCGGCTTGCAAGGGACAACCGAGGATGTTGCTGGATGAATTTTCTTTTTCTGATAGTGACTTAGATACCTCGCTGGATGTCACCGGACATCCTTGGATTTAGAAATGGTGGGCCCGCCAGGACTCGAACCTGGGACCAAGGGATTCACTCTGCCCCGCTGTTTCCAGCAGGAGTGGACTATCTCATCGCCCTCGACTCATCGGTATCCAGATGAGTCGTGCGGGCGCGGGACGCTCGAAGCCTGTAATTAAGGACACTCTAGTCCCCAGGTAGTCTCTGCACCTTCCGGAAGTGCACTCCCGGCTTGGCTCAGGGTTGCCATCAGTCATGACTGGTAGGTTTCCCTGAATTCATCCCGTTCATCTCATATCTTTCGACATGAGCGCACCATTGTGATGAGTCCCCTGCTCTAACCAACTGAGCTACAGGCCCAAAAAGACAACGGACCGGATTATACCGGCCCGTTGCGTGTGTGGATAGAACAGCGACGGCTTAATCCAAGAAGCTGCGCAGGTGCTCGGAGCGGCTCGGGTGCCGCAGCTTGCGCAGCGCCTTGGCCTCGATCTGGCGGATGCGTTCGCGGGTGACGTCGAACTGTTTGCCAACCTCTTCCAGCGTGTGGTCGGTGTTCATGCCGATGCCGAAGCGCATGCGCAGCACCTTGGCCTCGCGCGCCGTGAGGGTCTCGAGGATTTCCGAGGTCGCGAATTTCAGCCCGCTGCCGGTCGCGGCGTCGGGTGGCGCGATGGAATTGGCGTCCTCGACGAAATCGCCGAGATGCGAATCCTCGTCATCGCCGATGGGCGTCTCCATGGAAATCGGTTCCTTGGCGATCTTGAGCACCTTGCGGATCTTGTCCTCGGGCATGTCCATGCGGCTCGCCAGCTCTTCCGGCGTCGCTTCGCGACCCATTTCCTGGAGCATTTGGCGGCTGATGCGGTTCAGCTTGTTAATGGTCTCAATCATGTGCACCGGGATGCGGATGGTGCGCGCCTGGTCGGCGATCGAACGCGTGATGGCCTGGCGTATCCACCAGGTGGCGTAGGTCGAGAACTTGTAACCGCGGCGGTATTCGAACTTGTCCACCGCCTTCATCAGGCCGATATTGCCTTCCTGAATGAGGTCAAGGAACTGCAGGCCGCGATTGGTGTATTTCTTGGCGATCGAGATCACGAGGCGCAGGTTGGCCTCAACCATCTCTTTCTTGGCGCGGCGCGCCTTGGCCTCGCCGATCGACATGCGGCGATTGACTTCCTTGAGCTCGCCAATGGGCAGGCCGGCGCGTTGCTCGAGCTGCTTGAGCTTGTCCTGGGCGGCGTGGATGGCGTCGGTGTTATGCTCGATGATCGAGCTATTGCCTTCGCCACATTTGATCGCCTTTTTCACCCAGCGCTTGTTGGTCTCGTGGCCGGGGAAAATCTTGATGAAGGTCTTGCGCGGCATGCGCGCCTTGCCCACGCAGATGTCCATAATGGACTTTTCCTGGCCACGCGCATACTCCACCAGCGAGCGCACGTACTCCACCAGGCGGTTGATCTGCTTGGAGACGAACTTGGTCTGCATGAATTCGCCGGCCAGTTTGGCCTGAACCCGCTTGACCTCCGGGCTGTCATAGCCATTTTTCTCGATGGCCTTGAGCAGATTCGTGTGCAGCTTGCGGATGCGGGCAAAACGGATCAGCGCCTCTTCCCGGTTCGGGCCGGTCTCTTCGTCGCTGTCGCTGGACTCGCTCTCGTCGTCCTTGTCGTCATCGACATCGGCCGCCACTTTCACGGTCGGGGTCTCCGGGAGGGGAGCATCGGCCGCGTTCGAGTCGACAAAATCCACCACCAGGTCGGTCAGGCGCATCTGGTCGATCTCGACCAGATCCATCATGCGCACGACCTCGGCAATCGCGGCCGGACAGGCGGCAATGGCCTCGGTCGTCTGGCGCACGCCGTCTTCGATGCGCTTGGCGAGATCGATCTCGCCTTCGCGCGTGAGCAGTTCCACCGTGCCCATCTCGCGCATGTACATGCGCACCGGGTCGGTGGTGCGTCCGAATTCGCTGTCCACGGCGGAGGTCACCACCTGCTCGGCCTCTTCGGCGGCCTCTTCCTCGTCTTCCGCCGGCGGAGGGGTTTCGGTGGTTTTGAGCAACAGGGTGTCCGGATCGGGCGCTTCGTCGTAAACCGCGATCCCCATGTCGTTGATCATATTCACCACCGCCTCGATCTGGTCGGTGTCGTGAACATCCTCGGGCAGATGGTCGTTGATCTCACGATACGTGAGAAAACCCTGGGCCTTACCCTGGATGATCAGTTTTTTGAGCTGTGAACGTTGTGTTTCCTGATCCATTGCGATTAACCGATGGCGTCTGCTGCCGTCTAAGGTGTTGTGTTGAAACGTAAAAGCCCGCGAAAAACGCGAAAGTATAGCTTAAGTGGTTGCTGGCCCCAAACTTTTCAATGGCGAGAAGGTGATAGGCGGGAATTATCTCTCTTGAGGCTCAATAATCGTGCCAATTCATCTTTTTCGGCCTGATTCAGCTCCCCCGTATTTTTTTTCTGCAAAAGACGTTCGGTTTTTTGCCGGGCGGAAGCCTCATCCAGACGACTCATAACCCCGCTGAATTCCGCTTCAAGATCCTGATCCAGGGCCGGGTGCTGCCAGAACGCCAGTTTCGCCAAATTTTGTTTGTGCTCGCTATCGCTAAAATTCTCTATTATAGAGGCTGTATTCATTTCTGCTGTCGCTTTTACCACTCTCAGCAATTCCACCAGTAACGATATCCCTGGCATATCCAAGTCGGCCAGGGCGTCTTCGTTGTGCACATTTCGCGCCAATTCGGGGCGTTGCAGCAGCATGGCAATGGCCAGACGGACCACGGAAGGCGGCTCGCGTGGACCGCTGCTGGCAGGGCGGAATGCACGCGGGGACGAAGTCCGCTGATCCGGGTTTCCGGCGCTTACGGGCAATTTACCCGGTTCCATGTGGCTCAGCTCGGACAGCCGATCGAGCATCATCTGGCGCAAGACACCAATCGGCATTTTGGACAACAGCGGACGGGCAAGTTCCACCAGGCGGGCGCGACCGTCCAGACGGCCCAGGTCTACCTGGCGCGACAGGGTATCGAAAAGGTAGTCCGGCAGCGGAATCGCTTTCTTCAGGCGGGCGAGGAAAGCCTCCTGGCCTTCCTTACGCACCAGCGTATCCGGGTCTTCGCCTTCGGGCAGGAACAGGTAGCTTATCTGGCGCCCCTCGCGCAGCACGGGCAGGGCATTGTCCAGCGCGCGCCAAGCGGCCTCACGGCCGGCGCGGTCGCCATCGAAGCAGAAAACCACCTCCGGCGCGTGGCGGAACAGACGCTCCAGATGATCGCGCGTGGTCGCCGTGCCAAGCGTGGCCACCGCGAAATCAATGCCGAATTGGGCCAGCGCCACGACGTCCATGTAGCCCTCGACCACCAGCACCCGGTTTTCGCGCTTGATGGCGGCGCGCGCATGAAACAGCCCATAAAGCTCGCGCCCCTTGTGAAACAACGGTGTTTCCGGGGAGTTAAGGTATTTCGGCCCGCCCTGGGCCGCTTCCGGCGTCCTGTCTTCCGCGGCATCCGCGGCATTTGTACGTCCTTGTACATCATCGATCACCCGCCCGCCGAAGGCGACGATGCGTCCGCGGTGGTCTTCAATCGGGAACATGACGCGGTCGCGAAAGCGGTCGTAGTAGCCGCCGCTGTCCTTTTTCACGACGAGGCCGGCGCGCGCCAACGCCTCACGGGTGTTTTCGTCTTTTCCCAGAGCACGCAGCAGGTTATCCCAGCCGTCGGGGGCGAAGCCGAGATCGAAGTCGCGTGCGATCTCACCGGTGATGCCACGCCCCTTGAGATACTCCACCGCCCGGCCCGCCTGCGGGTGCTCGCGCAACTGCTGCCGGTAAAAGCGTGCGGCCTCACGCATAAGCTCGAGCAGGTCCGCGCCGGTGTCTTTGTCTTTCTCGAATGCCGCGCCCGCTTCCCTGGGAACCGTCAGGCCCGCGCGCGCGGCCAGCTCCTCGACCGCCTCCACGAAACTCATGTGCTCGTAGTCCATGAGGAAACCGATGGCCGAGCCGTGCGCGCCGCAACCGAAACAGTGGTAGAACTGCTTGTCGGCGCTCACCGTGAAGGACGGGGTTTTTTCCTCGTGGAATGGGCAGCAGGCCTTGTAGTCCTTGCCGGCCTTGCGCAGCGGCACGCGCGCATCGATGACATCCACGATGTCGGAGCGCGTCAGTAACTCATCGATGAACTGCTTGGGGATGCGGCCGGCCATGCGGCTATTCTAAACAGGCCGGTAAGATGCGGGAATGGGATTATTGCGGCGGCACGAATCTGCCGGACATGCCTCGTGGGTGACTATTCTCATGACCTAATCGGAAGCCCGTTGGCGCCGCAATAATCGGAAATTCTTAATAATTTTCGTTATTGACCCGGCATGCATTGTCATCACAAATGCCAAGTCACTTTTCGTATTCTACCATCCTCCAAGAACGATCATGCCGGGCCAATAACTTCGGAGCAGTTTTTACCGGGGGAATAATGAGCTGTTTCAGGCGGCGCCGAGTTTGGCTTTTACTTTGCCGCCCACTTTCCCCATGTCGGCGCGACCCTGGAGTTTGGGCTTGAGCACACCCATGACCTTGCCCATGTCCTTGACCGAGCCCGCGCCAGTGGCGGCGATGGCCTCGGCGATCAGCTTGTCAATTTCGGCCTCGCTCAGTTGCTGCGGCAGATAGGCCTGAAAGATGGCGATTTCGCCGGACTCCTTGTCCGCCAGCTCCTGGCGCCCGCCTTTGACATATTGCTCTATCGACTCACGGCCTTGCTTCACCAGTTTCTCAATCACGCTGATGACCTGGGCATCGTCGAGCTGAATGCGCTCGTCCACCTCGCGCCGCTGGATCGCGGCGCTCAGCATGCGCAGCGTGCCCAGGCGCGACGCGTTCTTGTCGCGCATGGCCTGCTTGATGTCGTCTTTGATTTTGTCCTTAAGGCTCATCGCCCAAGGCCGGAAAGAAAATCAGGGGCGGGTGGTGGTAGCGGGCGCGGGAGGACGCGGGTTGCTGCGGCGCATGAGCTTCTTGAGCTCGCGTTTACGCGCGGCGGCGGCCTTGCGCTTGCGGATTTCGGTCGGCTTCTCGTAGTGCTCGCGCTTGCGCATCTCGGTGAACACGCCCGCCTTTTCGCACGAGCGGCGGAAACGGCGCAGGGCCATCTCAAACGGTTCGTTATCTTTAATCCGGACTGAAGGCATCTGTATCCTCAATAATGGGCCTGTTTCGGCAGGACGGTCGGTTACGGAAAGGCGGCGATTCTATAGATTCCCGCCGGATTTGTATATCTTAGACCGGAAATCCGGCCTTGCCCGTGTAAAATCGGCCCATGCGCGTACTCGGCATCGAAACCTCCTGCGATGACACCGGGGTCGCCCTCTACGACTCCGGGGCCGGCCTGCTGGCGCACCGGCTGTTTTCCCAGACCGCGCTGCATATAGATTACGGGGGGGTGGTACCAGAACTGGCCTCGCGCGACCACATCCGCAAGGCACTGCCGCTGATCCGGACAATAATGGAAGAAGCCAAGACGCACCCGGCACAAATAAACGGCATCGCCTACACCGCCGGGCCGGGCCTGGCCGGGGCCCTGCTGGTGGGCGCGGCCTTGGGGCGTTCGCTGGCTTATGCCTGGAAGGTTCCCGCCGTCGCGATTCATCACATGGAAGGGCACCTGCTCTCGCCCATGCTGGAGCCGGATCCGCCGTCTTTCCCGTTCACCGCCCTGCTGGTCTCCGGCGGGCATACTTTGCTCGCCGACGTGCAGGCGCTCGGCCGCTATACCATCCTGGGTGAATCCGTGGACGACGCCGTGGGCGAGGCCTTCGACAAGACGGCCAAGCTGCTCGGCCTCGGTTACCCGGGCGGCCCGGCCATCGCGCGGGCGGCACAGGGCGGCAACCCCGAAAGATTCAAGTTCCCGCGCCCCATGACGGAACGGCGCAAGACCCACGGCGCGCATCCGGGGCTCGACTTCAGCTTCAGCGGCTTGAAGACCGCCGTCGTGACCACAGTAAAAAACCAGCATCTTACGCCCCAACTCATCGCCGACATCGCGGCCTCGTTCGAGGAAGCCGCGGTGGCTGTACTCGCCATCAAATGCGAGTGGGCGCTGGAACAGACCGGCTCAAAACGGCTGGTGGCGGCCGGGGGCGTGAGCGCCAACCTGAAATTGCGTGAACGCCTGAAGCAGCTTTCAGAAAAACTCGGCGTGCGCGTGTACTTCCCGCGCCCGGAATTTTCCACCGACAATGGCGCCATGATCGCCTATGCCGGCTACCTGCGTCTGGCCACGGGACAGCATGAGCCACTCACATTTGGCGCGCGGGCGCGCTGGCGTATCGAGGAAATCGGCGCGGTTAGTTAATATCTTTAAACACAGATTAACGCAGATAGTTACGCCGATAAACGCAGATAATTTTCGATTGGAAACATCGGGTCTAGGCTTCACTTTATAGATCAATCAGCGTCCATCAGCGTTTCAGGTGTTTTTGAGATAGCTTCCAGTCATTGCCCAATTTTGGTTTCCGTGCCAGCAATCAGATGGCGGATGTTGGAGCGGTGCCGGAAAACCAGAATCGCGCTCATGACGATCATGGTGATGAGATACGGCGCGCCGGGGGACAGCCACGCCACGTACAGCGGCGCGGCCAGCGAGGAATAGCGGAACAACACCGCCACCAGCACCCACGTGCCGATCAAAGCCAGGCCCACCCACAGGTTGAGCGCGAGCCACACCCCGAGCGCGGTGGCGACGCCCTTGCCGCCGCGGAAGCCGAAGAACACCGGGAACAGGTGGCCGAGAAACGCGGCGAAGCCGGTAAGCGTGATGATCACGGCATCCGTGGTCAACGCGCGTGCGATCAGCACCGGAATAACACCCTTCAGGATGTCTCCCGCCAGGGTCAGGATGGCCGCCGTCCTGCCGCCATAGCGCAGGATGTTGGTGGCCCCCGGGTTCCTGGAACCGACGTCGCGCGGATCCTCCAACCCCATAACGCGTGCGATGGCCACCGCGCTCGACACCGAGCCGAGCAGGTAGGCCAGCAGCGGAAGGAAATAAAGCCACAGCATTTAAAGTGAGCGGTGTTTTTCGTTATAGTGGCAACCCATGGATATTATCTACCTCCACGACCTCAAGATCGAGTGCATCATCGGCATCTGGGAGTGGGAACGCCGCATCAAACAAACCATCATTCTCGATCTCGACATGGCCGCGGACATCCGTCGCGCCGCGGCCACGGACAAGATCGAGGACACCCTCAATTACAAGGCGGTTTCCAAGCGCCTCCTCGAATTCGTCGGCAACTCGCAATTCCAGCTCGTGGAAACCCTGGCCGAGAAGGTCGCGGAAATCCTGCTGGCCGAATTCAAGCTCAAGTGGGTGCGCGTGCGCGTCAACAAGAAAGGCGCCGTCCGCGGGGCGGGCGACGTGGGCGTGATCATCGAGCGCGGCGAAAAGCAAAATTAGACAGGATGCACAGGATTAACAGGATTTCAAAAGCAAAAAACTGCCAACGGCTTCCTCGTTTCCAGAATAATCCTGTTAATCCTGTCCATTTAAATAAATGACTCGCGTCTTTGTCAGCATCGGCAGCAATATCGACAGGGAAAATTGCATTCGCGGCGCCGTGCGCGAACTGGCCGCACATTACGGCCCTCTCACCCTCTCCCCCGTCTACGAGAGCAAGGCCCTCGGATTCGAGGGCGAAAATTTTTTCAATCTTGTGGCGGGTTTCGACAGCGTTGAATCCATCGAGCGCATCAAAAAAACACTTTCTCGGATCGAGTCGCAGTTTGGGCGCGTTCGCCGGGACAATCGCTTCAGTGCCCGCGCGCTCGATCTCGACCTGTTGCTTTACGGCGATACGGTGCGGCACGACGACAGGATGAAGCTGCCGCATCCCGACATCCAGCGTTACGCCTTCGTGCTGCGCCCGCTGGCGGACATCGCGCCGGATTTGCGGCATCCGGAAACGGGATCGGCTTATGCCGAGATGTGGCAGCGGTTCGATACGGGAAAACAGGAGATGTGGAAGGCGGATTTCGATCCGCGGGCCTGAATTGGCGTGATTTACATCACCACCCAGCGCCCGCCGTCCACCGCCAGTACCTGCCCGGTGATGAAGCCGGCGTCGCGGATGAGAAAGAGCGCGGTGCGCGCCACGTCGTCGGTGTCGCCGGAGCGCTTGAGCGGCGTGCGCGAAATGATGCGTTGCTTGGACATCTCGTCGAGATCGTTCTCGGGCCACAGGATCACGCCGGGGGCGATGGCGTTGACCCGTATTTCCGGACCCAGTTCGCGCGCCAGCGCCTTCGTGAGCATGATCACGCCGGCCTTGGCCACGCTGTAAATCAGATAGCCGATCAGCGGGCGGTCACCGTAGATGTCGGCGATGTTGACGATGCATCCGCCGGACTTCTTGAGATGCGGCATTGCCGCCTGCGCGATAAAATACGGCGCCCGCAGGTTGGTGCCCACGATATCGTCCCACTGGGATTCCGTGGCCTCGCCCACGGGCGTCGGGTAAAACCGCGAGGCGTTGTTGATCACCACGTCCAGCCGGTCGAAGGACTCGACGGTTTCGAAGATCAGGTTTTTCGCCAGCCGCTCGCCGTTGTTGAGATCGCCGCGCACCAGCATGACCGACTCCGGACGGGTCTTGTGCAATTCGTCCTGCAGGGTGTGGGCGGCCTTTTCGGAGGTGTGATAATGAATCACGAGCTTCATGCCCTGGGCGTGCAACAGGCGCGCGACAGCCGCGCCAATGCGGTGTGCGCCGCCCGTGATCAGGGCCACCTTGCCTTCGAGGGGATTGTCCGGCATAAAGCCTAGTATATATCCTGAATCCGGCACGATACCGGTTGCCAGCCTCCGAGCCAAGATCCGCCCTGATGAATCCGCCCCGCCGCCACGGTCAAACCGCCAGCCCCGCATCGCCCGCGCTGCCGTCACCGACAGCGGAAGAACAGGCGCACCATGACAAACTCACGCAACGCCTGCGCGAGGAGATTGCCGCAGCGGGTGGTGAGATATCCTTCGACCGTTTCATGGAGTTGGCGCTCTATGCGCCGGGGCTGGGTTACTACGCGGCGGGAAAACACAAATTCGGCGAACGTGGCGATTTCATCACCGCGCCGGAACTGGGCCCGCTGTTCGCACGCTGCCTGGCGCGGCCATGCCAGTCCCTACTGGCCGAGTTGGGCGGCGGCGATATCCTGGAGGCCGGCGCCGGCAGCGGCGTACTGGCCGCCGACCTGCTGCTTGAGTTGGAGACTCTGGGCCAGCTTCCGGAACGTTACCTTATTCTCGAACTCAGCGCCGAACTGCGAGCACAGCAAAACGAAACGCTCCGATACAAGGCGTCTCATCTTCTGAATCGCGTTCAGTGGCTTGATGCCATGCCCACCGGTTTCCGCGGCATGGTGCTGGCCAACGAATTGCTGGATGCCATGCCGGTCACCCGCTTCAGGGTCACGGAAATTGGCGTCAACGAGTCATTCGTTGGCTGTGAAAACGAAAGCTTTGTGTGGCGGGAAAAACCGGCCAGTGCCTCTGTTCTTGCCCGCGTTGAGCCGCTTGGTTTGGCGGCCGGCTACACCTCGGAAATCAATCTGCGCGCCGAGGCCTGGGTGCGCAGCGTGGCCGATAGTCTTAAACAGGGCGCGATGCTGCTCATCGATTACGGTTTCCCGCGCGCGGAGTTTTATCACCCGCAGCGCGCTCTGGGCACACTCATGTGCCACTACCGGCATCATGCCCACGATGATCCGTTGCGGCTCGTCGGTTTGCAGGACATCACCGCGCACGTGGACTTCAGCGCCATCGCCGAAGCCGGGGCCGGGCTTGCGCTCGCCGGTTACACCTCGCAGGCGGCGTTTCTTCTCGGCGGCGGGCTGGAGCAGATCATGGCCGCGTCCGACCCCAACGATGCGCGCGCGCATCTGGCGCTGACGCAACAGATCAAGAAACTCACGCTCCCGCATGAAATGGGTGAGCTCTACAAGGTCATTGCGCTCGGGCGTGGTGTGCGCGAACCGTTGCCGGGCTTTACCCTTCAGGACCGGCGCGGACGGCTTTAAACACCCGGGCACATGAAATGATCAGGGCCATTCTGACTGACATCGAGGGAACCACTTCATCTTTGTCCTTCGTGAAGGACGTGCTGTTCCCCTATGCGCGCGAACGCATGGCGGAGTTCGTGCGCGCCCACGTCGCGGAACCCGCGGTGCGGCGGGAGCTGGAAGAAGTCCGGCGAATCAGCGGGAAAAGCCTGAACGAGTCGGAAGTCATCGAGCAACTCATCCGCTGGATCGACGAGGACAAGAAAATCACGCCGCTGAAAAGCCTGCAAGGCATGATCTGGCAGGACGGTTACAAAAAAAGCGATTTCAAGGGCCACATATATGAAGACGCTGTGCGCCATTTGAAAAAATGGAAGCAGGCCGGTATACCTCTTTACGTCTTCTCTTCGGGCTCGGTCCAGGCCCAGAAACTGCTGTTCGCGCACACGGAATACGGCGATCTGACACCGCTCTTTTCCGGCTATTTCGACACCGCCATCGGCAACAAGCGCGAGGCCAATTCCTACCGCAAAATCGCAGCGGCCATCGGAACAACAGCGCCCGGAGACATTCTATTTCTCTCCGACATCAAGGAGGAACTCGACGCCGCACATGCGGCAGGAATGCAAACAATTTGGCTGATAAGGGATGGGGCTATCGATCCCAAGGCGGCACACCGGCAGGCTCGAAACTTCGACGCGATATCTTTTTCGTAGGGGCGCGATTTATCGCGCCTCTGTTTATCGCCACGCAACCAGGGCGCCATGAATGGCGCCCCTATGGCTGAAAAACCCGATCCTTCCGAGCACAACGAACCAGGGTGCGGAGAATGTAGCCCTGCTTCGCTCGTCTTGTCATCATAAATCACGCCCCGACATAACTCGGGTTTTCGCGATCCAGGGCCCATTGCGTGGGGTTGTTCACGATGTATTCCCGGATACGGGCCAATTCATTTTCGTTGCGAACGATGTGCTCATAATAGTTACGTTGCCACAAAGAACGGCCCGAACGCCCAAGAAGACGGTTCACCGCGATTGCTGAAATGGATTTGAATGCCCGCAAAATGTCACCCAACGTAGGGGCGCTGCTTGCTGCGCCCTTGTTTTCTGCGCCCCTGCCGGGCGGGGCGAGCCCCGCCCCTACGTGAATAATGCAATGCAGATGATTAGGCATAATCACGAAATCATCCAGATCGACGGACTGGAAACGCTCCGGTAACCGTACCCACTCCGCCTGCACCGCTCGCCCGGTGTCATTCAACTGCATATTTCCGTCAATAACCTCGCCGAACAAGCATTCGCGATCTTTAATGCAGATGGTTACAAAATACGCACCGGCCCGGGAATAATCGTAGCTCTTGAGCCGAATGGAACGTCGGTGATGTTTATCGGGATCGAAATTCACATCATTAGCGCGGCAGGATCTTCGCCCATAGGTCATGTTCCCCGGCGCGGGTGATGCGGACCTGACAGAATTCACCCGATTTCAGGTTCTTGGCGCCTTCTATATAAACCACCCCGTCGATCTCGGGCGCAGCGGCGCTGGAACGAGCGACCGCCGTGTTGTCTTCAACACTGTCCACCAGCACGGTCAGGGTTTTCCCGACCTTGCGCTGCAACTTGTCCGCGGAGATTTTTGCCTGCACTTCCATGAAGCGCACCAGGCGTTCCTGTTTGACTCCCTCGGGCACGGCGTCGGGCATGGCGTTGGCGACGGCGCCTGCCACCGGCGAATAGGCGAACGCGCCGACGCGGTCGAGCTGCGCCGCGCGCAGGAAATCGAGCAACTCATTGAACTCCAGTTCGGTCTCGCCCGGGAAACCGACGATGAAGGTCGAGCGCAGCGTGATATCCGGACAAGCCTTGCGCCAGTTTTCGATGCGCGCGAGATTGTTTTCGGCGTTCGCCGGGCGCTTCATGAGCTTCAGTATTCGCGGACTCGCGTGCTGCAACGGCACATCGAGATACGGCAAGATTTCCCCTTCTGCCATGAGCGGGATAATTTCATCCACATGCGGATAGGGATAGACGTAATGCAGCCGTATCCACACGCCGAGTTCACCCAAGGCGCGCGCGAGATCCGTCATGCGCGTCTTGACCGGCCGGCCGTGCCAGAAACCGGCGCGGTATTTCACGTCCACGCCGTAGGCGCTGGTGTCCTGCGAGATCACGAGCAGTTCCTTCACGCCGCTTTTCACCAGATCCTCCGCCTCCTGCATGACCTCGCCGACGTCACGGCTCACGAGATCGCCGCGCATGGAGGGGATGATGCAAAACGTGCAGCGGTGATTACAGCCCTCGGCGATCTTGAGATAGGCATAGTGCCGCGGGGTAAGCTTGATGCCGGCCGGCGGCACGAGGTCGGTGTAGGGGTCGTGCGGTTTCGGCAGATGCGCATGCACCGATTGCATGACTTCCTCGAGCGCGTGCGGGCCGGTGACGGCCAGCACCTGCGGATGGGTCCGTTTGACGATATCGCCCTTGGCGCCGAGACAACCGGTAACGATCACGCGCCCGTTTTCCGCGAGCGCCTCGCCGATGGCGTCGAGCGACTCCTCGACGGCGTCATCGATAAATCCGCAGGTGTTGACCACCACGAGGTCGGCCCCGGCGTAATCGGGCGAGATGGCATAACCCTCGGCACGCAGTTGCGTCAGGATGCGCTCGGAATCGACCAGCGCCTTGGGGCAACCAAGGCTGACGAAACCAACCCGTGGAATGGAGGCAGGGCCGGACTGTGCAGCCGGCCGGAATGAAACCGCTTTGGACATGGAGCTTATTCTATCTTGAGATAAGCGAAACCCTGATGCTGGAGTTCGGCGATGCGCACCACACCCGAGCGCACCGGCGTCACACCGGGAATGATTTTCTCCTTCGCCAGGTTCAGGGCCTCACGCGTGATTTCGCACAGCTCAAGCTTGACGTCATGCATTTCGCGCAATTGCTGCAAACGCTGTATCAGTTCGGCGCGGCGCTTTTTGTATTCCGGGTCCTCGGCAAAGGGCGTGCCCTTGAGCGGGTCTTGGGTGACGAAGCGGATGCCACCGGCAAGAAACACGAGGCGTATATCGTAGTCTTCCAGCTTGTTCTGGTAGGTCGTCACCATGTTATTGACGTTCTGGATCATGGCGCTCAGGCGGCGCGGGTCGGAGAAATCCACATGCCATACCACTTTGGCCACCGGATCCGTCGCGGGTGTGCCGGCTGTGCCCTCGGCGGCGAGCAGCGTGCCCGTCAACAGCAAGGCCGCGGAAAATAACGACAGACGAATGATTAATTTCATGATGACCTCCTTCGAACCGCTCCAGCGCTTGATCGTTCAGACGTCATAATACTATTTTGACAGCGGCAATTCGCGCTTCGCGCAGGCGCGCGCCGATATCGGGGCCTTTCCCGCCCTGGGCCGCGACGGCGGCAGCATCGACGGCACGGGCGGCCTCAAAGGCGCGGCGAAACAGCTCGGCCTGCGGATAGGGTTTGTCCTCCACACCGGTGCGGCCGCGGAAATCGGCCTCGCAAGCCAGCACGAACTGCCCGACCCGTTCCGGGCGGCGGAAACCGTCCAGGGCCTCCAGTGTATCGACCACCGTGGCCGGACGAAGTTCGGCGATCTTGTGGCAATGCGCGTGGTAGCGTGCCGTGAGCACGGCCAGATCGCGATGCTCGTTCGGCGCGCGAAAACGCTGGCAGAAATTTTTCACCAGCTCCACCCCGCGCTCTTCGTGCCCAATGTGCTGCGGCCATTCCGCCTTCGGCGTGTTGCCCTTGCCGAGATCGTGCATGAGCGCGGCGAAGCGTATGCGCGTATCGGCTGAAAGCTTCGCGGCGGCGTCCAGCACCAGCATGATGTGCACGCCGGTGTCCACTTCCGGGTGATGTTTTTCCGGCTGCGGCACGCCGAAGAGTGCGTCGATCTCCGGAAACAGCCGCGCCAAGGCGCCACAGCCGCGCAGCGCTTCAAAAAAACGCGAGGGCCTGTCTTCCCCCAGTGCGCGCTCGAGTTCCGTCCACACGCGCTCGGGCACGAGGTGATCGACCTCACCCGATTCGACCATCTGTTGCATGAGTTTGTTGGTGAGGTGCGCCACGTGGAAACCCCATCTTCCGTAGCGCGCGGCGAAGCGCGCCACGCGCAGGATGCGCACCGGGTCCTCGGCAAACGCGGGCGAGACATGGCGCAGCACGCCGTTACGCAAATCCTCCGCGCCCTTGAAGGGGTCGATCAGCTGGCCTTGCTCGTCCTCGGCCATGGCGTTGATGGTGAGGTCGCGGCGGCGCAGGTCGTCTTCCAGCGTCACGTCCGGCGCGGCATACACCTTGAAGCCCTTGTAGCCGTGGCCCGATTTGCGCTCGGTACGTGCCAGCGCATATTCCTCCCTGGTTACCGGATGCAGGAACACGGGGAAATCGGCGCCGACGGGCTTGAAGCCCTTGGCCACCATTTCATCCGGGGTGCCGCCGACCACGACATAATCCCGGTCCTTAACCGGCAGGCCCAGGAGCTTGTCGCGCACCGCGCCACCAACGAGGTAAGTTTTCATCTCCTCATGCTAATGTGTGCAAGCCTCCGACGCCAAGCAGGATTTATGAAATATCGCCTCCGCTCTCTTACCCTGTTGCCGCTGCTCGCCATTGTCACCGGCTGCGCCAGCCCGGGTTATTACTTGCATGCGGTTTCAGGGCAGTTCGAAATCCTCAACAAGCGCCGGCCAGTCGAAGAAGTACTCAGCGACCCGGCCACGACCCCGCGGATCCGGCGGCAGCTTGAGCTGGTCCGGCGCCTGCGGGACTTTGCCAGCCGCGAGCTGGGGCTGCCGGACAATCGCAGCTATCGAACTTACGCCGATCTGGAGCGGCCTTTTGTCGTCTGGAACGCCTTTGCCACACCGGAGTTGTCGCTGGAACCGAAGCAATGGTGTTTCCTGTTTGCCGGTTGTGTGTCCTACCGCGGCTACTTCGCGCGTGTCAAAGCGGAAAAATTCGCCGCTGACCTGAAACAGGACGGTTATGACGTTTATGTGGGTGGCGCACCGGCCTATTCCACGCTCGGCTGGTTTAACGACCCGCTGCTCAACACCTTCATCCACCGCGCCGAGGCCGACCTGGCCGGGCTGCTGTTCCATGAACTGGCGCATCAGGTGCTTTACGTCAGCGGCGATACCGCCTTCAACGAATCCTTCGCGACCGTGGTCGAACTCGAAGGCGTGAAGCGCTGGTTCGAACGCCACGGCACAGCACAACAGGCGAGAGCGTACCGGCAAAAAATACAACGGCGTGAGCAATTCATCTTGCTGGTAAGGAAACACAAAACACGCCTTGCGGAAATCTACGCATCGAACTTAAACGATGCAGAAAAACGTTCAGCGAAGATTCGGGTATTCGAAGAACTGCGAAGTGATTATGAGATCCTGAAAGCAAGCTGGGGCAATTATGCAGATTACGACAAGTGGATTTCCCAAGATCTTAACAACGCCCACCTCGCCGCGATTGGCATGTACAGCCAGCATGTCGCCGCGTTTCAGAAACTGCTGGCGCAACAGGGTGATAATCTCATGGCTTTCTATCATTCAGTGAAGAAAATGGCGAATCTGCCGGAAAATGAGCGTCGCATCGCCTTGCAGAATTCTTGATTTAAATCCTGTTAATCCTGTCCATTCTATTTTTTAAGATAACCGGGCGCGATTTCTTCGAGGCTCGTCGGCGTGATGCTGAACACCTCGGGAAAACCTTTCTCGCATACGCTGTCGATCTGCAGCGAGCGGTAATTGTCGAGTGAGAACGGCTTGCCCGGGGCAAATTCCAGCATCGCGGCCTGCAGGTAAGACAGACCATCGGGCAGGCCGACAACACACACGCGCTTGCCGAGAAGTTTGGCCACATATTCCACGATCTCGCGCAGGGTATAGACTTTCGGGCCGCAGAGATCATAGCGCTGCCCGAAAGTCTTGTGGTTATCGAGCGATTCCGTAAACGCGCGCACCACGTCCTCGACGTATACCGGCTGAAAGCGCGCATCGGGGCAGGCGAGCGGGAACACGCCCGGCGTCAGGCGCAGCAGGCCGGCGAAGCGGTTCAGGAAGCCGTCACCCGGGCCGAAGATGACGGAAGGGCGGAAACTGGTGACGTGGAAATCCGGGTTTTCGGCGCGGTGCACCGCTTCTTCCCCTAGGGCTTTGGTACGCAAGTAATGGCTCGGGGCCATGCGCGCGGCGTGCAGCGCGCTCATGTGCAGCAGGCGCGGCACGCCGGTTTCGCGGCAGGCCTGCACGATTTTCTCCGGCAGTTCGGCGTGCGCCCGCGTGAATCCTTTTCCCGAGCGGCCCTTTTCGTTCAGGATGCCGACCAGGTTGATGACGGTATCTTTGCCCTCGAACTGCCTGCGCAGAAAGCCGGCGGCGTGCACATCGCCTTCCACCAGCCGCACGGTAGGCAGCACCAGCAGCTCGCGCTGGCGTTCGCGATGGCGCGTGAGAATGTCGATGTCATGCCCGGCCTCGGACAGGCGCGCGCTCAACTGCCTTCCGACGAAGCCGGTGCCACCGAGGAGACAGAGCTTGTGCACAGCCATCGGATCATTCTGCGCCGTATCATCCGGCAAAACCAGAAGGACGCGTTTCCGCGGAGAGGGAAGGTCAACTATTTAACGCGTTGCCGATTCGCCCCGGGCGGACGAAACGAGGCGAAGGAGATTCACGGCGTGGCGGGTGGCATCGCGTTTTTTTCATGTTCCGGACGATAGACGGCATATCTCTGTCCATCGCGTTTGGCCGCGTACATGGCCATGTCAGCGCGTCGGCACAGGGTGTCCACATCCTCGCCGTGCTCCGGATACGCGGCGATGCCGATGCTGCAGGGTGCGCTGATCGCCTTGTCACCCAGCTTGAATGGCGGCTCCATGACTTTGAGCAGTTTCTCGGCAACCTTTTCCGCGCCGGCGGCGTCCGTCGAGGGCAGCACGAGGGCGAACTCGTCGCCGCCGAGCCGCCCGGCCGTGTCTGACATCCGCAGCACCTGTCGCAGGCGCAGGGCAGCCAGCCTCAACAGGCTGTCCCCGGCGTCGTGTCCGTGCCGGTCATTGACCTCCTTGAAATGATCGAGGTCGAGCATGACGAAAGACAGAACATTTTTCTCGCGCTTGGCGTTATAAATTCCCTGTTGCAGCCGGTCCTCGACCAGCGAACGGTTCGGCAGGTCCGTCAGCGTGTCGTGCAGCGCCAGATGTTTGAGCTCCTTCACGGCATTGGCGAGGGTGGACGTCCGCTGGGCGATGCGTCGCTCCAGTTCGACGTTGAGGGTTTGCAGTTCCTTCTGGTATTCCTCGACCCGCGCCTTCGCTAGTTTCAGCTGATCGAATAACTGGGTGTTCTCGATCGCAAAGCTGACCTGATTGGCGAAAAGTGTGAGCAGGTCCAGGTCACGCCGGGTGAAATCCTCGCCGCCGATCTTGTTGAGGCCGGCGATGCCGCCGAGAATACGATGCTTGCCGATGAGCGGCACGAGGATGATGCTGCCCGCCTCCTTCTCCCACCGGTTTCTTTCGGCCTCGTCCAGCTCGTCCAGCACGCCGCGCCACCACGGGCGCTTGTGGCGCCACACCCAGCCGCAGACGCCGGTGTCCAGCGGCAGCGACTGGCCCACGATTTCATCGGCGTTTTTTCCGCATCCGGCCCGGTAGGTATACCGGGCGAGATTCTCGTCCAGCACCGGGATCAGCACGGTCTCGGCAAGGATATTTCTGCGCGCGTGGTCGGCGACCACCTGAAATATATTCTCAAGGCCGAGTTCGCCGCTCATGGCTTCTGCGGTTTCCCGGAGCATGGTGATCTCGAGCTCGCGATCGCGCAACTGGCTTTCGAGTAAAAAAATACGGTCTTTGTTCTTCAAAGCAGGCCTCTATCCTCAAACCGCCCGACGGCGGGGCGGATTCATGTTTCCCAATGTAAGACGAGTTTAGATCACGAAAATGGCCGCCATACCTCGTGTCCCACTGCATGAATACAGGACTTTTCCGGGGGGTGCCCGGTGAGACGGGTTATTTTTCCGCCGGCGCGATGTCCGTCATGCGTGTGCGCAGGCGCGCCGGGCGACTGCCGAGACGATGGTCATACACGGTGGTGTAGGACATGACGTTTTTCACGTAGTCGCGCGTCTCGCTGAACGGAATCAGCTCGACCCAGATATCGGCCTCCATGTTGCGTTCCGGCAGCCAGCTGCTGACGCGGTTCGGACCGGCATTGTAGGAGGCCGTGGCCAGCACCTGGTTGCCGTTGTTGCGGCCCAGCACTTCCTTCAGGTAGCTCGCGCCAAGGCGCAGGTTGTTCTCGACGTTCAGCAGCGCGCGGTTGTTGCGGATCGGCATGTTGAGCTTGCGGCCCGTGAGCCTCCCGGTGGACGGCATCAACTGCATCAGCCCGAGCGCGCCGGCCGCGGAGCGGGCATCGACGACGAAGGCGGATTCCTGGCGCACCACGCCGTAAACCCAGCTGGGATCGATGCCGAGTTCCGAGGCGTTGGTCTCGATCATGTCCCGGTACAGAATCGGGAAACGCAGCTCGAGATCGTCCTGATGGTCGCTCTTCGCCACCGTGAGGATCGCGCGGTCATGCCAGCCCCACTGGCGCGCGATCACCGCCGCCACCGCCAGTTCGCGGTTGTTCATGCGCCGCATGGTCCAGATCCACTGGCGGCGCGCGTCGATCACCTGCCCCATCTGGTACAGCTCCTGCGCCATCTGGATGCCCGGACGCGCCAGCATCGCGCCGATTTCCTCCGGGCTGGCCTCGATGCCGACGTGCTGCATCGAGTAATCCGTGTCAAGGCGATCCGCGGAGAGAAAACCGTAATAACTGCGGTCGCGCGCCAAACCCTGATACAGGCTGCGCGCCTCGCTCCGGTTGCCCGTGGCCTCCAGGATGCGTCCGCTCCAGTAACGCCACTGACTGTTACGCTGCTGCTCCTCGCTCAATCCCGCGATGAAGCGTTTCGCCATTTCCCATTCGCCGACGCGCAGCGCCGTTTTCACACGCCACAGGTGGAGCGTTTCGTCCGCGGGGTCGGCGGAAACTTCCGACAGCCATAGCAGCGCCTGGGGCAACTGGTCCTGCGCCGCCAGGATGCCGATATGGCGCATGACATAATTGTCGTCCTCGCCGAAAAACTGGTACTTACCCTTCAGGAGATGCCACTGAATCATCGCCTCCTCGGGGTCGCGGTAGGCGAGACGCACGATGCCGTGCTCGACCACCATGCGCGCCACCGGTGTCTCGACAGGATAGGAAATATTGTGCAACTCACGCACCGGATCGCGATGCATTTCCTGCCAGCGCCGGGCCCACACCCGCCCGGACGGGTCGAGATGGCCGGCGATCTCGCCGGCAAGCCGCAGATTACGCGCCTCCATCGCCAGGCGGATGCGCGCCCAGACCTTGTCGGCGGTCATGTGGCCGGCCTTCTTCCAGGCGCTGAACACCGGATCGCAGGCCCGGGGCAACTGTTTGCCCGTAAGCCAAAGCTGTTCCGCTTCGGTCATGAGCGTCGCCTGCTGTTCGCTGGTCTTGAGCAGATGCGCCAGGCGCAGGCACTGCAGTTCCGGCTCGTCCTCGATGTCCTGGTACTCCTTCAGGAACGTGGACCAGTCGCCGCGGCTGGCGAGCATGCGCAGCCATTTCTTGCGAATGGTGTCGCTGATCGGCGCCTGGCTGTTATCCGCGAGGAAACGCCGGATGTCGGCGGCGGGCGTGGATGACACGCGGTTTTTCAGGGAATCGTATTCGAGATAACCGCGCAGGATGTAACCGTCCAGACGGTTATAAAGCGTTTTGAAGCGGGCGTGTTGCCCCGCCTTCAACGCCTCCAGCGCAGTGAGGTAGTCACGCCGGCGATTTTCCTCTTCCTGCGTAATATCCTGCGCAAACGCGGTTTTACCCGCGCCCATCAGGCCGGCCAGAAGCAGAACAAGAATAAAGTACCGTTGCATGCTGTGTTTATTATAGATAACAACACCTAAAATAGGCGGTGCTGAACGCTAACAATACTCTCAACAGTCATGGAAACGATCAATCCTACCACCGGCGAACGGTTGAAAACCTTCGATGCGTGGAACGACCGTCAGGTGGAAGCCGCGCTTGCCGGCGCGGCGGCGGTCAACCCGGTCTGGCAAGCGACGCCATTCGCCGAGCGCGCACGGCTGTTCCGCAACGCCGCCGCCGAGCTGCGCCATAACACCGCCCATTATGCCGGAATTATTACCCTTGAGATGGGCAAGATCGTCAGGGAGGCGCGCGCCGAAATCGAGAAATGTGCCTGGGGTTGCGAGTTCTACGCCGAACATGCCGAGGAGTTTCTCCGGGATGAAATCATCCAGACCGACGCCAGTTCAAGCTATGTCAGTTATCTGCCGCTCGGCACCGTGCTCGCCGTCATGCCGTGGAATTTCCCCTTCTGGCAGGTGTTCCGCTTCGCCGCACCGGGCCTGATGGCGGGCAATACGGCGCTGCTGAAACACTCCTCGAATGTCCCCCAGTGCGCCCTCGCCATTGAAGAGATTTTTCGCCAGGCCGGTTTTCCCAAGGGGGTTTTCCAGACGCTCATGATTTCCGCCGCGCAGGCGGAAAAGATCATCGCCGACCCGCGCATTCACGCGGTGACGCTG
>MFTB01000107.1 GCA_001785195.1 Candidatus Muproteobacteria bacterium RIFCSPHIGHO2_12_FULL_60_33
CTGATCAACCCCATCGCCATGGAACAGGGCCTGCGCTTCGCCATCCGCGAAGGCGGCCGCACCGTGGGCGCGGGGGTGGTGGCGAAGGTATTGGAATAAGGCAGAGAAAAGAGGAAAGAGCAAAGAGGAAAGATCCGGAAGAGAAATCGTTTTTACTTTTCTCTTTGTTCTTTTCTCTTGTAGCTGATTTTATAGGCCAGTAGCTCAATTGGTAGAGCGGCGGTCTCCAAAACCGCAGGTTGGGGGTTCGAGACCCTCCTGGCCTGCCAGATGGCTGGCAATGAAGGAATTTAGTAGTGACAGCGGACAAACTGAAACTGATTCTCGCGGTGCTGATCGTGGCAGGCGGCATCGGGGGTTTCTATTACTTTGGCGACAAACCGGACTTGATCCGGGTGGCCGTCATGTTGGCGGCTGCCGTATTGGCGGTGATTGTCGTCGCGCCCACGGCGTTCGGACGCAGTGCCTGGGAGTTCACGAAGGGCGCGCGTCTTGAATTGCGCAAGGTGGTCTGGCCGGTCAGGAAGGAAACCATGCAAGTGACCCTGCTCGTGTTCGTCATGGTGATTCTGGTGGCCGTTTACATGTGGGTGATCGATTGGGGCCTGCACAAGATTGTCAGAACGGTGACGGGATAGGAGCGAAATCCATGACGATGCGCTGGTACGTCGTGCACACCTATTCCGGTTTCGAGAAGGCCGTGGTGCGCTCGCTCAAGGAGCATATCCGCAATGCCGGCATGGAAGACAGGTTCGGTGAGATTCTGGTGCCGACCGAAGAGGTCGTGGAAATGAAAAGCGGCCAGAAGCGCACCAGCGAACGCAAATTCTTCCCGGGTTATGTGCTCGTGAAGATGGAAATGGACGACGAAACCTGGCACCTCGTGAAGGACGTGCCCAAGGTGAGCGGTTTCATCGGCGGTTCCGGCAGCAAGCCGACGCCGATCACCGACAAGGAGGCCGACGCGATTCTGCGGCAGGTGCAGGAAGGCGTTGAGAAACCGCGTCCAAAATTCTCGTTCATGGCCGGCGAGCTGGTGCGCGTCATTGACGGCCCGTTCCAGGATTTCAACGGCACGGTCGAGGACGTCAATTACGAAAAGAACAAGCTCAAGGTGTCGGTGTCGATCTTCGGACGGCAGACACCGGTGGAACTGGAATTTTCGCAGGTGGAGAAGGCTTAGTAATCAGTAGCAAATAGCAAGTGACAAGTAGCAAGAGTTGATTTTACTTGCCACTTGCAACTTGAAACTTGCTACTCAAATTTAACGGCGGGGACCCCGCACCTAAATTGATTTGAAGGCGTTAGTTTTCTGGTAAACAAAGTCAATTAATTTAGGTGCGGGGGCTTGCACCCGTAAGGAGTAAATACTGTGGCAAAGAAAGTAACGGCGTATATCAAGTTGCAGGTGCCGGCCGGGTCGGCCAATCCGTCCCCGCCGGTGGGACCGGCGCTCGGCCAGCATGGCCTGAACATCATGGAGTTCTGCAAGCAGTTCAATGCAGCGACCCAGAAGCTGGAAAAGGGCATGCCCATTCCGGTCATCATCACGGCCTTCAGCGACAAGAGTTTCACCTTCATCACCAAGACGCCGCCCGCGTCGGTGCTGATCAAGAAGGCGCTGGGGCTCGAGTCCGGCAGCGGCAACGCGCTCAAGGACAAGGTGGGCAAGCTCTCGCGCAAGCAGCTCGAGGACATCGCCAAGATCAAGATGCCCGATCTCAATTGCTACGACATCAACACCGCGGTGAAAATCATCGCGGGCAGCGCACGCCAGATGGGTGTGGAATGCGAGGGGGTGTGACATGGCCGGCAAGCGCCTGAAAGCCCAGCTCGCGAAAGTGGAACGGATGAAGAATTATCCGCTCGAAGAGGCCCTGAAGGTTCTCAAGGGCACGGCGAGCGCCAAGTTCGACGAATCGGTGGATGTGGCGATCAACCTCGGCATCGACGCCAAGAAGTCGGAACAGAACGTCCGTGGCACGGCGGTGATGCCGCGCGGCACCGGCAAGAAGGTGCGCGTGGCGGTATTCGCCGAAGGTAGCGCCGCCGAAGCGGCGAAGAAGGCCGGTGCCGATATCATCGGTTTCCAGGATCTGGCGGACCAGATCAAACAGGGAAAAATCGATTTCGATCTCGCCATTGCGACACCGGAGGCCATGCGCATCGTGGGCCAGCTGGGCCAGATTCTCGGCCCGCGCGGGTTGATGCCGAACCCGAAGGTGGGCACGGTGACCCCCAATGTGGCCAAGGCGGTCGAGAATGCCAAGGCCGGTCAGGTCCAGTTCCGCACCGACAAGGCCGGTCTGGTGCACTGCGCCATCGGCAAGGCTTCGTTCGAGGCGGATGCGCTCAAGGAGAATTTCCTGTCGCTGATGGCGGCGCTGAACAAGGTCAAGCCCGCGGCCGCGAAAGGCGTGTACCTGAAGAAGATTACGATTTCAACCACGATGGGTCCGGGCATCCGCCTGGACACCTCGGGGCTGTAAGCAGGTTATATGAATTTTTAACGCAGAGACGCAAAGGACGCAAAGAAAGACACAAGAGTTTCTGAGAAAAAACCTTTGCGCTCTTTGCGCCTTTGCGGTGAGAGCTATTTATTAGAGATTTTAGAAAAGACTTTGGGTCCCCGCACCCAAATCGACATTCGGGCCTTGCCGGCTTGAAAAGCAGTTCGGTCGATATGGGTGCGGGGTTGTCAAAGACCGCAGGCGCGCCAAGGTAACGATGTTGGTTGCAAGGTGCTTAATCAGCCGTAGCAGCCTGCGCAGACGGTGTGCCCGACACAGGATTTACCTCCTGAAAAGGTCGCCGTATATAGCTGCCCTCACCCCTTGCCCTCTCCCGGAGGGAGAGGGGGAGTTGGTAGAAGGCGTGAGTAATATTTGGAGGTGACTCATATGAGTCTGACATTAGATGAGAAAAAGGCGGTGGTCGCCGAGGTGTCCGGGAAGCTGACGGACGCGCAGGCGGCAATGCTGGCCGAGTATCGTGGACTGTCCGTTGCCCAGATGACCACGCTGCGCCGCAAGGCGCACGACGGTAAGGTCTATCTGCGCGTCGTCAAGAACACGCTGGCTCGGCGCGCCGTGGAAGGGACGAGCTTTGAATGCCTCAAGGACCAGATGACCGGTCCGCTGGCATTCGCGGTGTCGGCCGACCCCGTGGTGGTGGCCAAGATCCTGAGCGAATTCGCGAAAGACAACGAGGCGCTCAAGATCAAGGCCGGTGCCATGGGCGGCAAGCTCATGTCCCTGGCGCAGATTCAGGCATTGGCCGTTCTGCCCGGACGCGAGCAATTGCTGGCACAGCTCCTCGGCACCATGCAGGCGCCGGTCCGGAAGTTCGTCCAGACCTTGAACGAGGTCCCGGCGAAGTTCGTCAGGGCCCTGGCTGCCGTGCGCGATGCCAAGGCCAGCGCCGCCTGACCGATCAATCATTCAAGATTTTATTTCAGGAGATTTCATCATGGCTGTTTCGAAAGAAGAGATTCTTAATACCATTTCCAGCATGTCAGTGCTGGAGCTCTCCGAGCTCATCAAGGAGATGGAAACCAAGTTCGGCGTTTCCGCCGCCGCGGTGGCGGTTGCCGCCCCGGCCGCCGGCGCTGCTGCCGCACCGGTGGAGGTCAAGGACGCCTTCGACGTGATTCTGGTGGCCTCGGGCGACAACAAGGTCTCCGTGATTAAGGCGGTTCGCGCCGTGACCACCCTGGGCCTGAAGGAGGCCAAGGACCTGGTCGAGGGTGCGCCGCAGACCGTGAAGGAAGCTGTGCCGAAGGCCGACGCCGAGAAGATGAAGAAGGAACTCGAGGCTGCCGGCGCCAAGGTTGAGCTCAAGTAACTTGGCGCCGCTTGCCGGTTCATCCGTTGTTGGCGGGTGAACCGGTGCGCAGTCCATGCGGGTTGCGCCGGCGGCGTGGTGCCCCCGGTGCTGTCCCGTGCGTTGTTTCAGTAAACGTCGTCGGTCGTACCGGTCCGTGACGCTGCTTTTTCGAAGCTGCCTCAAAAACGTCGCGAGCGGCCGTCAGCCGGGTGAGGACGGAGCGCAGGAACCGGAGTGTACACAGCAGTACATGAGGGCGAGAGCGAAATTGGCGAAGCATCGCTTCGCCCGCTCGCAGCGCCCGTCGCCTGCCTGCGACGGGCCGGACCGCCAACGGCGGCCGAGCACCGCCCGATCCCGGATCACGGACGCGCAGCAGTTTTTGAGGCAGCTTTTAAGAGAATCGAGGGAAGCATGACCTATTCATTCACCGAGAAGAAACTCATCCGCAAGAACTTTGGCAAACGCCCCGGCGTTCTGAAGGTTCCGTATCTGCTCGAAATCCAGAAGGAATCCTATCGCCAGTATCTGCAGGCGGAAACGCCGCCGGAGCAGCGGATCGACCAGGGTCTGCAGGCCGCCTTCAAGACGGTGTTTCCGATCGAGAGTTACAACGGCAATGCGGCGCTGGAGTTTGTCAGCTACCGCCTCGGCATACCGGCGTTCGACGTCAAGGAATGCCAGCAGCGCGGACTGATCTACGCGGCGCCCCTGCGCGCCCTGTTGCGCCTGGTGGTGTTCGAGAAGGACGAGGCCACCGGCGCCAAGACCGTGCGCGACATCAAGGAACAGGAAGTGTACATGGGCGAAATCCCGCTCATGACCGACAACGGCACGTTTGTCATCAACGGCACCGAGCGCGTCGTCGTCTCCCAGCTGCACCGTTCACCGGGCGTGTTCTTCGAACACGATTACGGCAAGACGCACTCGTCCGGAAAACTGCTGTTCTCGGCACGCGTGATTCCCTACCGCGGCTCCTGGCTCGACTTCGAGTTCGACCCCAAGGATTACCTGTACGTGCGTATCGACCGCCGGCGCAAGCTGGCCGCCACGATTCTGCTGCGTGCCATCGGCATGTCCACGCAGGAAACCCTTGCCACCTTTTTCGAGACGGACACTTTCCATCTCGTGAAGAACGAAATCCGGCTCGACCTGATCCCCCACCGTCTGCGCGGCATGCAGTTCGAGTTCGAGGTGAAAACGCCGAAGGGCGAAGTCATCATCGAGGCCGGTCGCCGCATCTCCGGGCGCCACGTGCGTGAGCTGGAAAAATCCAGGCTCAAGCAGCTGACCATTGAACCAAGTTTTCTCATCGGCCGCTCACTGGCCGAGGACATGATTCATCCGCAGACCGGTGAACTGCTGGCGCAGGCCAACGATCTGGTTTCCAAGGACCTGATCGACAAACTGTTCGAGGCCGGCATCGGCCAGGTCAAGACGATCTACACCAACGACCTCGATCAGGGTTCGTTCATTTCCGACACCCTGCGCCTCGACCCCACGCGCGACGCCCTGGAGGCGCAGATCGAAATCTATCGCATGATGCGTCCCGGCGAGCCGCCCACGCGCGATGCCGCCCAGACGCTGTTCAACAACCTGTTCTTCAGCTCCGACCGTTACGATCTGTCCGCGGTCGGCCGCATGAAATTCAACCGCCGCGTTGGGCGCGGGTCCGACGAAGGGCCGGGTATCCTGACCAAGGAAGACATCGTCGATGCGATGAAGATTCTCATCGAGCTCAAGAACGGCAAGGGCGAGATCGATGACATCGACCATCTCGGCAACCGCCGCGTGCGTTCGGTCGGCGAACTGGCGGAGAACCAGTTCCGCGTCGGCCTGGTGCGCGTCGAGCGCGCCGTGAAGGAGCGCCTGTCGCTGGCGGAATCGGAAGGCCTGATGCCGCAGGAGCTGATCAACGCCAAGCCCGTTTCCGCGGTGATCAAGGAGTTCTTCGGCTCCAGTCAGCTCTCGCAGTTCATGGACCAGACCAATCCGCTGTCGGAGATCACCCACAAGCGCCGCGTCTCGGCCCTTGGCCCCGGTGGTTTGACGCGCGAGCGCGCCGGCTTCGAGGTGCGTGACGTGCACCCGACCCATTATGGTCGCGTGTGCCCGATCGAGACGCCGGAAGGCCCGAACATCGGTCTGATCAACTCGCTCGCGGTTTATGCCCGCACCAATGAATACGGTTTCCTCGAAACACCGTACCGCAAGGTGAATAACAGCAAGGTCACTGACGAAGTGAACTACCTTTCGGCGATCGAAGAGAGCAAGTTCATGATCGCCCAGGCCAATGCCACTTTGGACAGCCGCGGAAGTCTCATCGACGAGCTCGTCTCCTGCCGTTACAAGAACGAGTTCATGCTGTCCACGCCGGACAAGGTGGAATATATCGACGTCGCGCCGTCGCAGATCGTGTCGGTGGCGGCCTCGCTCATCCCGTTCCTCGAGCACGACGACGCCAACCGCGCCCTCATGGGTTCGAACATGCAGCGTCAGGCCGTGCCTTGCCTCAGGACCGAAAAGCCGCTGGTCGGCACCGGCATCGAGCGCATCGTGGCGATCGACTCGGGCGCCACGGTGGTTGCCAAGCGCGGCGGCCTGGTGGATTCCGTCGATGCCTCGCGTATCGTGGTGCGTGTCAACGATGACGAGACCAAACCGGGCGAGGTCGGTGTCGATATTTATAACCTGACCAAATACACACGCTCGAACCAGAACACCAACATCAATCAGAAGCCGTTGGTGAAAGTGGGTGACGTCATTGCCAAGGGCGATGTGCTGGCCGACGGCCAGTCCACCGACATGGGCGAACTGGCGCTGGGACGCAACATCCTGGTCGCGTTCATGCCGTGGAACGGCTACAACTTCGAGGACTCGATTCTCATTTCCGAGCGCGTGGTGGAGAAAGACTGTTTCACCACCATCCATATCGAGGAATTGCAGACGGTGGCGCGCGACACCAAGCTCGGACCCGAGGAAATCACGCGCGATATTCCGAACGTGGGCGAGGCGGCGCTGGCCAAGCTCGACGAATCCGGCATTGTCTACATCGGCGCCGAAGTGGACGCCGGCGACATCCTGGTCGGCAAGGTCACGCCCAAGGGCGAGACCCAGCTGACCCCGGAAGAAAAACTGCTGCGCGCGATTTTCGGCGAGAAGGCCTCGGACGTGAAGGACACCTCCTTGCGCGTGCCGTCCGGCATCTCCGGCACGGTCATCGACGTACAGGTGTTCACGCGCGAGGGCGTGGAGAAGGACGCGCGCGCCAAGAGCATCGAGGAATCCGGGCTGGCGAGCATCCGCAAGGACCTCGACGACCAGTACCGCATTCTGGAAAACGACGCCTTCGCGCGTCTGGAACGCCAGCTGATCGGCAAGGTCGCCGACGGCGGTCCGGCCGGCCTCGAGAACGGCGACAAGATCACCAAGGGCTATCTCGAGGAACTGCCGCGCAACAAGTGGTTCGATATCCGCCTCAAGAACGAAGAGGCCTCGCAGGCGCTGGAACAGATCCGCGGCTACCTCGCCAAGCAGAAAGATCTGTTCGACCAGAAATTCACCGAGAAAAAGGTGAAGCTGACCTCGGGCGACGATCTGGCGCCCGGCGTGCTCAAGATGGTCAAGGTCTATGTCGCGGTGAAGCGGCGTCTGCAACCCGGTGACAAAATGGCCGGGCGCCACGGCAACAAGGGCGTCATCTCGCGCATCGTCGCGGTCGAAGACATGCCTTATGTCGCGGATGGCACTCCGGCGGACATCGTGTTGAACCCGCTCGGCGTGCCCTCGCGCATGAACGTGGGACAGGTGCTCGAAACCCATCTCGGCTGGGCCGCGCATGAACTCGGCGCCCAGATCGGCAAGATGCTGGATGAACTCCGCAAGGCCGAGGAAATCCGCCGCTTCATCGACCGCATCTACAACCATATCGGTCGCAGCGGCCGCAAGGAAGACATTAAGTCGCTGACCGACGATGAGATCATCGAACTCGCGCGCAACCTGCGCAAGGGCGTACCGGTCGCGACGCCGGTGTTTGACGGCGCGTCCGAGGAAGAGATCAAGGAGATGCTGGTGATGGCGGGACTGCCGCCCTCCGGCCAGACCACGCTTTATGACGGGCGTAGCGGCGAGTCCTTCGACCGGCCAGTGACGGTGGGTTACATGTACGTGCTCAAGCTCAACCACCTGGTCGACGACAAGATGCATGCGCGCTCGACCGGCCCGTACTCGCTGGTGACGCAGCAGCCGCTCGGCGGCAAGGCCCAGTTCGGCGGCCAGCGTTTCGGCGAAATGGAAGTGTGGGCGCTCGAGGCCTACGGCGCTTCGTACACGCTGCAGGAGATGCTCACGGTCAAATCCGACGACGTCACGGGACGCACCAAGATGTTCGAGAACATCGTCAAGGGCGACCATCGCATGGAGCCGGGCATGCCCGAATCCTTCAACGTACTGGTGAAGGAAATCCGTGCGCTCGGCATTGATATGGAGCTGGAGCTGGATAAAGAGTAAGCCCCGGGGCGAAACCGAACCGGAACCGGTTTTATTAATCAGTTGACGAATCAGTCAGCGCAACAGTTTGCAGGAGACGATACCTTGAAAGACCTGTTCAATCTTTTCAAGCAGCCAGGCAAGTCGGAAGATTTCGATGCGATCCGCATCGGGCTTGCCTCCCCGGAGAAGATCCGCTCATGGTCTTACGGCGAGGTCAAGAAACCGGAGACCATTAACTACCGCACCTTCAAGCCGGAGCGTGACGGCCTGTTCTGCGCCAAGATTTTCGGGCCGGTCAAGGACTACGAATGCCTGTGCGGCAAGTACAAGCGCCTGAAACACCGCGGCGTGATCTGCGAGAAGTGCGGCGTGGAAGTCACGTTGTCGAAGGTGCGGCGCGAGCGCATGGGCCATATCGACCTGGCCTCGCCGGTGGCGCATATCTGGTTCCTGAAGAGCCTGCCCTCGCGCATGGGCCTGATGCTCGACATGACGCTGCGTGACATCGAGCGCGTGCTGTATTTCGAGGCCTACGTCGTGATCGACCCGGGGATGACGCCGCTGGAGCGCGGCAGCCTGCTTTCGGAGGACGCCTATCTCAACGCCATCGAGCAGTATGGCGACGAGTTCGACGCGCGCATGGGCGCCGAATCCGTGCGTGCCTTGCTCAAGTCCATCAATCTGGAGGAAGAGGTCGCCAAGCTGCGGGTCGAACTCGCGGACACCACCTCCGAGACCAAGATCAAGAAAATCACCAAGCGCCTGAAGGTGCTTGAGGCGTTCCTCTATTCCGGCAACAAGCCGGAGTGGATGGTGCTCGAGATTCTGCCGGTGCTGCCGCCCGAATTGCGCCCGCTGGTGCCGCTCGACGGCGGCCGTTTTGCCACTTCCGATCTCAACGATCTCTACCGGCGCGTCATCAACCGCAACAACCGCCTCAAGCGCCTGCTCGATCTCAACGCGCCGGACATCATCGTGCGCAACGAAAAGCGCATGCTGCAGGAGGCGGTGGATGCGCTGCTCGACAACGGCCGCCGTGGCCGCGCCATCACCGGCGCCAACAAGCGCCAGCTCAAGTCACTGGCCGACATGATCAAGGGCAAACAGGGCCGTTTCCGCCAGAACCTGCTCGGCAAGCGCGTGGACTACTCCGGTCGTTCCGTGATCGTGGTCGGCCCGACGCTGAAACTGCATCAATGCGGCTTGCCGAAAAAGATGGCGCTCGAATTGTTCAAGCCCTTTATTTTCAGCAAGCTCGAATCCAAGGGTCTGGCCACCACCATCAAGGCGGCGAAGAAGATGGTCGAGCAGGCCGGTCCCGAGGTGTGGGACATCCTCGAAGAGGTCATCCGCGAGCATCCGGTGCTGCTGAACCGCGCGCCGACGCTGCATCGTCTCGGCATCCAGGCCTTTGAACCGCAACTGGTCGAAGGCAAGGCGATCCAGCTGCATCCGCTGGTGTGCGCCCCGTACAACGCCGACTTCGACGGCGACCAGATGGCGGTGCACATCCCGCTGTCGGTAGAGGCGCAGCTCGAGGCGCGCGCGCTCATGATGTCCACCAACAACATCCTTTCGCCCGCCAACGGCGATCCGATCATCGTGCCGTCGCAGGACATCGTGCTCGGTCTTTATTACATGACCCGCGAGCGCATCAACGCGCTCGGCGAGGGCAAGGCGCTTGCCGACGTGGCCGAGGTGCATCGCGCCTACAGCAGCGGCCAACTGGCGTTGCAGGCGCGCATCAAGGCGCGTATCCGCGAAGTGCAGTTCGACGACAAGGGCAAGCGTATCGAGACCCGCAAGCTTTATGACACCACGGTGGGCCGGGCGCTGCTGTCGGAGATTCTGCCCGAAGGGCTGCCGTTCGAACTCATCAACCGCGTGCTCAAGAAGAAGACCATCTCCGAGCTGATCAACGCCTGTTACCGGCGCGTGGGCCTGAAGGCCACCGTCATTTTCGCCGACCAGCTGATGTACACCGGCTTCGCCTATGCCACGCGCGCGGCGGTGTCCTTCGGCATGGACGACATGATCATCCCGGAAGTGAAGGCCGAGATCATCGGCCAGGCCGAGGGTGAGGTGAAGGCGATCCAGAACCAATATGCTTCGGGCCTGTTGACCGACGGCGAGCGCTATAACAAGGTCGTGGACATCTGGACCCATACCTCCGAGCGGGTCGCCAAGACCATGATGGATCAGCTCGGCAGCGAGGAAGTGACCGACTCCCAGGGCAAGAAAGCCAAGCAGGAATCGTTCAACTCCATATTCATGATGGCGGATTCCGGCGCGCGCGGCAGCGCGGCCCAGATCCGTCAGCTTGCCGGCATGCGCGGCCTGATGGCCAAGCCGGACGGTTCGATCATCGAGACGCCGATCACGGCAAACTTCCGCGAAGGCCTGAACGTGCTGCAGTACTTCATCTCGACGCACGGCGCGCGCAAAGGTCTGGCCGATACCGCGCTCAAGACCGCGAACTCGGGATACCTCACGCGTCGCCTGGTGGATGTGTGCCAGGACCTGGTCGTGACCGAGGAAGATTGCGGCACGACGGAGGGTGTCACCAAGGCTGCGCTCGTCGAGGGTGGCGAGGTCGTGATCGCGTTGCGCGACCGCATTCTCGGGCGCGTGGTGATCGGCGACATCCGCGATCCATCCAATGAAAAGAAGGTGTTGATTCCGGACGGTTCGGTGCTGGACGAAAAGGCCGTCGTGCTGCTCGAGGAGCGCAACATCGATCAGGTGCAGGTGCGTTCGCCGGTGACCTGCCGGACCCGTTACGGGGTGTGCCGCCAGTGCTATGGACGCGATCTCGGCCGCGGTCACCTCGTCAATCTGGGCGAGGCCGTGGGCGTCATCGCCGCCCAGTCGATCGGCGAGCCGGGCACCCAGCTCACCATGCGCACGTTCCATATCGGCGGCGCCGCCTCACGCGCCGCGGCGGTGTCGCGCATCGAGGTCAAAACCACGGGTGTCGCGCGCCTCAAGAATCTCAAGGTGGTAAAACACGCGAGCGGAAACTATGTCGCGGTGTCGCGTTCGGGTGAGCTCATCATCCAGGACGACCAGGGCCGCAACCGCGAGCGTTACAAGTTGCCGTTCGGCGCCGTGCTGTCGGTGCATGACGGTTCCAAGGTGAAGAGCGGTGCGGTGGTCGCCAACTGGGACCCGCACACGCATCCGATCATCACCGAAGTGGGGGGCAAGATCACCTTCAGCGATCTCATTGATGGCGTCACGGTCAACAAGCAGACCGACGAGATCACAGGTCTGTCCACCTACGCGGTGCTCGATGCGAAACATCGCGCCGGGACCAAGGACATCCGTCCGGTGATCACGCTGGTGGATGGCAAGGGCAAGCCGGTCAATATTCCGGGAACGGAAATTCCGGCCAAGTACATGCTGCCGCCGGGCGCTATCATCACCGTGGAAGACGGCGCCAAGGTCGGCGTGGGTGACGTGCTCGCACGCATTCCGCAGGAGTCGCTGAAAACCCGTGACATCACCGGCGGTCTGCCGCGTGTGGCGGAACTGTTCGAGGCGCGCAAGCCCAAGGATGCCGCGGAGCTTGCGGAGTTGAATGGAGTGGTTTCGTTCGGCAAGGACACCAAGGGCAAGCAGCGTCTTATCATTACCGACAAAGATGGTGCTCCACATGAGAAACTTATTGCCAAAGGACGCCACGTCACGGTGTTCGAGGGCGAGACGGTGGAGCAGGGCGACACCATCGTCGAAGGCGCACCCGTGGCTTCCGATATCCTGCGCCTGCTCGGCGTGGAACCGCTCACGAACTACATCGTGAACGAGATCCAGGACGTGTACCGGTTGCAGGGCGTCAAGATCAACGACAAGCACATCGAAGTGATCGTGCGCCAGATGTTGCGCAAGGTGCGTGTGCTCGATTCCGGCGATACCCGTTTCCTGCCGGGCGAGCAGGCCGAACGCGTGCGCGTGATCGAAGACAACGATGACATGGGGGCCCAGAAGAAAAAACCGGCCACCTTCGAACCGTTGCTGCTGGGTATCACCAAGGCGTCGCTCTCGACCGAGTCGTTTATTTCCGCGGCCTCGTTCCAGGAAACCACGCGGGTATTGACGGAGGCGGCGATCACGGGCAAGAAGGATCTGCTGCGCGGTCTCAAGGAAAACGTGATCGTCGGCCGTCTGATTCCGGCCGGCACGGGTCTGGCCTACCATCAGCAACGCCGGCGCGAACGTGGCGAGGCCAAGCAGGAAGCCAGGGACCTGAAGAAGTCCTTGACGGCCAGCTTTACGGGCAAGCCCTCGGCACGCAGCGATGAAGAGGCGGTGGGAACGTAAAACTTACCGGGCCGACATAGCCGAGGTTTTCCGGGGCCGAAGCAAGGGTGCGCCACAATTTCGCCGGGAGCGAAATTGGGCGGCCAAAGGCCGCCCGCAGGGCGGAATGCAGGGATGCAGTCCGTCAAAAAGTCCCGGAAAATGGCCATAAAAGGCCGGTAATGGCTTGACACATAAGGGGTGTTTCCCTAGAATCGCGCCCCTCAGACAGGCCGGAATCCCGCCGGCCTGTCTTTGTTGAAGCCCCTGAGAAGCACCGCCTTGGAAGGCGGTGCTTTCGGCTTTTCCGGCCATTTGGTTCCGGCCGGGCTCCGAAATTTCTGCGCCGACCGCGCGACAAATTCGCCCGGAGCGAATTTGGACAGCCGAAGGCTGGCCCGAGCCGTAGTTTGGCGAGGGCGAGCCCCAGGGATGGGGCGAGCACAATTTCGCCGGGAGCGAAATTGGACGGCCGCAGGCCGCCCGCAGGGCGAAATGCAGGATGCATTTCGTCAATTTGGATGGCAATTATTATTGACCCGGCACGGTTATTCTTCAGCGAAGATAACCACAACAGGTGCTTCATGGCCGCGGTGATGTGGGGATGTGCCGGGTCAATAATGAAAATCATTATGAGTTTTCGATTATTGAGGCGGCAAGGAGTTTTGATTCAGGCCACAGCAGAAGCAGCCTGATTGGACATGAACATATATTGTTCGTGCCGCCTCAATAATCATGTGAGATTTCCGCGATGGCGGAGATTTCTGTTTTGGATATAAACACACAACAGATTTATGCCGACGATTAACCAGCTAGTGGCCAAGGGGCGCAGGCGCCTCAAGAGCAAGAGCAAGGTGCCGGCCCTCGAGGCCTGTCCGCAACGCCGTGGCGTGTGCACGCGCGTGTACACCACGACGCCAAAGAAGCCGAACTCGGCGCTGCGCAAGGTCGCCAAGGTGCGGTTGACCAACGGCTATGAAGTCATCACCTATATCGGTGGCGAAGGCCACAATCTGCAGGAGCACTCCGTGGTGCTGATCCGCGGCGGGCGCGTCAAGGACCTGCCCGGTGTGCGTTATCACACGGTGCGTGGTTCGCTCGACACCGCCGGGGTGGCCGATCGCAAACAGGGTCGTTCCAAGTACGGCGCGAAGCGCCCGAAGTCGTAATTTAGAGAGAGCCTATGCCGAGAAGAAGAGAGGTCCCCAAGCGTGAAGTCACGCCGGACCCGAAATACCGCAGCGAGACCCTCGCCAAGTTCATCACCGTGGTGATGAAGAGCGGCAAGAAGTCCGTGGCCGAGAAGATCGTCTACGGCGCGCTGAACACCATGGCCGAGCGCAGCAAGAAAGACCCGATTGAAATGTTCAATCAGGCCCTGACCAACGTGCGTCCGCTCGTCGAGGTCAAGAGCCGGCGTGTCGGCGGCGCCACCTATCAGGTGCCGGTCGAAGTGCGCTCGGGACGTCAGACGGCGCTGGCGATGCGCTGGGTGGTGGAAGCCGCCCGTACCCGCAGCGGCAAGTCCATGGCGGCGCGCATGGCGGATGAATTGATGGACGCCGCCGACAAGCGCGGCAATGCCGTGAAGAAGCGCGAAGACGTGCATCGCATGGCCGAGGCCAACAAGGCCTTCTCGCATTACCGCTGGTAAGAATTCTGGAACCGCAGATGAACGCAGATTTCAATCGCAGATCAACGCAGATGATTTTGGTTTACCCGAATCTATCTGCGTTTATCAATATGAATGAATCCGCGCTTATCTGCGGTCGATTTGATCTTTAGAGGACCTGGTCGTGGCCCGTACTACACCCATCGAACGCTACCGGAACATCGGCATCATGGCGCACATCGATGCCGGCAAGACCACGACCACGGAGCGCATCCTGTTCTACACCGGCGTCTCGCACAAGATCGGCGAAGTGCACGACGGCGCCGCCATCATGGACTGGATGGAGCAGGAGCAGGAGCGCGGCATTACCATCACCTCGGCGGCGACCACCTGCTTCTGGAAGGGCATGGATGGCAAGCGCGACCAGCACCGCTTCAATATTATCGATACCCCCGGCCACGTTGATTTCACCATCGAGGTCGAGCGTTCACTGCGCGTGCTCGACGGCGCGATTTTCGTGCTGTGCGCCGTGGGCGGCGTGCAACCGCAGTCCGAAACCGTGTGGCGCCAGGCCAACAAATATAAAGTACCGCGCGTGGCGTTCGTGAACAAGATGGACCGCGCCGGCGCCAATTTCCTCAGTGTCGTGTCCCAGCTCAAGGAGCGTCTCGGCGCCAACGCCGTTCCGCTACAGCTGCCCATCGGTTCCGAGGAAAAATTCCAGGGCTTGGTCGATCTGGTCAAGATGAAGGCCATTTACTGGGATGACTCCACGCAGGGCATGAAATTCGAGGAGAAGGACGTGCCGGCCGACATGGTGGCGCTCTGCAAGGAGTACCGCGAGAAGATGGTCGAGGCGGCGGCCGAGGCCAACGAAACGCTGATGGAAAAATACCTGGCAGGCGCGGCGCTGACCCAGGACGAAATCATGAAGGGTTTGCGCGAGCGCACCCTGAAGATGGAAATCGTGCCGGTGCTGTGCGGCAGCGCGTTCAAGAACAAGGGCGTGCAGGCGACGCTCGATGCCGTGATCGATTATCTGCCCGCGCCAGTGGATCGTCCGGCCATCAAGGGCCATCTGGATGACAAGGCCGGCACCGAGGGCGAGCGCCATGCCTCCGATGACGAACCGTTTTCCGCCCTGGCGTTCAAGATTGCGACCGATCCGTTTGTCGGTGCGCTGACCTATATTCGTGTCTATTCCGGCGTGCTCAATTCAGGCGACACCGTTTACAACCCGGTGCGCGGCAAGAAGGAGCGTATCGGGCGGCTGCTGCAGATGCACGCCAACGAGCGCCAGGAAATCAAGGAAGTCCGCGCCGGCGATATCGCCGCGTGCGTGGGCCTGAAGGAAGTCACCACCGGCGAGACGCTGTCCGACCCGGACAAGGTGATCACGCTCGAGCGCATGGAGTTCCCGGAGCCGGTGATCTCGCAGGCGGTCGAGCCCAAGACCAAAGTCGACCAGGAAAAGATGGGCCTGGCGTTGAACCGCCTGGCCCAGGAAGATCCCTCGTTCCGCGTGCACACCGACGAGGAGTCCAGCCAGACCATCATCTCCGGCATGGGCGAACTGCACCTGGAAATCATCGTCGACCGCATGAAGCGTGAGTTCGGCGTCGAGGCCAATGTCGGCAAGCCGCAGGTGGCGTACCGCGAGACCATCCGCAAGCCCGTCGATCAGGAATACCGCTTCGTCAAGCAATCCGGCGGCCGCGGCCAGTACGGCCACGTCGTGATCAAGTTCGAACCGCAGGATGCCGGCAAGGGCTTCGAGTTCGTGGACGCCATCAAGGGTGGCGCGATCCCGCGCGAGTTTATCCCCGCCGTGAAGAAAGGCGTGGACGAGGCGATGCAGCGCGGCGTCAAGTTCGGTTATCCCGTGGTCGATGTGAAGGCGACGCTGCACTACGGTTCGTACCACGAGGTCGATTCGAACGAAAATGCGTTCAAGATGGCGGCCATTCTGTGCTGGAAGGAAGCCGGCCCCAAAGGCGATCCGGTGTTGCTCGAGCCGATCATGGACGTCGAAGTCACGACTCCGGCGGATTATCTGGGCAATGTCATGGGCGACCTGAACTCGCGGCGCGGCATCATCATGAGCCAGGAAGACGGTCACGGTAACGTCAAGATCATTCGCGCCGAGGTTCCGCTGGCGAACATGTTCGGTTATTCCACGAGCCTGCGCTCGGCGACCCAGGGTCGCGCGACCTATACGATGGAATTCAAGAAATACTCGCCGGTGCCGTCCAGCGTCGCCGAGTCCGTCATGAAGAAAGCCGGTTAATTCAAAGATAGAGGCCTCCCGTGTCCAAGGAAAAATTCGCCCGCACCAAACCGCACCTGAACGTCGGCACCATCGGTCACGTCGACCATGGCAAGACC
>MFTB01000108.1 GCA_001785195.1 Candidatus Muproteobacteria bacterium RIFCSPHIGHO2_12_FULL_60_33
TCCTTGATATCGTATTCACCGATATCCTGGTAGAAAAACGCACTGTTGACGGCCATCTCGGCCAGCGTCTTGGCGCGCTCGCGCTGCGCCTTCACGACTTCCACCAGATCCGGCCCGGCGGTAGGATCAATGCCGAGCTTGCCCAAATGATGACTCAGATGATGCGCCACATGCCGGGGATCGCTGTTCTTAATATAGTGCTGGTTCAGCCAGGTCAGCTTTTCGGGGTTGAATGCCGCGGCCGAGCTGTGGACGTTCGTGACATCAAACAGCTTGATCATCTCGTCGATGGAAAACACCTCCTGATCGCCATGCGACCAGCCGAGGCGCGCGAGGTAGTTGAGCAGCGCTTCGGGCAGATAACCGTCATCCCGATACTGCATGACACTCACGGCGCCGTGGCGCTTGGAGAGCCTGGCCCCGTCCGGGCCCAGGATCATGGGCACGTGCGCATACACCGGGGGCGTGACATTGAGCGCCTTCAGCATGTTCATCTGGCGCGGGGTGTTGTTCAGGTGATCGTCGCCGCGGATGACATGCGTGATACGCATATCCATGTCGTCCACCACCACAGTGAAATTGTAGGTCGGCGAACCGTCGCCACGCGCAATGATAAGATCATCCAGTTCACTGTTCTGGAATATCACGCGTCCACGAACCAGATCCTCGACCACCACCGCCCCGTCGAGCGGATTCTTGAAGCGCACGACCGGTGACACATCCGCCGGCGGGTGGGCCACCCCGTGGCGGCATTTCCCGTCGTAACGCGGCTTTTCCTTGCGCACCATTTGCTCGGCGCGCAGTTGCTCCAGGCGCTCTTTCGAACAGTAACAATGATAAGCCTGCCCTTCCTTGAGCATTTGCTGGATGACTTCCTTGTAGCGCGGGAAGCGGTGCGTCTGGAAAAACGGCCCCTCGTCGTATTCCAGGCCGAGCCAGGTCATGCCTTGCAGGATGGCGTCCACCGACTCGGCGGTGGAACGTTCCAGATCGGTGTCCTCGATGCGCAGGATGAAAGTACCGCCATGCTTGCGCGCATAGAGCCAGGAAAACAGCGCGGTGCGCGCGCCACCCACGTGCAGATAGCCGGTCGGGCTGGGGGCAAATCGGGTGCGGATGGTCACGGGAATAATATATGGTTGGAAACGGATGCCTATGGTAAAGAAAATCGGCGTCGATTTCAGCTGAATTGACGCTTGTTCCCCGCAGGCAGTAAACTTCCGCGCTCGTTTTCCCCACCGGGGCGATTAGCTCAGCGGTAGAGCACTGCCTTCACACGGCAGGGGTCGCAGGTTCAAACCCTGCATCGCCCACCATTAGTGTTGGGCGTGGCTATATAATCGAGGTGTTTACGCAACACAACCAGCGGCTGGAGCCACAGGGCGTGATGGCGCCGATAACGCAGTTCGCGGCATTACCGCCGGCAGAGCGCGTTAACGCTATGGCAGGTAACGTCAGTGGCGGCGAGCGCCTCTGCACGATGACACCACGTTGCTGCTAATCGAGCACAGAGGGTAAGCCGATATGGACACGGGAGAACGGATGATCGAGCTGCGCTTTCCCGCGCAGGCGAGCCGGCTTAAGCTGCTGCGCAGCGTGGTGCATGACGTTGCACTGCTGTGCGGCGGCAGCGACGAGACAGCGGGCAAGGTGGTACTCGCTGTCAACGAGGCGTGCATGAACGTCATACAGCACGCTTACCGCAACGACCCCAGCGGCGAGATCTCCGTCGAGCTGCTCAACAAGCATGGCCGGCTGGTGGTGCGCGTGCGCGACTTCGCGCCGGCCGTCGATCCCGCGACCGTGCGCTCGCGTGCCCTGGAAGACATCCGCCCCGGCGGCCTCGGCGTGCACCTGATCAACGAGGTCATGGACGAGGCGCGCTTCCTGCCGCCACCCGATGGGGTCGGCAATCTGTTCGAGATGACAAAAAAACTGGCGTGACAGCTACGACCCGGCGGCCTCGACGATTAACAGGGTGAGGTCGTCGTTCTGATGCGCCGACACGCCGCTATTGGCATCGAGTACCCGTCCGACCAGCGTGTCGAGGCGCTGCGTCGCGGGCAGGTGGTGCAACTCGTCGATGAGCCGCTGCACGCCAGCCGTTTCAAGCGGCTGCTCGCGCGCGACCCAGCACTCGGTTAACCCATCGGTGAACATGTAAAGTCCACCGCCGTTCAGAACGAGCTCGGTCTCCGCAAACTCGATATGCGGCAGGATGCCGAGCGGCGGCGCCTCGGTGGCAATTTCCGTATAGCGGCCGTCCGCCGCGCGGTACAGCGGCGGCTGGTGGCCGGCGTTGGCGAGCGTCACGCGGCCCGTAGCGGGATCGTAGAACCCGCCCACCATGGTGACGAACATGCCGCGCGTGACATTTTCGCAGACTTCGTTATTGACCATCGCGAGCAGTTTGCCGGGGCTATGATGCTCTTTTGCCAGGCAGTGAAACAGGCTGCTGGTCTTGGCCGTGAGCAGCGCCGCGTTCAGGCCTTTGCCCGACACATCGCCCAGAGCAAAGCCGATGCGCCCGTCCGGCAGCTCGAAGTAGTCATAAAAATCGCCGGAAACCTCCATGGCCGGGCGGTTGATGCCGACCACCGGAAAGCCCGCTTCGCGCGGCTTGGGCAACAGGCTGGTCTGGATCTCGCGCGCCAGCTCTAACTCCCGGCGCATGCGCTCCTGTTCCACCAGCGCCTCGGCCATCTTGGCGTTCTCGATGGTCACGGCGCCCTGACTCGCGAGTGTCCTCAGGAAATCCACTTCTTCGCGCGTGTACAACTGTCCGGATTTCTTGCGGCCCACTGTCAGCACCGCCGTGGCCCTGTCCTTGTACACCAGTGGCAGGACCAGCGCCGCTCCGAGATCCAGCATCGTCGGCAGGCAGGAATCGCGCGCCGTCCGGAAGCGCGGCGCCTCGATAAGATCCGCCAGAGTAATCGGCTGCCGCTCTCTGGCCACCAGCGTGAGCAATGCATCCCCGGCGGACAGGCACACGCTGGCCGATTTGTCCTCTACCGCGCCCGCGCGCCCGGTGCTGAAGAACGACTGACAGGACTCGCCCGGATTCAGCAGGATCAGGCCGGCGCCCTCGACCGCCACATGCACGCTGACGGATGACAGCAGCCGGGAGATCACTTCCGGCAACGTCAGCAGCGAGGCCAGCCCCTGGCTGATCTCGCTGACCGCGCGCTTGTAATCCACGCCGCCGCGAAAGAACAGGCGATCGACCATCGCCTGAATCCGGCGATTCAGCGGATTGAACAAAAAAACCACAAGGAGCGCGAACACCACCGGATACATCCCGTCCACGGCTGTGCCGCCGGTGCCGCCGAGCCAGAGGGCGCTGAAGGCGCCTTGGAGCGTTAAATATCCCGTGGCGACAATGGCGGTCATCAGGCCGTAACCGACGGCGCGCCTGATATAGACATCGACATCGAACAGGTTGTGACGAATGATGGCATAGGCGATAGAGAGGGGGAAAAAAACGAAAAAGACAAGATTGATCGTCGGACGCGAAATCGGATCGGCGTAACCTGACATCCCCGCGATCAGGTCCGCGGCCGGCACCAGGCTCGCAACCGCCGTGCCGAGCAACACGATCCGGGAGCGGGCACGCGCCAAGGGGTCGGACGAGGACACGCTCGCCATGACGGTCGATACCAGGAAAACCGCGAGCGCCGCGATCCAATAGAAGTACGCCGCGACCTGCAATCCTTTTGGAACATCGGCATAGTGGGCGGAGTGAAACAACATCGCGGCCAGCAGCCCGGCGGACAGCAGGTAAGGCAGCCACATCCCCATGCGGCGGTTCCCGAACCACGCCCGCTCCACCGGAAATGCCTGGGCCAGATGCAAAACGGCTGCGGGAAGGAAGGCCCAGGCATAAACCAGCGCGGCCGAAAGCCACGCGGGCGACAGGCGACTGGTGAAGGAGAACATGATCCAGAGCGCGGCGTGAAACGCCGCAATCAGAAACGCCCAGGATGCCGCGGTCCCGGGCTTCATGGCATAGGCCACGGCGCCCATGACAAAAAATCCCACGGACAGCGTCCAAGTGAGCCCGAATCTCTCGAATGCGCGCGGCCATCCGGCGGAACGGTTGGGAACCGTGACGGTGACCGACTCTCCCGCGCGGTCAACAGTATAGATATTCTCTCCCGGCACGCCGCGCTCCAGCACGCGCTGCAAATCACTATAACGCGCGATCTTCAGGCCGTTGATCGTGACGATGCGGTCGCCCACGCGCAAACCCGCCTTATCGGCCTCGCCGTGCACCTGCGAGATCATCGTCCGATCGAGGTCAAAGATCACCGACCAGCCGAAGTCGGGTCCCTGGCTCCAGCGGGCGAGGTTGAGGAAATACAGGAGAGCGAGGGCGCTGAAGAACGCGATCAGCGACGCGAAACCGAGTACTTGCCACGCACCGGTGCGCAGCAACCGGACACTCAAGCGCCATTCGAGTTCCGGGGTCCCGGCAGTGGTCAATTGCGCGCTCGGGGAAGCATTCGGCGTCATGGCCAAACCGTATTCCGCGCGGGCGCGCTTCCCCGCCGGGAGACCAAAGCTAGGGCCACGGCGATGGAAGCCGCCAGCGCGCACGTGAGGGCGAACAGATCGCCATATCGGGTATAGAAGCTGGGCGCCGCCGCCCGGGGCACGGAAACGACCAGCGTGCCCGCGATCAGGGTATTGCCAGACCCATCGGCCAACCGGGCGCGGACCCGCCCCGCCGGGTCAATGATTCCGGTGATGCCGGTGTTCGCCACGCGCAGCAGGGACACGCGGTTTTCCACCGCGCGGAATATGCTCATCGCCAACAACTGCTCCGAGGCCGCGCTGCCGGAAAACCAGGCCTCGTTCGTGAGGTTGATCATGAATTGCGCCCCGTCACCGACGAACCGGCGAAACAGGTCCGGGAAGAATACCTCCCAGCAGATAACGACTCCGAAGCGGCCCCGCGGCAGTTCAAAGATCACGCGCTTCATGCCGGGGGCGAAGCGGCCCGCGCGCGGTACCAGCCAGCGCGGCCAGGGAATTTGCGGCAGCGGCAGATATTCGGCAAATGGCAGCAGGCGGATCTTGTCGTAGGAAGACAGGACCCTCCCCTCGCCATTCACCAGAAAAGCGCTGTTCAACATCCGCTGCTCCCTGCGTTCGCCGCGCACTATCTTCTCATGAGTGGCGCTGCCGAGGAGAATCGGTATTTTCGTCCGGCGGGCAAGGCCGGTGACAAAGCCGGCGATTTCGCGATCGGTATTGAAATAGCCGGTCGTGGCGCTCTCCGGCCAGGCGATCAGGTCCGGGCCCTGAAGCGCGGCGTCCAGCGTCAAAGCCTCGTAGCGCCCCTGAATCCGGCGGCGGAGCCGCACATCCCATTTCTCGTCCTGCGGGATATTGCCCTGCACTAGCGCCACCTTGAGCAAGGCGCCGTCAGCACGGGCCACGGCCTCGATCTGAGACCGGCCCCATCCCCAGGCGGCGAGCACCACCGAACCGGCCAGCGCCGCGGCCATCGCCACGAGCCATATTCTGCCGGCGGCGCCGCGCATTCCGTGACGATACGTGTCGGCCGCCCATAGGTATGCTTCGGCCAGAGCCACGTTTACCAGCACGAGGATGAAGGAAAGACCGTACACCGAGGTCAGGGAGGCAAGCTGCACGAAGGGAAGCGCGGCGTGCTGACTGAATCCGAGGAGGCAAAAAGGCGCCGCGAGAAAACCCAGATTTCCACGCAGATACTCGATAGCCACCCACAGCAAGGGCGCCGCCACAAGCAGGGGCAATCTCGTGCGCCGGCTGACGAGTGAATAGGAGAGCGCGAACAGCCCGGTAAAAGCGGCCCCGTAACAGACGAGCACCGCGAAGGCGGCGCCCGGCATCTGCGCCACCACCAGGAGCCAGCGCAGCGACAGGCCGACAAAAACCGCGCCCGCGAGAAACCCGAGGCAGAAAGCGCGCAGCGAACCTGCCCCGCGCAGCACCACGAGCAGGGGAACCAATCCACACCACGCGAGCCACGGTACGGCGGAGGGAACGAAACTCGCGGCAAGCAGCGCGCCGCTCGCCCCCGCCATGCCCGCGGCTGTCAGTACGCGCAACGACACTGACATGCTCGGTAACCAAGAGCGCCTAACAAAAAGAATCGAACCCGGCACTCGACCCCCACCCTAACCCTCCCCCTGCCAGGGGGAGGGAAGGGGAGAGGGTGCGACGCATCTCATTTTGTTTAGGTACTCTTAAGTTACGGAGGCCAAGTGCTCAGTCCGCACGCAAACCGCCTGTTCGGCCGAGTCACTCGCCCGCGGGAACGAATCCTCGGACGAGCAGCGATCCGCCATCGGTGACACCATAAACATGACAGGTTTGCGGGAGACGCGCTTCCCGCAAATCGAGTGGTGATAATCCCCCAATTACTGGCCAAGTCGCGGCATCAGTATGACATCGAATGTCACGGCGTTACCGACGGTTTTCCGACTTCCCACACCCATGATTTCAAGCACAATCCCCCCCAAGCCGCAGGAGGCAGGATTAAAGTTGCCGCTATCGATGCTGAGACACAGGCCCTGCAGATCGTTGCCCTTCACGTCCTGCAGCGGTACCCCTCCTGAAGGGATGACCAGGTTCGTAACCGCTAAAGAGCAACCCGATTGACCGAACTGCCCGACGGACCCGTCGGTTGAGACCAGAAAAGCCGGTTGGCCGACTCCGTCATATCCCGCTTGCAGTATGACCGTTCCCTGGTACGGCGGCGGCTGATAGGCCGGCGCGCCAGCCGGACACGCCACGACGCCCTCCCCACTGCCGCCCGAGAACCCCCCTACCGCGACCTGGGCCAGACCGCCCAAGGCCAGGGCCGCCAGGGCCGCGGTCAGATGTTTTACTTTGAATTTGACTCTACTCATCACGCACCTCCACGATAGTTGGTTAACACCGCTGAACAAAACTTTTTTGACTTCATGCCCCACCGCGCGACGGCTAAAAGAAAATGCTCAGAGTCAGGGAGACAAACTCGGATTTGGTCGAGTTGTTTTCCCCGGCAAACCGGTTCCGATAGGAGAGGCCCGCGAGCAGCGGCACGCGCGCCTGCCCGTCCCGGAACTTCCCGATCGTGGAGTAGGTCACCCCCACGAGCCCGACGTGACTTTTCATATCGGTTTCATCCTCGAGCGCGGAGTAGGCCAGGCCCATGCTCCCGCTGACTTTGTCCTTGCCCTTGGTCGTGTAGCGATAAGTCAGGGATCCCGCCCATTCGCGAGAAAACGAATATGCGCCTGTCAATTCGGTTTCGAACACATCGCCCAAGTCGCGCTCCACGTTCTCCTTGTTCGCCGTGATCGGCAGGTTGGCGCTCGCGGGAACGCGCAGTGTCTGATGGTCCTCCAGTTGCCAGTCGTATCGCAGCGTCGCGTTGAGGGACCACTTGTCGCTCAGGCGGTAATCGCCGAAAAACCGGAACAGCAGATCGGTCTGGCCATCGCCGAATCCGAGATCGGTGAGGTCGTCCGGGTCGTCCACCTCGCCGGTCGGAAGCCGCGCCCCGGCGCCGAACGCCAGCCGCCACTGGCTGTCCTCGTGGAATTTGTACTTGGCGAGCAGGTCAATGTCCCCCACGCCGTTACCCTTGAAACTCTCGAAGCGCTTGTAGCCGAAACCGGGGACATCCACGGTGCCGTCGCCATTCACGTCGAGCCCCGCCCCCAGAAGACTCTGGACATCCTCGGTCGTCAGCGGCACGGCGCCTGGAACAGCAAGAGGCACGATGCCAAGCGCTGGATTTTTCCCAACGTTGGCCGTCGAGGTATCCAGCGTGGCCTCAACCCGGTTTTCGGTCCAGTTGTAAGGCACATTGATGCCCACGGATAACCTGTCCGTGACGCCATAATTGAAGCCGAATTCCCACCAGCGGTAGATGAAGCTGAAGTCCACCACCGAACGCCCGATGCTGGCCCCTACGCCGGGAAAAAACGGATCGAGGGGCGCCAGCGCCGGAAACACCGTGCTGTTAAGATTGGCGTTGTAGTTCGCGTCAATGTCCTCGACCTTGCCGTTCGGGTCGTATCGTTCGGTAATGTCGAAGTAGTGATAATACGTGGCGCTGGCCGACGATACCCCCTTCGGCAGCACCTGGGCGCTTTCCGCGCGGCTGGTCGAGACATGCCAGGGCAAAATCCAGGCCGCCATCAGCAAGACGGCCATGCGCACCCGCGGTCCCCAACCTGGGCAATGGTGTTTCATGGGTTATTTTTCCTTGGGTGGCTGCTTCTTGCCGCCGACGAATGTGCCGGGATCCTTGTCATGGCCCCAGACGCCTAGATTTTTCTGTGCCGCCAGCGCCTTCGACAGTTTCACGCCGATCCATGTCTTTACAATCGTGCTCTTGCCCTTGTGCGTGACGCGGTGGGTGACCTGCGTGTTTTCCCAGCGGGAACCAACATCGGTCACGGTGAACTGTACCGCCTGCGTACTCGAACTCACCGTTGCATTCAGACTTGAGTAGTCCGCCACGAATCCTTCCGGCGGGGCCACCGACGTGCTGACGCCCCAGTCGCCGGACGACTCGAAGACAATCGGGTAGAGTTCCTGACTGCTGTCCCACAACACGAATTCCGGCTCGAAGATCAGCAGTTCGGAGCCGGTAAGACGCGTGGTTTTCGCCGGGACCTGGGTTTTATCCGCTTTTTCGATGACCACCAGGTGTTTTTGCAAACTGCCCGTCTGCCAACCGGTATCGTCAGCCCCGATGGGCGAGCCGATGAACTGGAAATCCGGCGACCCCGCGTTTCTCCCGATCACGACATAGTCATCCCTGGCGATGCCCGTGAACACCGCCGCGCCCTGCGCATCCGTGGTGGTCGAGGCCACCGGCGCGATATTCTCCCACACCAGCGCGTAGGTCTTGTGGTTGACGGGCTGGAACTGGGCCGCCACCGCCGCCTTGCGGAACAAGCGCAGCGGCAGGTTCTCGAGGGGCGTTTTCTTCGTGCCGGGATTGCTTCCCGGACCGGTCGTGATCTTTTTCGCCGTGACCTTCAGCGAGGCTGTGACGGGGGCTTGCAGCGGAACGATTTCGAACGCGACGGCATTGGACTGCAGTGGATCGAATGACGCGTAACCGGGATCGTCGAGGAAGGCGTAGCGCTTGCCCGTGTCGGGATCCACAAGGAAGCTGGAGAAGGTGACGAGCGGCGCGCTGACGAATGCCCGGTACGCACCCGTTTGGGAAAGGTCGTAGCTGATCCGGGCATCATCAACGATATACGATACTTGCCCATCCGGGAGCGGCAGAATGACTTCTACTTCCACCGCCTCCTTGCCCTGAAGGTAAAAGGGCGGGCCGGGCTCAACCCCGCCGCCGAGGTTCCTGAACCGGATAACCTTCTGGTCCGGGCCGATGAAGGTGAGATCGAAATCGAAACGCCGTTCAAAGAATCCCAGCGGCGCGATGACGGAGGCGCCACTGTCGTTCGCCACGCGAATCTCGAGTTTGACGGGCTCGCCCACGAGGTAGCTGGTTTTTGTCGTCAGCAGGTTGATTGTGACCGGGGACTGGGCCAGTGCCGAACCCGATACGAACGCGAGGAACGCGCACAGGAAGACGCTTGCCAGCCCGAACAGTTTTTGCCGCATGCCTGACATGGCCATTCTCCTCAGAACTCGGTCTTGTTGTGGATGTAGAGCTGGCTTCGAGCGGTGCTGCCGAAATGGCCGGCCCGCGTCCAGTTGATGCTCGGGTTGTACATCAAGCAGGTCGAATCCGCCGTGTGGTCCGTGATTCCCGCGGCGTGGCCCATTTCATGGAGGATCGTATGGATCTGCAGCTCGTCGGGCAGGTATTCGCCCGTATCGCGCGTTGCTGGATTGAGATTGGCTAGCAGCGCATCGGCCACCAGGGGCAGCTCGACACGGCCGTCACCGTCGGCATCGAAGATGCTGAATTGGTGTCCGGCCCGGTAGAGTCCGGCGCCGAGCGAAACACTCTGCCAACTGGTTCCGATCCGGTCGCCATCCAGAAGACCGTTTTTCCTCAGGAAGTCCTCGGTCTTTCCCTGGGAGGTCTCCGGCCCGACACCGTTCTCCAAACGGTAGTCCTCGACCCGGCTCGATGGATCGAGCAGGCCGACATGACCGGGATTGAGCGGGTTCGTAGTTTCGTCGAGATACGGGCGGTTAAATACATAATGCATCAGGTTCTGGTGATAGGTGAAGGTGCCGCGCCGGGTAACGCTACTCGCGTCCACAAAGATGGCGTAATCCGTGGGGGTGCCGATGTAGCTCGCCCCCTTGACGTCCCATTCCCAGTTGCGGAACGCCTTCTGGTTGATGTACGGCGTGGCCGCGCCCACCAGGGTCGAGGTATCGGTGAGGTTGTTGGTAACCGCCAGGATGTCCAGATTCGGCGGCTCGGTGGCGTTCGAGAACGACAGCATGCCGGTGACATCGTGCAACTGGATGCCCGCCTCGGCGAACGCCGACTGGCCGCCGGGGCTGATCGCGTTGTTGGGGGCGACGGAGAACGGCAGGACATCGAGCGCCGTGCTCGCCGGACAGGAGTTGGCGAAGTTGACCCCGCGCACGAACAGGTCCTTGTTGACCGGACTCAGCCGCGCGTGCGCACCGGCCGCGCCGCTGCAATTGTTCGCCTGGAACAGGATGCCGCGGTACTCCTTGAACGCCGACAATCCGTCGCCCAGGGCCTGGCTGCCGAGACTCGTGTCCCGGTCTATGTCGCCATCGAGCTTCTGGGCGTCGAATGAGTGGGCGTTGGCGGGATTGAAACCCTGCAGCTGGTACAGGAGCTCGAAGGCATTGGGCAGGAAATCGCCATCGGAGTCCAGCGGCCCCTTGAACGTCCCTGAGACCGCCTGCCCGCCGGCCGTGGTCGTGACGGTGAGCGTGGCCTCACCGCCGTAATCGAAGGCGTACAGGACAACCCGCGCGTCCACGCCCGGCGCGACGGTCTGCGTCGTCGTGCCCGGCGTCGGCGCCAGACTGTAGTCCGGGGCACAGATCGCATTGACGCAGACCTCGGTGTCATTCGTTGCCTGTCCAGCGTAGGCCGTGCTCGATAGCGTGAATGTGACATTTCCGCTGAAATTCACCGGACTGCCATTCGGGTCTCTCAGCGCGGCCACGACGGTAACGCTGCCGCCCGGCGCGGGCAGCCAGGTCGAGGTCACGTCCGTCACGCCCTGAAGGATCTTGAAGACGATCGCGTAACTGCCCGCCGGCAACAGCGGATTGGGGTCGACGTCATCCCGCAGCCCGTCTCCGTCGGTGTCGGGATTGGTGGGCGAAGTCCCGAGCGCCGCCTCCGCGGTGCTCGACAAGCTGTCGCCATCGGCGTCGGCGTCGCAGGCATCGCCCGTGGCATCGCCGTCAATGTTGGACTGACTGGCGTTGGCCGTCAGCGGGCAGTTGTCGGCGCCGTCGAGCACGGTATCGTTGTCGTCGTCGGCGTCGCAGGCGTCGCCCGCGATGTCGCCGTCGGTATTTTTCTGATCCGCGTTGGCGATGGCGATGCAGTTGTCGGCGCCGTCCTTGACGCCATCGCCGTCATAGTCGGGATTGGTCGGATACGGGTCAATATTATCGGCCAAGCCGTCACCGTCGCTGTCGGTGGTGCAGTTGGTGGTGCAGGTGTTTTTGGGAGCGCCGCCGGCGTACGCCGGGTCGCAGGCATTCCCCACGCCGTTACCGTCGCTGTCGAGCTGATCCGGGTTAGTTATCGTGGGGCAGTTGTCCACATTGGCGCAGCGGCCGTCGCCGTCAATATCGTTTTCCGAATCGAGCGGACAGGCATCGACGTTGTCCAGCACGCCGTCAAGGTCGCTGTCGTCGCAGACATCGCCGATGCCGTTCCCGTTGAAATCCGCCTGCAGCGGATTCAATACCGCCGGGCAGTTGTCCGCGAGGTCGAGCACGCCGTCGCCGTCCTGATCCTGGCAGGCATCGCCGATGTTGTCGCCGTTGCTGTCGAGCTGGTCGGGATTGGCGACCGCCGGGCAGTTGTCGGTGGCGTCGGGCACGCCGTCGCCGTCGGCATCGGGGGGCGGAGGCGCCGAAGCCGCAGGGGACAGCTTGGCGACGAAGGCGTCGGAACCCCCCGCGTTACCCGTCTGAAAAGGAGACGGTGATCCCGCCACGGGGAAATTCGCGGACGTCGTATATCCGGCCACATAGGCGTTGCCTGAACCGTCCACGGCGATGCCGTTGCCGAATTCAACCCCGCTTCCGCCAAGAAAGGTGGAGTAACTGAGAACAGAGTCGTTGTTGATAAACGAAACGAAAACATCACCCTGAAAGGGACCCGCCGGGCCGGCGAAGGCTTGGAGGGAATTCACCGTCGGAAAGTTGGCCGAACTGGTATGACCGGTGATGTATATGTTGGATACGCCGTCTACAGCGATGCCCAGCCCTTCTTCATGGTCGCCGCCCCCGAGGTAGCTGGAATAAAGGAGAACGCCAGTGAATGGGAATGAGTCATATTTCACCACGAAGGCGTCTGCCCCCAAATTGTAACTCGCGTCGAAAGCACCGAGGGTGGTCGGAAAATTAGATGAGGCGGTCGTCCCCGTCACGTAGACAACGTGAGGACCGCCGGGGGGGTTGCCGGGCTCAACGGCAATGGCGGTGCCCTCGTCGAATCGTTGACCCCCCAGATATGTGGAGTTTCTAAGAAATCCACCGCCGGGGGGAAATTGCGTTATGAAGGCGTCAGCAAAACCGGAAGGATCGCAGCCGACACACGATCCATGAGAGGGCTGCAAGGCGTTCAAGGTTGTTGGGAAGTTGAGCGAATCAGTTCTCCCCGTCACATAGATGCGCCCGCTCCCATCCACGGCAATGCCCCTGCCATAGTCGTTATCGGCCCCGCCCAGATAGGTTGAGAAGGTCAGCGTGTCTGCAGTTGAGTTAAGCACCGCCACAAAAGCATCAAGCCCCCCCGCAAGAGCCCCCTGAGTCGCATTCACCGTGACAAGGTTGGTTGAGTCGGTATAACCCGTCACATAGGCATTGCCCAGGCTGTCAACGGCAATGGAGTATGCAACGTCTGCACCGTTGCCACCAAGATAGGTGGCGTACACTATCAAACCGTTCGGCTGGAATTTGGCGATGAAGGCGTCCGATGAGCCGCCGCCGTATATCGGCTGAAGGGTGGTCAGCGCCGGACAATTGTTCGAGTTGGTAAATCCGGTCACATAGGCGTTGCCCATGTTGTCCACGGCGATACCCGTTCCGAATTCGTCTGCGGCGCAACCCAGATAGGTCGAGTAAACAAGCGCGGTCCCGTCCGGAGTGAGCTTCGCGACAAAAGCGTCATAACCTCCCTGTATAGTTGGGAACAAGGGAAAAGCCGTCGGGAAGTCGGTCGAATAGGTATAACCTGTCACGATGGCGCTACCGAGAGAATCCACGGCAATGCCCTTAGCATATTCGTCACTGCCGCCACCCAGATACGTCGAATAGACCAACGAATAGACCAACACCGGATCAACGATCAAGGGGACGTTTCTGTCATAGGCCGCGATTTCGTATCCGATCCTTTTCTTCCCGAGCAGCCGGTAGCCGCCGGCGACGGTGATTTCCTCGCCGCCGATGCGCTGATAGATGCGCGGTTTCGCCTGGTGAATCGCGCCGCCCGCGACGCGCAGGATCAGGTCGCCGCGCGCGTCCAGTTCGAGCCCGTCAATGCCCTTGAACTCCTGCACGATCGCCTGCGGGTCGGCGCCCGGCGCGACCACGAAGTCGTATTCGAGCTGCCGTCCGTTGCCGTAGAAAACCTGATCAATGCCGGGGTAAACGCCCTGGTACTCGACACGGGCGTAGTTCGGGATACCGGTGCGCCACTTAGCCGGATCATTGCCGATGTAATAGTTGCTGAGGGTCGGAAGCGCTTCCGCGCCGACCACCCGGGGGGAGCGGTTGCCGCCGACCAGTCTCATGCGGACGATGGCCGACTCCGCGCCGGCGGCTTGCGGCGCGGCATGCCCGGGCGAGGCGTCCGCATCGCGCGGCTTGCGCGGCTTGACCAGCGCGAGCACGGCTTCGGTCGGAGTGAGGAACAGGGTGTGCTGCGGCCCGCGGGAGAGGAAACGCACGCGCTTGTCCGTCTGCCCACGGTTGGCCTCGAAGCGCAGCGGCAGTTTCCCGTACGCGTCGGCCACGGGGGCCTGCGCCGCGGCGGTTGGCGTGGTGGGAGCTGATTTGGGAGATGCTTCAGGCAGCGCGGGCCGGGAAGAGCTCGTCTCCCCCGCCACCGACACTCCACCTGCCATCAGGAAGAAGAGCGAGGCCAGCGTGCAAAACCATGCCCTGAACCCGCCGTTCGCCGAACGGGCCGCCCCGGAGCCGTCGCGAGGCGGTCGCAGAAATGCAGGCAGGCCAAAGAAGGATATGGAAGTATTTTTAGTGGCAACATCCAGCCACCGCGATGCGGCGGTTCCCGCTTCACCCATTACGGCCATGGTTAACCCCCCTCCTGGGTAGTACAGCGACTTGTTGTTTTTATGGTACGCACGGCACACCGGGAAAGCCGGCGATCGTACCTGTTATTGTGTCCGTACTTGAGTGCGTGAGACGTCGCTTCCCACCCACTCCACGCCTATTGATTCTTTACGCCTTGATTCTTTTGCGTCGTCCTTTCGGCAAACCTT
>MFTB01000109.1 GCA_001785195.1 Candidatus Muproteobacteria bacterium RIFCSPHIGHO2_12_FULL_60_33
TGAAAAAATGGTGGCCGGGGTCGGAATCGAACCAACGACACGCGGATTTTCAGTCCGCTGCTCTACCAACTGAGCTACCCGGCCATGTTACGACTTACGTCCATCCCTGGAGGGCCAATCCGGCCCGGCCCAAGCGGCGCTACGCTTCCTGCTCCGCTTGCTCGGTCCAGGGCACGCCATCCTTGGCGTGCCCGTTCGGCGGCGCGAATATCCACTGGACATTCGCGAAAGCACCACCTCACCCATGGCCGGGCGCTCGGCGGCGCGAATGCACGTTAAGTGCATTCGCGAAATCTCCGCCTCTCCCGCTGCTCTATCAACTGAGCTACCCGGCCGGGGAGCGGCGCATTATAAGGAAGCCCCCAGGGTTTGTAAAAAAGTGGCGTTCATACAACATAAAGCCCGGATAAGTCCGGGCTTTATGTTGTGCAGCGAGCGATTAATTTTGCGGCTTGAATCCTTCCGGCGGTTTGGAACCGGAGCCGAAGAAGAATTTTTCCATCTCGCCTTCGATCAGCTTGCGCGCCTTGGGGTCGAGGGGGTTCAGGCGGTATTCGTTCATCAGCATGGTCTGGTGGCTGAGCCACATCTTCCACGCTTCCTTCGAGACGCTTTCCCAGATGCGCTTGCCGAGTTCACCGGGATAGGTCGGGTAATCCAGTCCCTCGGCCTCTTTGCCGAGCTTGACGCACTTCACCATGCGGGCCATTAACGTTTCCTCAGTTCATCGAGCAGATATTTCACCGGCGCACTGAAACCGCGTTGATCCGGACGCCGGACGTTATACCAGACTGTTTCGGCATTCTCCATCGCCCGATCCGTTCCCCCCACCAGCTGCGCGGGTATCGGCGTGATGTCAAGATGAAAGTGACTGAAGCTATGGCGCAGCGTCGGCCACGGCGACTCGGTATGAATGTTGATGCCCAGTATTTTGTGACACCATTGCCGCGCATTGCTATTGGCGCATTCGGGAAATCCCCACAGCCCGCCCCACAGTCCTGCCGGCGGACGGCGTTGCAGCAGCACGCGCCCGCGCGCATCGCGGATCATGAGCATGCGCGTGGCCTTGACCGGCGTTATTCGCCTGGTAGCGCGCACCGGATAATCCTGCGGTGTGCCGAGCCGACAGGCACGACAGTTGGTTCGCAGCGGACAGGCCGAACATTGGGGCTTGGTGCGTGTGCATACGGTGGCGCCCAGATCCATGATGGCCTGCGTGTAGTCGGCCACGCGCGTGCGCGGCGTGTGTTTCTCGGCGAGTTGCCACAGGCGCTCTTCCGTCTCGCGCTGGTTAAGCGGTGACTCGATGGCGTGATAGCGCGCCAACACGCGTTTGACGTTGCCGTCGAGGATCGGATGGCGTTGGTTGAAGGCGAGCGCGAAGATGGCGCCCGCGGTGGAGCGGCCGATGCCGGGCAAATCCGCCACCGCCTCGTAATGGCGCGGAAACGCACCGGCATGTTCCTTTACGATGCGTTGCGCCGCTTGGTGCAGATTGCGTGCGCGGGCGTAGTAACCGAGGCCGGTCCAGAGGTGCAGGACCTCATCGAGATCGGCGCGCGCCAGCGACCGGACGTCGGGAAAGCGCGCGATGAAGCGTTTGAAATATGGAATGACCGTCGCGACCTGCGTCTGCTGCAACATGATTTCCGAGACCCAGATGCGATACGCATCGCGCTTGCGTTTCCACGGCAGGGTCTTGCGCCCGTGGCGGTCATACCACGCGAGCAGCCGCCGGCTGATGGGACGTTCACTCATGGCTGGCCAGGGCCTCGACCTCGACGGCGGTGAGGCGGATCTCCCGGCGCAGGAAATATTTCACCACCACCGGGCCGATCAAGGGCGGGATGAAAAAATCCGGCACCAGTTCGGCCGTATAATTTAACCTAGTCTTGGAGCCCTCGGCCGCTACCCGCCAGCGCTCGACGGCATAGCTGAAGTTGCTGAAGGCCGGATCGTCGGTCACGAGGATTTCCTCTGGCGGCCGGGCCTCAATATCCACGACCCGTTTGACGGTCTTGCAGAAAATCAGGACACAGGCCTGAAGCGTGACTCCGACGCGATGCAGGTTGGCGTCCTCCTGTTTCAGGACCCGGCTCTCGACGATGATTTTCGAGACCCGCGGCAGGCGTTCGTAATCCGTCATGATCCGCCACACCTTGTCACGATCGGCATCGAGCACCACCTCGAAGGATACCGTGTAGCGGCCGTTGTCATGAGTTGTTTCAAGAACTTCGATGGCGGCGGCCGTGGTAACGGAGGTCCACAGGCCGAAAGTCAAGCAGGCTGTCGCACGGAGCCACATGTTTCGTCGCCGGCTATTTGAACCGCTTGAGCTTGTCTTTCAGCTTTTGTTCCAGTTTCTGCTCGATTTTTTCCTTCACCTCGGTTTTCTTTTCCTCCACCTTGCCCTTGAGAAGGGCGCTGGTGTCCACCCGGTATTTGAGGTTGGAAAAGGGACCGGAAATGACGATCGGATATTGTCCCGCCGTGATCCTGTAATCGAGGGTTTCTTTTGGCAGATCGGCGGAGCCTTTGCCCGTAACGTTCAACAGATCCGGGCTTTGGACTTTCAGGTCATTATTCTGGACAACACCGTTTTTTATCTGTGCCGTTCCACCCAGTTGTGTGAAGGGTGTTTCATCCCCGGACCGGGGCGTGAGTTCCGTCAGTTTCTGCAACAGGTTGTCGCGCTGCGCCGTTTTAACGGTGTCGATCATCTTTTTCAGATCCATGCCTTTGATGGCGCCGTTTTGCACGGCAAACGATGCTGAACCGTTCAGGGTTTGCTTGATCTGGTGTGCATCCAGGCCCTGGGCCGTGACCTTGGCGCTCAGGTTGGCGGAGCCGGCAAACTTGTCAAACTTGAGGGCATCTTTAAGCGCCGGTGCCAGTTCAATACCGCTGACAGATTCGTCGACGGCCAGCAGCGGCGTCTTGCCGCGCACATCGAGCGAGGTGCGGCCGGCGTACTTGCCGTTGTAGAGCTTCGCCTGGTTCGGACCAAGTGTGATCAGGCCATTATGGGCGGTGACTTGTATCGCCACATCGCTCGAATGCAGGTTCATCGCCTTGAGTTTCTGGATGCGCAGCTTGCCCTGCACATCGAGCGAGCGTAGCAGGCTCAAGGGTATTTCCACCGGCTGGGGCGGCGCGGCGTCTCCTGATTTTGCTCCGGAGACGGCCGGAGCAGATGCCGGCAGATAACGATCCAGGTCAATCTGGTCCAGCGCCAGGTCGAACCGGTAGGCCGGTTTGTCAAAGTTCTTCATGGCAAGTGTGCCGGTCAGGCGGCTTTCATCGAAACCGAGCGCCAGGTTCGAGACTTCCAGCGTTTGAGTCTTGAGATCGAGTTCGATGCGGGATTTCAGATCGAGACTCTTGCGCACCGGCGGCTGGCCGCCCTCCAGATCAAGCGCAAGACGCACGTCCACCGGTTCACCGACAATGATTTTTCCGGTCTGAAGATTGAGGTTACGCGCGGCGTAGCGCGCGCCGCTGGCCTGATCGTTCCAGGTAATGTCCGCTTTGCGGATGTCGATCTTGTGGATGCTGATGCCGCCGATGCCGGCCTCCTTCTCCGGGATTGTTTTTTCAGCGGCCTTTTCGGCCGCGGAGGGTTTTGTCAGGTCGTCCCAATTGGTTTTGCCGGCGGCGTTTTTGGCGAGGTTGAGCTTGAGGCCGTCGAGAAAGACGGTGTCGACGATGACGTGTTTGCGCAGCAGCGGCAGCAGCTTAACCTTGGCGCCGGCACCGTCAATGCGTGCAAAGGGATCTTTGCCGAATCCCGGCGCGTTGCCGAGTTCGAGGCGGCCGGTCTCGATGCCGATCCACGGAAAGAACGACCAACCCAGCTTGCCCTCGATGCGCAGTTCCCGGCCGGTCTTGTCCTTGACCACCTCGATGATCTTTCCCTTGTAATCGTTGGGGTCGAAGAGCAGCGACAGGGCGACGGCGCCAACGATCAGCAGGGCCAGCAGCCCGCCGATCAGGATGGCCAGAATTTTCAGGGTTTTTTTCAAGGCGTTCCTCCGGGGAGATGGAGCGGGTGATGGGAATCGAACCCACGTTAGTAGCTTGGGAAGCTACAGTTCTGCCACTGAACTACACCCGCGTGCGTTGTCCGATTGTTCGCACTAGAATAGTGCTACGCATTGTATAGATTTTCAGGCCGTTGTCTGCAACCACCCGCATTCCGTGAAGATCATTTTGAACGGGCAGGAAAAGCCCTTAGCCGCTCCCACGACCTTGGCGGCCTTGTTGCAGGAGATGGGGCTTTCCGAGCGGCGCGTGGCGGTCGAGGTCAACCGCGAAATCGTGCCGCGCAGCCGGCACGGCGAGTTTGAACTGAAGGACAACGATCGCGTCGAGGTCGTGTTTGCCATTGGAGGCGGGAGTAGTGGCATGAGCCGTGGAGATGGCGACCGGTGAAGGCCGCAGGACACCGACAAGATAGCCTGTCAGTTTCCAAAAAGTTTTCGGAGGTGTCGCGCATGGCGGTAACCGCAGAAACAATCCGTTCTACCGCGAAAGATCCGCTGATCATCGCGGGTCGGACGTATTCGTCGCGGCTGCTGGTGGGCACCGGCAAGTACAAGGATCTCGAGGAAACCCGGCGCGCGGTGGAGGCGAGCGGGGCGCAGATCATCACCATCGCGGTGCGGCGCACCAACATCGGCCAGAATCCGAACGAGCCGAGCCTGACCGACGTCCTGTCCCCGTCGAAATACACCTATCTGCCCAACACCGCCGGTTGTTACAACGCCGAAGACGCCGTGCGTACCTGTCGGCTCGCGCGTGAACTGCTCGATGGGCACGATCTCGTGAAGCTGGAGGTGCTGGGCAGCGAAAAGACGTTGTATCCGGACATCCCCCAAACGCTTTCAGCAGCTGAAATACTGATAAAAGAGGGCTTCAAGGTCATGGTGTACACCAACGACGATCCGATCGTGGCCAAAAAATTCGCCGAGATGGGTTGCGTGGCCGTGATGCCGCTGGCCGCGCCGATCGGCTCGGGACTGGGCATTCGCAATCCGTACAACATCCGTTTCATCGTGGAAGAGGCCACCGTGCCGATCCTGGTCGACGCCGGCGTCGGCACCGCGAGCGACGCGGCTATCGCCATGGAACTCGGCTGCGACGGCGTGCTGATGAACACCGCCATTGCCGGGGCGCGGAATCCGGTGCTCATGGCGCAGGCCATGAAAAAGGCGGTCGAGGCCGGACGCGAGGCCTTTCGCGCCGGCCGCATGCCGCGCAAGCAGTACGGCTCGCCGTCCTCGCCCCTCGGCGGCACGTTTTTCTGACAGCTTTCACCGCAAAGGCGCAAAGGACGCAAAGAAAAACATTCAAAAGTAAAAAAAGTTTCTTTTTCAATTCTTAACTCTCGATTTGTCTTTGCGCTCTTTGCGTCTTTGCGGTTAATAAAATCATATGTCTGAAATCGCAAGACCACTCCGGTCAATCCGCAGTTTCGTGCGCCGTGAAAGCCGCATCACGCCGGCGCAGACACGCGCGCTGAAACAACTATGGCCGCGCTACGGCATCGTGGAGGGCGCGACAGCGCTGGATTTGTCAACCGTCTTCGGGCGCAGCGCCCCGGTGATCCTCGAGATCGGTTTTGGTAATGGGGAGGCCCTGGCGGCCACCGCCGCCGCGCATCCAGAAAATAATTATCTCGGCATTGAAGTGCACCGCCCCGGTGCGGGCAGCCTGCTGCGCCGGCTGGAGGCGCAGGACTTGCACAACGTGCGCGTGATGCTGGCCGATGCTACAGAGATTCTGGCGCAACGGATTGCAGATGCGTCATTGTCCGCCGTGCATCTTTTCTTTCCCGATCCCTGGCCGAAGAAGCGGCATCACAAGCGCCGTCTGGTGCAGCCGGATTTTGCGGCACTCGTGGCTCGCAAGCTCGAACCGCGTGGTTACTGCCATCTGGCGACGGACTGGCCGGCGTATGCGGAACACATGGCGGCGGTGTTGTCGCGGACTGCGGGGCTGGTCGATGCGAGCGGTTCCAATCGCTATCCGGAGCTGGTGGCGTCCAGATTATCGACCCGCTTTGAACAGCGTGGGCGCAAGCTGGGTCATGAGGTGCGGGACCTGGTGTATCTTCGAAGGACCTGATGATCAGGCTCTTCTGCTGCTTAATCTTCCCCGATTGACGAGGACCTCTTTTTCCTTGCGGGTCAGCAAGCGCAACGAACATTCGCGAATCAGCGCCTGCGAGCGGCTTTCGCAGACCTCCTGATAGCGCAGAATCACCGGTCGGCGGCTGCGTGTGTAGCGCGAGCCGGTGCCCTCGTTGTGCTGTTGCTGGCGTCGCTCGAGATCGTTGGTGATACCGGTGTAGAACGAACCGTCGCTGCATTCCAGGATGTACACAAACCATGGCTGTTCCGCGGCGGCAGCGCTGCCATCCCGGCGGGCTTCGGGTCGGTCGTCCTGTGACATGGGAATCTAATTGAGTTTAGCGACGATCTGTTTCAGTTCGGCGATACGCTTGTGCACGTCGGGGGCATCACCCGAAGCCGGTCTCAGGCTGAGATAGGACTGGTAGTTTTCAAGCGCCGCCCGGAAGCACTCCAGCTGCTCATAGATGCGGCCGCGATCGCGCACTTCATCGGGCTGGTCGGGCTGGATCAGCAGAATCTGGCCAACCACGCCGAGCGCCTTGCCGAACTGTTCGCGGCGCAGGTACGCGCCCTTGAGGTTGCGTAACACTCGCACCAGTATGTCCTTCTTGCCGGCCGCGGTGAGCAGGCGTTCGAGCGGCGCGTTGACGGATTCCGCCGGGCCGTAGGTCTCCTCGAGAATCTCCTCGAGGTCCTCCTTGCTCAGCAGGTTGCCGCCGGAGAACGGGTCGAGCACAACCTCGCCTTCGCGGGTTGCAAATTTCACCAGAAAGTGGCCGGGGAATGACACGCCCTTGAGCGGCAGGCCCAGGCGGCGTCCGACCTCCATGTAAATGATGGAGAGCGTGATGGGAATGCCGCGCTTGCGATCCAGCACTTCGTTCAGGAAGCTGTTGCGCGGGTCGTCGTAATTTTCGGTATCGCCGGAAAAACCCTGTTCCACGAACAGGAACTGGTTGAGGGTTATCAGGGTGTCTTCCAGACCGGCCTGCGCGGGCAGCCGCTGCTGCACGCCGGTGGCGAGTTCATCGATTTGCCGCAGGTAGGCCTCGACGTCCAGACCGGGGTATTCCTCGACCGCAATGAGAAGCGCTGCTTCCGCCAGATTCAGTTCCTGCTCGGAGATTTTGGCGATTTTGGCGAGACGTTCGTGCATGAGTGATTCCATATTCAGCTGTCCGGCGACGGCGTAGTTCCGTGATGCTCTGGTTAAGAGTAGCAGACGGATTAAAGTGCGGGCGGCGCCGGAGGCCCCGGAGAAACACAAGACCATTCATGGAGTTGAACGGGTTTGTTGGGGTGAAACCGAAGATAAAAAAGCGCCGGAGGAGTTATCCGGGGCGTGCCGGGACGATGGCGATTTCCATTTTGTCGTTAACCGCGGTGCCGGCTTCGGCGAACTGCCGGTTGACCGTGACCCGCACGGCGTCTTCCCGGAGCGCGTTTTCCCAGTTTCCGCCGCGGGCCCGCAGCCATGCCAGGAGCGCGCGCACGTCGGTGACCGACTCCGGCAACGCGACCTCCTCGGACGAGCAGCCTACCTTGTCCACAAGCGTTGAAAAATAAAGGATTCTTGCCATTTGGAAGGGTCTTGGATGTCAATATTACCAGCGTGTTTGGGTGCCTTTTTGCTGTATTAACGCGCGGCGGCTTGCCGCTATTTTAGCCACCCCTTCAGGGCGTGAAACAGTCAAGATCATTGGCGAATTGCGTCGGCCCGGCATAGTGGCGACGAATGGCGGCCAGAGTTTCCGCCTCCTTCCCCAACGTGCGCCGCATGCGATGCGACAGCACCAGTTGCTTGATCTGTGCCTGCTGTGCGATCCGTCCAATGATTGAAGGCGGCATGTGCAGCTCGCGCTCGACGCCGCTGGCGCCCTCGGGCATGGCGTTGTGCGCGACCAGGATATCGGCGCCCAGTGCCAGACGCCCGAGTTGCTCGCCGCGGCCGTTGGTGTCGCCGCTGAAAATCAGGCCCTTGCCGCCGGCGTCGATGCGCCAGGCCAGTGCCGGGAGGTTTCCGTGGGCCACGGGAACGGCGCTGGCGCGCAATCTTTCATTAGCGAAGGGATATACGGTTTCATCGCCCGGTTGGCGATCGGCCTTGAGCTTGCCCGATAACGGTCGCACGTCCTGCGGCTGGAGCTTGTAGCCACCGCGCGCCAGCGGATTCAAAAAATCGCCGAGATAACGATAGGCGCCACGCACGCTGTCGAACAGGGCGCGCACGAACGTGACGGTGGATGGCATGAACTTGTTTCCGGCGGGACCGTAGATCGGCAGCGGCCGCGTGCGCTCCTCGAAGAACGACGATTTGACCAGCGCCGGCAGATCGGCGGTGTGGTTGGCATGCAGGTGCGTGAGCAGGATGACATCCAGGTCCGAAACGGTGGCGCCGGATTCGCCGAAACGCAGCGCGGCGCCGCCGCCGATGTCCACCAGCACACGCGGCCTGCCCTCGATCCACACGAGGTAGCTGCTCGAGGCGCGCCGGTCCTGCAATTCCGGACCGCCCGAGCCCAGCACCTGGACCTGAACCGGCGCGGTGCCGCAGGTCTGCGCGAGCGCGGTCGAGATCCAGGCAAGGCCGAGCAGGCCCAGCGAGAGACTCCACGACAGTGCTGCGGTCGTGAATCGTGTCCCTGAACCGAAGCCGTCCTTATTCCACCCCCCCTCACCCCTTGATCCCGCCGGGGCGCGAGGAATCATTCGCGCCCGTTCGGCGGCGCAGATGCACGTTAAGTGCATCTGCGAAAAACTCCGCCTCACCTCCCGCGAGGGGAGAGGGGGAGTTGGTTCGCTGATGCGGTTTGCAGGTGGGCGTGCGATCACGCCGGCTCTGTCCGCTGGATGCGATCGAGACGGATGCTCAGGGTTTCGTCCTGGCTGTCACGGATGACGAGGAATTCCTCGTGATTGATCGTTTTGAGATCGAGCGGCAGCACCACCTGATCGTAATGCACGTTGGCGTCGTGCCAGCGCAGATGCAGTTTCTGCCGGTGCAGGATGGCGACTTCGTATTCCGAATAGCGCGCACAGGCGATCGGGGAATACGGATCCTGATTCAAGGGTTCAGTCATTTTCGCGTTGCACCTCAAGGCCCGTCAGTTCGCCGTCCACGTCGACCTCGACCCGGAACAGGATCGGCCGGCAGCAGACATAACAGTCCTCCACGTATTCCTGGTTTCCGCCCGAGGTGTCGACCTCGGTCTCAAACGATTCACCGCAGTACGGGCACTGGACGCTTTGCAGGCTGGTCACGGCCAGCAGTCTAACAGGGTTTTTCCTGCCCCTTCAGACTCGGGGTTTCCAGCGCGGTTGCATCGGGCCCGGGGAAGGCTTAAGCTGGATGAGAACAAAAGGAGAACATGATTGGACAAGACGAACGAGCGTAAGCGAGTAGGGCTACTCATCGTATGACAGGACGAACGAGCGTAAGCGAATAGGGCTTCCTTTATGGTGACCGACCGTTCCCGCCAGGTATACGACTTCGTCCGGGCCTACACCCTGCGCCATGGCTATGCACCCAAGCTGCGGGAGATTGCCGGCCATCTCGGCATCCGCTCGCGCGGCGTGGTGCATCGCCACCTGCGCGCGCTGGAGGATGAGGGCCTTCTGCGCATCGAGCCGGATCGGGCGCGCGGCATCCGCCTGCGCGGGCGGGCAGCCGCGACACGGTCGCTGGCGCTGCCCCTGCTTGGACGCATCGCCGCGGGGCGGCCGATCGAGGCCATTCCCGGGGAGGACGAGATCGATCTCTCTGAATTCTTCGTCAACCACAACCGCTTCGTGCTGCGCGTGGCGGGCGATTCCATGATCGAGGACGGCATCCTCGACGGCGACATGGTGGTGGTGGAAAAACGCGACTCGGCCGAGAACGGCGAGATTGTAGTGGCACTCATTGACGGCATGGAGGCCACGCTCAAGCGCCTGCAGAAGAACCGCGACGGCAGCGTGACCCTGCGACCGGCCAACAGCAATATGCCGCCCATGCGCTATGCGGGTACGCGCGTGCGTATCCAGGGAGTAGTAGTCGGTCAATTCCGCTCATATCGATGATGCACCATGACTGCACTGACACGTTTTTGGCCGCGGGCCATTCTGCACATCGACATGAACGCCTTTTTCGCGTCGGTCGAACAGCGCGACTTTCCCGAATTGCGTAACAAGCCTGTCGGCGTCACCAACGGCGAGGTCGGCACCACCCTTATCACCTGCTCGTACGAGGCGCGCGCCGCCGGCGTGAAAACCGGCATGCGTGTGTATGAGGCGCGCCGGTTCTGTCCCGGCCTGATCCAGCGCCCGGCACGGCCCAAGGTCTATGCCGCCATTTCCGCGCGCATCATGCACGCGTTGCGGGACATCAGCCCGGACGTGGAGGTGTTCAGCGTGGACGAGGCGTTCATCGATGTTACCCACTGCCAGCGTCTGCACGGGCCACCCGAGCATATCGCGCATCTCGCGCGACAGCGTATCCACGACATCAGCGGCGGGCTGCCCTGCTCCATCGGCGTGGCCGGGAACAAGTCCACTGCCAAGATCGCCTCGGACATGCAGAAGCCCAACGGCCTGACCGTGATTCCGCCATGGGAGGCGCGCGAGCGCCTGGCCGCTGTGCCAATGGGAAAAGTATGTGGTCTGGGCCCGAACATCGCTGAATTTTTGTCGCTGTACGGCGCGCGCACCTGCGGCGATGTCGCGCGCCTGCCCCTGACGGTACTGGCGCGCCGCTACGGCGTGACCGGGAAATATCTGTGGCTCGCCTGCCAGGGCCGGGACACGGACCCGGTGGCGCCCGACGTCGCACCGCCTCAATCCATCGGCCACGGCAAGGTATTGCCGCCGCATACCGCTTCGGCGCCGATGATCGAGGTCTACCTGCGGCACATGTGCGAGAAGGTGGCGGCCCGGCTGCGCCGTTACGACATGCAGGCGGGACGGCTTTACACCGGCCTGCGGCTGGAGGCGTCGGGCGAAACCGTCGATCAGCTGTTCATGCTGGCGTACGGGATGCCCGACGGCAAGCGGCTGTTCGAGTTGGCGTTGAAGTTTCTCCGCTGCCGCTGGCGTGGCGAGGCCGTGACCCACGTGCAGGTAACGGCTTCTTGTCTGCGGGATGCCTCCGGGCAGATCGAGCTTTTTCCCGCCGCCGACACTCGCCGCACGCGCCGTTTCAGCGCCATCGACCGCATCAATTTGCGTTATGGCGAATTCACCGTCGCCCCGGCGACATTGCTGGAGCGCTCGACCATGCCCAACGTCATCGCGCCAGCGTGGCGCCCGGACGGACACCGGCAGCACATACCGGATTGAATTTTCGGTGACGCCAAGGGGGCGGCGCCCGGTATGCCGGTCTGAAATAAAAAAGGGTTAGCGTTTCCGCTAACCCTTTCTGTTTAGGGAATATCTGATTTATTAAAAACTCAACGCGGAGGCGCCAAGGCGCAAAGAACGCGAAGTTTTTCTGTTTGATTATTCATCGGTTTTCTTTGCGACCTTTGCGTTCTTTCCGTCCTTCGGTCCGCAAACGGCACATCCCTGTGCCGCTTCTGCGTCTTTGCGTTGAAAACTCATATTAATCAGAACTTCCTTAGATCAGGGGACGATTATTTCTTGATGTAATAGCGATACACGCCACGCGAGTCTTCCGTCATGCCGAGCAGCTTGTGGCCGGTGGTCTTGATCCAGGTGTTGATCTCGACCGGGGAGACCTTGCAGTCGCTGATCAGCTTGATGTTCTGACCGGCTTTGACTTGCGCCATCGTCTTGCTGGCTTCCAGCACGGGCATGGGGCAGTGATAACCGGTGACGTCCACCGACCGCTCCGCCGGCCAGAGATCGCCTTTCAGGATATAAAAGCCGAAGCCCTTGGGCCGGGTCCGGTCGATGAACAGGAGCTGGTTGTTGGTCTGTTTGGCCCAGACGTAAAGATCGTTTTCCATGCTTGGATAGTCGCTGATGAGTAGAAGCACTTGGCCTTCCTCCAGCGTGCGCATGGTACGGCGCAGCGAGGGCAGCGGTCCGGGCGAAACCAGTCCGTTCAGATCCAGCGTGACCTGCGGCTTCATGGCGGGCAGCGCTTGGGTTTGGGTAATCGCGGTCATGATTTACACCTCGTGTCCTTCGGGTATTTTCTATTTATAAGCGCAAAGGTCGTGCCAGCCGTCTGCAGGCCTGTTAATTCAGGTGATTCAACGAATAACAGGCGCATGGAATCCACGTGGCCTGACGTTGCCGAACAATGGAATCCCGAAAATGGCAGGGAAGGGGGAAATCCATGGTTTATCCGGTCTCAGCCTGTGCCTTGTTGTGGCGGACGTGCCGCCCCTGCGGCGTGGCGTGGCCTAAGGTTTCTAAAGAAATAAATGGACAGGATTCACAGGATTAAAAACACGATTAACAGGATTAAACTTCTAAAATCTTTAATCCTGTAAATCCTGTTAATCCTGTCTATAAATTCTAACGCACAGGGACGGGCGATACCTCCGGCGCGGGTTCCGCCGATCCGTACTTGCGCTTGTACCAGAAGAGGCCCAGGCGCTCGCGCAAGGCGCTGCTGCTCAATTGCAGTCCATAGGCGGACGGAAAATATCCCAGCGTTTCGCGGTCTTCCTTGTTGAGCGTGGTGAATCCCACCGGCGCCGGAATGGTGCTGACACCCTGATTCTCGAACGACCACACCGCGCGCGGCATGTGCGCGGCGTGGGTGACGAGATAGACGCGCCGCACCCCTGCCTCCGCCAACATCATTTTCGTGTACCTGGCGTTTTCATGCGTATTGGCGGATTTACCCTCCACCCATTTAACCTCGACCCGGAAATCGCGCACCAGGGAGGCCTTCATGAGTTCCGCCTCCGAGGTTTGTTCGCCATGGGGGACGCCGCCGCTGACCAGGATCGGCAGGCCCGTGAGACGATGCAGACGCGCGCCGTAGCGCAGACGTTCCAGTACCAGCCGGTTCACGCTGTCACCATCGCCGTACTCGAGCGCTTCGGTGTAGCGGCCACCGCCCAGAACGACGATGGCGCCGGGCGGCGGCGCGGGTTCGGCCGCCGCGGTCAACCGCAGCGGCGGAAAGCGCGATTCAATTCCCTGCATCAGCTGATAGCCGGTGAGCGGCAGGCTCAGGACGAGCAACGCGGCGATGCTGGCGAAAACGATGAGGCTGCCAACCAGCAGCCAGCGGATCTGGATGAGGAATCCCAGCAGGGCGACGACGATAATAATGCCCGGAGGCAGCAGCAACAGCGCCTGGATCTTGGGAACGATGTCTACCATGAACGACAAGACGAGCGAAGCAGGGCTACGTTCATATGACAAGACGAGCGAAGCAGGGCTACGTTCATATGACAAGACGAGCGAAGCAGGGCTACGTTCATATGGGTCAGAAGGAGTGTCCGGCCGCCTGCTGTTCGGCGTGATAGGAGGAGCGCACCATCGGGCCGCTGGCAACGTTGCGGAATCCCAGCGCGCGCGCGGCCTGGGCGAACCGGTCGAATTCCTCCGGCGTCACGAAGCGCAGCACCGGCAGGTGATGCCGGCTCGGCTGCAGATACTGGCCGACGGTGAGCAGTTCGCAACCGTGATCGCGCAGGTCGCGCATCACTTCCAGAATTTCCTCATTGGTTTCGCCGAGGCCCACCATCAGGCCGGATTTGGTCGGGATGCCGGGGTGGCGTTCCTGGAAGCGGCGCAGCAGTTCCAGCGAATGCCGGTAGTCGGCGCCCGGGCGCGCGGCCTTGTACAGGCGCGGCACGGTTTCCAGATTGTGATTGAACACATCCGGCGCCGCCGCACCCAAGGCGTCGAGCGCCACTTCCATGCGCCCGCGGAAATCCGGCACCAGGATCTCGACCGAGGTCGCGGGCGTATGCCGGCGCACCGCGTGGATGCAGGCGGTAAAGTGCGCCGCCCCGCCGTCGCGCAGATCGTCGCGGTCGACCGAGGTGATGACCACGAATTTCAGTTTCATTTCGGCGAGCGCGCGCGCCAGATTTTCCGGCTCATCGGGATCGAGCGGCAGCGGCCGCCCGTGCGCCACGTCGCAGAACGGACAGCGGCGCGTGCAGAGCCGGCCCATGATCATGAACGTGGCGATGCCGCGGCTGAAGCATTCGCCGAGATTCGGGCACGAGGCCTCCTCGCACACCGTGTGCAGCGCATGGGCGCGCAGCAGATTCTTCAAGCGGCCGACCTCGGGATGGGTCGGGCTCTTGGCGCGGATCCAGGCCGGCTTGCGCGGCAACTCGGTCTGCGGCGCGATCTTGATGGGAATGCGCGCTGTCTTGGCCGCGCCTTTGCATCCTTCGCTCCGTAAGCGCGCCGTGGCGTCCTCGGCTCCGTAACCGGTACGTCCCTGTACCACTCCTCCTGGCGCACTACTCTGGTCGATGGGCGCGCGTGACGGCGATTTGTCGTTGTCCACGATATTTACAGAAGCTTGAGCGGAGGTTTGTCCGGTGAATCCTGGCAGTCAGTATAACCCAGCTCGCGGGCCAGTTTCCCGGCCAGCTCCCGGCCGATGGTCGCCAGGTTGGCGCGCACGCCCAGATCGGCCAACTGCGTGACCGGTTGTCCGGGATAACCACAGGGATCAATGCGGGAAAATGGCGTAAGGTCCATGTTTATATTGAGCGCCAGACCGTGATAGCTGCGCCCCTGTTTCACGCGCAGACCGAGTGCGGCGATTTTGCCCGCCGCCGTGTAGACCCCGGGCGCGCCCACGCGCCGCTCGCCCCGGATTCGATAGTCGGCCAGCAGGTTGATGACCGCCTGTTCCATGGCGGTGACGAGGCGTTTCGGGCCCCAGCCGCGGCGTTGCAGATCCATGAGAATGTAAACCACGATCTGCCCCGGTCCGTGATAAGTAATATCGCCCCCGCGATCGGTGTACGCCAGCGGAGTGCCATCGATGTGCGTCTGCGTGCCGTCACGGCCCTTGAGGCCCATGGTGTAAACCGGAGGATGTTCGAGCAACCAGATTTCATCCGGTGTTTCCGGGGTACGCGCCAGGGTGAAATTCCACATGGCGCGAAACGCCTCGGCGTAATCCACGCGCCCGAGGGTGCGCTGTGTTACCGTCTCTGCCGGCGCTGTGTTCCGTGCCGGTCGCATCAGTCTGCCTTTCCCTGGATAAAGGCCTGCTTGTATTCCTTGTACAGCGCGAACATCCTGGCATGCATCGGCCCGGGTTTGCCGCTTCCCACCGGTTGGCCATCGATGCGCGTGATCGGCAGGATTTCCTTGGTCGAGCTGGTCAGCCAGACCTCGTCCGCGGATCGCAACATTTCGATTTTCACCGGCAGCTCATCGCAGGCGATGCTGTTTGCGCGCGCAATCTCCACGACCAGATCGCGCGTGATCCCCGGCAGGATGAAAGGGCCCTTCGGGGCCGTCACCAGGCGACCGCTTTTGACGACAAATATGTTGCTGGCCGCGCCCTCGGTGACGACACCGTCGCGCACCAGAATCGCTTCCGCGGCGCCCTGGTCGATCGCCTGTTGGCGCAGCAGCGCATTGGCCAGCAGCGCAATCGCCTTGATGTCGCAGCGCTGCCAGCGGATGTCGGCCGCCGTCACGGCCGCCACGCCCTGCGCCAGCTCTTCCGGCGGGGAATATTTGAGCGGCTGGGCGTAGGCGAACACCGTGGGCGTGATGTTGGGCGGGAAGGCGTGGTCGCGCGGCGCCACGCCGCGCGTGATTTGAAGGTAAATGGATTGATCTTCTGTTTCATTCTTCCCCAACAAGCGCGTGAAAATGGTGTTCCACTCCTGCGCCGTGTGCGGATTGCGCAGGTGAATGGCGGCGAGACTCGCGTCCAGACGCGAGAGATGATGCGGCAGGCGGAACAACCGGCCGCCAAAGACCGGAATCACCTCGTAGACGCCGTCACCGAAAATGAACCCGCGATCGAAGACCGATACTCTGGCCCGATCCGAAGGCAGGAATTCCCCGTTGAGATAGACATGTTGCATGGTTTATTCGTTCGTGAGTAGTGAATCGTAAGTCGTTAATCGTGAAGTATAAGCGTTAGCACTGTCTTCTCACGAATCACGTTTTACGATTCACGATTTACGTTGCTATTGCAGCCAGAGTTGAACCCTGTCGATAGTGCGCTGGAAGATATTGCCCGTTCCGATCTCGCGGAGCGCCACCAGCGGATATTCCGCGTACGGCTGCCGGTCGAGCTCGAGCGCCAGGGTGCCCATCACCTGCCCCTGCCGCACGGGCGCGGCCAGCGCCTCCTTCACCACCAGCCGCGCATGCAGCTTTTCATGCCAGCCGCGCGGGAGGGTCAGGTACAGGTTGCGGCCCACACCGAGCGGCAGCATGGATTGATCGCCCATCCACAGGCGCACGCGCAGCGCGGGAACGTCGGCGGCATAGAGCAGGCGCGTCTCGAAATGGCGAAACCCGTGTTCAAGCAGTTTCTGTGCGGCGCTCACCCGGGCGCTTTCATCCCGGGCGCCGAGCACCGTGGCGATGAGACGCATGCCGTCGTGAGCGGCCGAGGCGCTGAGACAATATCCCGCGGATCGGCTCTGTCCGGTTTTCACGCCATCGACACTCAGGTCCCGCCACAGCAGCGCGTTGTGGTTGTACTGGGCTATCTCATGGTAGCTGAATTCCTTCCGCGCGAACCACTTGTAGTATTCCGGAAAATCGCGGATCAGGGCCGAGGTCAGGCGCGCGAGATCGTGCGCTGACGACACATGGCCCTTCTCGTCATGGCCCGTGGCGTTCACGAACACGGTCTGGCGCAATTCGAGTGCGCGCGCCGCCACGTTCATTTCCATGACGAAATTGGCTGCGTTTTTCGCCGCGTGCTCCACCAGGGCGATGGTCGCATCGTTGGCGGAAATCACGATCATGCCTTGGAGCAGTTCTTCCACGCTTGCCGTGGTTCCGGGACGCAGGAACAGTCGCGCTCCGCTGGTTTTCGCGGCCTGTTGGCTGATGGCGATCTTGTCGTCGAGCTGCCATTTTCCGGCTTTCAATTCCCCGAAGAGCACATAAGCCGTCATGAGCTTGGTGAGACTGGCGGGTGCCAGCGGTTTATCGCTGTTCCGTCCCGCCAGCACCTGGCCGCTGTCGTGATCCATGAGCACCCACGCGGGGGCCTCGACGTCCGGCGGGGGAATTTCGGGAGGCGCCGCGGCGGCCACACGGCTGCATAGCAGGCACACGAGCGCCGGATAGAAGAAAAGCAAATAGACAGGATTCACAGGATTAACAAGATTTTTTGTTCGCAAGATTTTTAATCCTGTAAATCCTGTTAATCCTGTCTATTAATTTTTTCAGTAAATTCACTCGACCACGATCCGGGCATCGGGAATGCCAAGCTGCGCAGCGCGCTCCGTCAGCCGGTCACCTTCCTCCACGCTGGCCAGCGGACCGACACGCACGCGGTAGAGGCGGGCGACATCTGCCCCGTTATTCACGCCGACCTGTGACGACTGGACGAATACCGGACGCAGCGCCTCGCGTTCGAGGCGGTTGCGCAGGCTGATGGCGTTGTCCCATTGCGAGAACGCCCCCACCTGAAGATAGAGCCTGGGACCGGCCGCCGGCGCCGGCGAATCAGATATTTCCTCGGCCGCCGCGGCGGGCGGGATGATCTGGAGCGGATAGGTTTTGACCACTTGCGTCGACGGTTCGTCGGGGCTGACAGCCCCGACCTCCACGACGCCGGTGCCGGTGCCGAGGATGCCGAGCCTGGCGGCTGCGGCGTAGGAAAGATCGATCAAACGGTTGTGCAGAAACGGCCCGCGGTCATTGACGCGCACCACGACGGCGCGGTTGTTCTGCAGGTTGCGCACGTGCACGTAGGAAGGCAGCGGCAGCGTCTTGTGCGCCGCCGTCATCGCGTACATGTCGTAAGCTTCGCCGCTTGACGTGCGTCGGCCGTGAAATTTTTTTCCATACCAGGAGGCGATACCGCGCTCGCGGTAGCCGCTGGTTTCCGAGAGCGGCGTGTAGGTTGTGCCGTAGACTGAATAAGGTTTGTTGCCGGAGGTGGAGCGGGGTTCGGCTTTCGGCACCGCATCCGGAATGTTGGCGACGTCCGCCGGCGGGCTGGCTGCGGGGCCGTCGTCTTCGTAATAGCCGCCGGAACGGGTGAGGGCGCCGCAGGCGGAAAGCAGCATCAGCAACGGAATCAGCAGCAACCAGCGTGAGGTCATGATGACGGATTTTCCTCCATGCGTTGGCGTATCAATTCACCCAGCTCGACAACCGCCATGGCGTAGCGTTTGTTGAGATTATAACGGGTGATGGCGTAAAAATTGTTGTATCCCAGCCGGTAGACGGGACCGTCTTCACCCTCGAGCGAGATGAGCGCGGCACGCCGTTCGGGATTCTCGCGCCGGCGCGGAAAGACGCCGTAACCCGCCAATTGGCGCACGGACAGCGCCGGTTTCAGGCCGAGTTTCTCGACCCAGAAATACAGCGTGCCTTCCAGTCGCGCCGCTTCGATCACGGGCGCGCCCGTTTCCCAGCCGTTGTTGTGGAGATAGTGCGCGACGCTCCCGATGGCATCCACGGGATTGTCCAGCAGGTTGCGCTTGCCATCGCCGTCGAAATCCACCGCCAGCCGCCGGTAGTTGCTGGGCATGAATTGCGGCAGGCCCATGGCCCCGGCGTAGGAGCCCTTGACGCGACAGGGATCGATGTCGGTCTCGCGTGTCAGCAACAGGAATTCCGCCAACTCCTCGCGAAAAAAGGCCGCGCGCGACGGGTACTCGAGCGTCAGCGTGGTCAGCGCGTCAAGAATCGAATGGTTGCCCGGGTTGCGCCCGTAACGGGTTTCCACGCCGATGATGGCGACGATGATTTCAGGCAATACCCCGTAGCGTTCCTGCGCGCGGGAGATATCCTCCGCGTGCTCCTGCCAGAAGCGGGCGCCACGTTTCGCGCTATCCTCCGTCACGAAAATTTTCCGGTATTCGTGCCACGGCAGCAGTTCCCTGGGGCGCTCCATGGCCTCGATGATATCGGGGCGAATGGCGGCGCAGCGAAACACCCGCTGCAGCTGTTTGGCGGAAAAACCATGTTTCTCGGTCATCTCGGCGGTGAAGCTTCGCAACGCGGGATATTTTCTGAATTCAAGCGCCTGCGCGCCGGGGGCGATTGCCAACATCGCCAGGACAATGCAGCCAATCGACAATCTTCCCGGGAAGGAAAAATGCATAAATGTAGCCCTGCTCGCGGCGCTTGCTCGTCCTGACATATGACTGGTAGCCCTGCTCGCGGCGCTTGCTCGTCCTGACATATGACTGGTAGCCCTGCTCGCGGCGCTTGCTCGTCCTGTTATTCGTAAATGCTATTCGGCGATCTTGCGGTGCGTCTGGATGCTCATGAGAATGCCGAACGCGGCCATGATCGTGACGATGGAACTTCCGCCATAACTCATTACCGGCAGCGGGATGCCGACAATGGGCAGGATGCCGGTGACCATGCCCATGTTCACGAAGAAATACAGGAAGAAGGTGAGGCTCAGGCTCCCCGCCAGCAGGCGCGTGTACGTGTCCTTGGCAAGATAGGCGATCAGCATGCCGCGCCCGACGACAATGGTATAAATCGCCAGCAGCAGCAGGCTGCCGAGCAGGCCGAATTCCTCCGCGTACACGGCGAAGATGAAGTCGGTGGAGGATTCGGGCAGGTAATCGAGATGCGCCTGGCTGGAGTTGAGCCAGCCCTTGCCGTAGATGCCGCCGGAACCGACAGCGATCATGGACTGGATGGTGTGATAACCGGTACCGAGTGGATCGGCCTCCGGATTGAACAGTGTGAGTACGCGGCTGCGCTGGTAGTCGTGCAGGTGATTCCAGGCGAACGGCGCGGCGACGGCGACGATAACAAGCAGGGTCACCATCACGCGCCAGCGCATGCCCCCGAGGAACAGCACGAAAACGCCGGCACCGAACACGAGCAGCGCCGTGCCGAGATCCGGCTGTTTGACGATCATGAACGCCGGGATCGCCATCATGAGAAAGGCCAGCGCCAGCTTGGGCAGCGTAGGTGGCAAGTTGCCGCGTGCGAGAAACCACGAAAGCATCATCGGCACCGCCAGCTTCATGATCTCGGCCGGCTGGAACCGGAGAAAGCCGAGATGCAGCCAGCGCTGCGCCCCCTTGCCGGTCACGCCGACGGCGAGCACGGCGATCAGCAGCAGCATGCCGGCGATGAAGACATAGGGCGACCAGCGTTCCAGAATCTCCGGCCGTATCTGTGCCACGACCAGCAGGATGGTAAAGCCGAGCAGCAGCCGCATGAGATGGCCGAGAGTGGCGCTCACGTCCTTGGCACTGCCGCTGTAGACCACGAACAGGCTGATGGCCGCCAGCGCCAGCAGTGCGTTGAGCAGGGTTTTGTCGAGATGCAGTCGTTGCAGGTCCATATTCTATGATTTAGTAACCGCAGATGAACGCGGATAAACGCAGATAGTTAAAAGAAACAACAACCATTTAGGGAAAATCTGATTTATTAAAAAATCAACGCGAAGGCGCCAAGGCGCAAAGAACGCGAAGATTTTTCTGTTTGACTGTTCATCGGTTTTCTTTGCGACCTTTGCGTTCTTCGCGTCTTTGCGTTGAAAAGTCATATTAATCAGAACTTCGATTATACAATCAGCGTTCATCTGCGTTTATCTGCGGTTCCAGAAATATTATTCATCATTTTCCGATGCCGGTGCCGCCGCGCCGGGCGTGGCGGAGGTTTTGCCCAGGATCACGTGATCCATGACCTTGCGCGCGATGGGCGCGGCCGCGGAACTGCCGTGGCCGCCGTTTTCCACGACGACGGCCACCGCCACTTTCGGATCGCCGACCGGCGCGAAGGAGACGAACAGCGCGTGGTCGCGGAACCGCTCCGGCGTATGTTTCTCGCTGTAGGACTGGCCCTGGGCGATGCCCTTCACCTGCGCCGTGCCGGTTTTGCCGGCGATCTTGTAGGGAGAGTTATAACCAATGCCATAGGCAGTTCCCTTGTTCGTGTGCACCACGTCCGTCAGGTTCTGAATCTGGATATCGAGGTGTTGCTTGTCCTTCAGTGGAATCTGCGCGTAGGCTTCGGGGACCGTCTCGCGTGCTGCCCGGGTTTTGGCATCCACGATGGCACGCACCAGTTGCGGTTTCATGCGCACGCCTTGGTTCGCCAGCGCCGACATCGCCGCGGCGAGTTGCAGCGGGGTGACCAGTATCGACCCCTGGCCAATGCCGGTGATGACGGTCTCGCCCGGGTACCATTTCTGTCCGCGCGCCTCTTTCCATGCCACCGAGGGCAGCAGCCCTTCCGATTCGCTCAGAAGATCGACCCCGGTTTTCCCGCCGAAACCAAAGGACGCAAGAAATTTCTTCATGGCGTCAACCTCCATGGCCACCGCCAGCCTGTAGAAATACACATCGCAGGATTGCACCACGGCATCGTGCAGGTTCATCGTCCCGTGCCCGCTCTTTTTCCAGTCGCGAAACTGGTGCGAACTGCCCGGCAGCGTGAACCAGCCGGGACAGGCAATCGGTTTGCCGGCATCGAAATTTTCCAGTTCCAGTGCCGCCAGCCCGAGGAAGGCCTTGATGGTGGAGCCCAGCGCATACTGTCCATTCAAAGCGCGATTGATGAGCGGTTTATCCGGGTCGTCCAGCAGGGCCTGATAGGAGTCCGGGTCAATGCCATTGACGAAGGGATTGGGATCGTAGGTCGGTGTGCTGACAAAGGCGAGAATGGCGCCGGTCGCGGGCTCCAGCGCGATGACCGCGCCGCGCCGTTTGCCGAGCGCCTGCTCCGCCAGGGCCTGGAGTTTCGCATCGATGCTGAGATGCAGATTCTTGCCGGCGACCGGGGCGATGCGTTCGAGGATGCGCAGTGAGCGCCCGTGGGCGTTGGTTTCGACCTTCTCGAACCCGACTTGGCCAAGCAGGGTTTTTTCATAGCTAACCTCCACACCCAGTTTGCCGATGTGCTGCATGCCGCGGTAGGTCGCCTTGTCGATGCGCTCCAGTTCCTGTTCGTTGATGCGGGCGACATAACCCAGAAAATGCACGCCCAGGCCCGCGAGGGGATAATGCCGTTGCAGGCGCGCTTCGAGTTCCACACCGCTGAAATAGGTGCGCCGCACGGCCAGCCGCGCCGCCTCTTCTTCGGTCAGGTGCGAGCGCAGCAGCAGGTTTTCGAATCGCGGACGCTCGCGCAGTTGTTTGTGGAAGTTCTTGAGGTCGGCCTCATTAAGATTGACCACCTGCTTCAATTCCTCGAGCAGTGAATTCATGTCATCCACCTGCTCGGGAATGATCTCCAGCGTGTACACCGGATAGTTCTGCGCCAGCACAACGCCATGGCGATCGAGAATCAGCCCGCGTGGCGGCTGGATGGGAATCGGCTTGACGCGGTTGGCCTGCGACAGCGTTTCAAAGTGGCGGTAGGCGAAAATCTGCAAATAGGCCAGGCGCAGGAATAGCGCCAGAATCAGCGCGAGGACAATGGCGCCGACCACCGTCAATCGTGCATTAAACAGCCGGCTTTCCCGGAACTGATCCTTGATGGGGATATTCAGCATGAAGCTTCGCTAAGCAAAGACAAGGTAACCGCAGATCAACGCGGACATATTTTCATGATGAACGCGGATAAAACAAAAATGCGTATAACGATCTGCGTTTATCTCTTCATCATCTGCGTTCATCTGCGGTTCAAAATATTATGAGATTCAAGCAATGCCGCCGCGCCGCCGCAGATCACGCAGGATGACGAACAGCCACGGCCACAACAGGGCGCCGACGATGCTGGGCGTCCAGTAACTGATCGTCTCCGGGGCCTGGCCGATGGCGCCGCGAATCCACAGCACCAGCAATTGATTGGCCACGAGCAAACCAAGCACCGACACCGCCTGTTGCCAGCGCGGAAACATGCGCAGTTGCAAATGCAGCCGGACAGCGAGGAACGCCACCAGTGTTTTGGCGAGTGCATTGCTGCCGAGCAGTGAGCCATACAGGATGTCCTGGATGAAACCCAGCAGCCATCCGGTGCCGACGGAAACGCGCTCCGGAATCGCGAGGCACCAGTAGATCAGCACGAGCCCGATCCAGTCCGGCCGGAACGGTTCGGCCCAGGTCGGAAACGGCATGATGGCGAGAATCACGGCGGCGGCGAACGTACCGATCAGCGTCATGCGGCGGCGCCCGTCCGGACCCAGTCTCATTTGGATTTCCCCCCGCTTTGGGGCACGTTGCCGCGCCAGATCAGCAGCACCTGTTTGCCGTGGTTGAGCTGCGCCGCCGGTTTGGCGGTGATGGCCAGGAACGCTTCGTTCGGATCGTTGACGATCTTCACCACCCGCGCCACCGGATAACCCGGCGGGAAAGTGCCGCCCATCCCGGAACTCACCAGCAGGTCGCCTTCCTTGATGTCGGCATTGGCGGTGAGATACGGCACCTTGACCGTGTCGGGATTGCCCGTGCCGAAGACGAGCGCGCGCAGACCGCTGCGGTTGTTGAGCACGGGAATGGCGTGACCGGCGTCGGTGATGAGCGTTACGCGGCTGACGTGGCCGGCCACCTGCGTGACCTGTCCCATGACGCCGTGCGCATCGATCACCGACTGGCCGACATAGACCCCGTCCTGACTGCCCTTGGCGACGACGACTTTGCGCGTGAACGGTTCGGAGCTGACTTCGACCAGCTCGGCCGCGATGGCCTTGTCGGCCACCAGCGCGGCACTGACCAGCATCTGGCGCAGGCGCCGGTTTTCCTGCTCCAGGGGCTCGAACTGTTGCAGCCGGGCCAGCAGCGACTGGCGCTCGGCCAGCAACTTCTCGTTGTCCTCGCGCAGGGTGCCGCGGGTGGTGAAAAAATCGGCGATGCCTCGGCCAATATATGCTGGAGCGGAGGCAATTATCTGGATGGGGTAGGCCAGTACGTTCAGGCCGGCGCGGATTTTTTCCAGATGATGCCCGCGGTGATCGAGCATCATCAGCGCCACCGACAGGGCGGACAGCAGGACAAGCCGGGTGAGATGGGACGGCGCCCCGATGGACCGGCCGAAGACGTTAATCATAAATCATGCGCGCTGCGGCGACGCACGGGAATGTGGCCGCTCTCGGCCCCCATCCAATGGCAAGACGAACGAGCGAAGCGAGTAGGGCTTCCTTTTCGGCCTTCGCGGCACTTGTGCCTCCCGCACATCGCCGGTGTAGCGCGAGAAAGTAATGCGGGAGCGGCCTATTCCGTCCTTCGGTCCGTATTGCGTCCTTGGCTCCATAACCGGCACATCCATGTGCCACTTCTCGGTGCGTCCATGCACCACTACTCGTACACGAAAACATCGCCCAGCGTTTCGGCCTCCATGAGCGCCCGGCCGCAGCCGCGGACCACGCAGGTGAGGGGATCTTCCGTAATGATGATGGGCAGGCCGGTCTGTTCCGAGAGCATGCGGTCGATGTCGCGCAGCAGCGCGCCGCCCCCTGAAACCACCAGCCCCTTCTCGGCGATGTCGGCGCCGAGTTCCGGCGGCGTTTGCTCGAGGGCGATCTTGATGACGCCGATGATACCGGCGAGGCATTCCGACAGCGCCGCGTGAACTTCCTGGCTGTTGAGCACCTGGGCGCGCGGAACACCGTCGGCAATATGTCGTCCTTTGATTTCAACCTGCTTGATCTCGCTGCCTTCCCAGGCGGTGCCGATTTCCGTTTTTACACGCTCGGCGCTGGCCTCGCCGATGAGCAGGCCGTATTTGCGGCGCACGTAGTTGATGATCGCCTCGTCCATCTTGTCGCCGGCGATGCGCAGCGAATGCGAATACACGATGCCGCCGAGCGAGATCACGCCGACCTCGCTGGTGCCGCCGCCGATGTCGAGCACCATCGAGCCGGTCGGCTCCATGATGGGAAGATCGGCGCCGATCGCGGCCGCCATCGGCTCTTCGATCAGGAATACCTCGCGCGCGCCGGTGCTCATGGCGGCTTCGCGGATGGCGCGGCGTTCGACCTGTGTCGAGCCGCAGGGCACGCAGATCACGATGCGCGGACTCGGCTGGAACAGGCGGTTCTCGTGCACCTTGCGGATGAAATACTTGAGCATCTCGCCGGTGATGGTGAAGTCGGCGATCACGCCTTCCTTCATCGGCCGGATCGCCTGGATCGATCCCGGCGTGCGACCGAGCATCTTCTTGGCTTCGTGGCCGACGGCAAGGATGGAGCGATTGTTGCGACTGGTGTAATCCTGACGGATGGCGACGACCGAGGGTTCGTTCAGCACGATGCCCTTGTCGCGCACGAAGATCAGGGTATTAGCGGTACCCAGGTCGATGGCGATATCGCTGGAGAAGAAACCACGAAAGCTTTTGAACATGCGGAGAATTCTGTCCTTGAAGGCGTATAGAACGCGCTAACTGTATCAACCGCAGTCGGGCGGTTCAACCGGCGGGACGAATATGGTAATTTGTGCTGTACAGGGATGTACGAATGCCGCGAGCGCAGGATGCGCAGGAGCGGCCGTTTCCATATCCAAAAATACATACTACATTTCCATGTCTCTGGACCGCGAACAGGTACGCAAGATTGCGCATCTTGCGCGTTTGCACATCACCGAGCAAGAGGCTGTCGCCTACGCCGAGACGCTTTCCCGCATCCTCGGTCTGATCGAGCAGATGAACGCCGTGGATACCGCCGGCGTCGCCCCCATGGCCCATCCGAACGAGGCCGGCCTGCGGCTGCGCGCGGACGCGGTCACCGAGCCCAACCAGCGCGAGAAGTTCCAGAAAATCGCGCCGGCGGTCGAGGCCGGTCTGTACCTGGTGCCCAAGGTAATAGAATAGCTCACACCGCAAAGACGCAAAGAGCGCAAAGATGAATATAAGTAAAATGCCTTGTTTATCCGGCGCGAAGCGCCGTTTCCGCCTTTCTTTGCGTCCTTTGCATCCTCGGCTCCGCAACCGGTACGTCCCTGTACCGCTCCTGCGCCTTCGCGGTGATTAAGACTTATGTTTAATAAAACCGTTGCCGAGCTGTCGCGCGCCCTGCGCCGCAAGGAAATCTCCAGCGTCGAACTCACCCGGGTGTTCCTGGAGCGCATTAATAAGTATAAGGACCTGAACGCCTTCATCACCGTGGACCCCGAGCGTTCGCTGGCCCAGGCCAAGGCGGCCGACGCCCGCATCGCCCGAGGTCAGGCCGGCGCGCTGACCGGCGTCCCGATCGCCCAGAAGGACATTTTCTGTGCCGACGGCTGGCTTACCACCTGCGGCTCGAAAATCCTGTCCAACTTCACCGCCCCCTACGATGCGACGATTATCGAAAAATTCAACAAAGCCGGCAGCGTGTGCCTCGGCAAGACCAACATGGACGAGTTCGCCATGGGCTCGTCCAGCGAGACTTCTTATTATGGTGTGGTGAAGAACCCGTGGGGCACCGACAAGGTTCCCGGCGGCAGTTCGGGCGGCTCGGCCGCGGCGGTGGCCGCGCGTCTCGCGCCGGCCGCGACCGGCACTGACACCGGCGGTTCCATCCGCCAGCCGGCCTCGCTCACCAGCCTGACGGGACTTAAACCCAGTTACGGGCGCGTGTCGCGCTACGGCATGATCGCCTTCGCTTCTTCGCTGGATCAGGGCGGTCCCATGTGCCGCACCGCCGAGGACTGCGCCCTGCTGCTGAACACCATGGCCGGCTTCGATCCGCGCGACTCCACCTCGGTGGACGAACCGGTGCCGGATTACACCAAAAGTCTCGGTCAGGAGATAAAAGGTCTGCGCATCGGCCTGCCCAAGGAATATTTCAGCGCAGGCTTGAGCCAGGATGTCGCGCAGGTGATTCAGGCCGCGATCGGCGAATTCAAAAAGCTCGGCGCGCAGATTGTGGAAATCAGCCTGCCTAACAGCCGGTTGGCGATCCCCTGCTACTACGTGCTGGCGCCGGCCGAGGCGTCATCCAATCTTTCGCGTTTCGATGGCGCGCGCTACGGGTATCGCGCCAAGGATTACACCGACCTGCTCGACATGTATTGCAAGACACGGGCGGAAGGCTTCGGCGCCGAGGTGAAGCGGCGCATCATGATCGGCACTTATGCGCTGTCCGCCGGCTATTACGATGCCTATTATCTGAAGGCGCAACAGCTGCGCCGCCTGATCGCCCAGGATTTCGAGCGCGCCTTCCAGTCCTGCGATGTCATCATGGGTCCCACGAGTCCCACGACCGCCTTCAAGATCGGCGAAAAGAGCGACGACCCCGTGGCCATGTATTTAAGCGATATTTACACCATTTCCGTCAATCTCGCCGGCCTGCCGGGCATGTCCATTCCCGCCGGTTTTGCCCCCGACGGCCTGCCGGTAGGTTTGCAACTGGTTGGCCGCTATTTCGACGAAGCGCGGTTGCTCAACGTCGCGCACCGCTATCAGCAGGCGACGGACTGGCATAAACGTATTCCCAAGGGGTTCGAGTAGCAGGCCGTTTTTTGCCTCGTTGTGCCTTGTCACCCACCTAGTTACAATGGAACATGATCCGGAGCTTTCGGCATAAGGGATTGAAGCGATTCTTTCTGGCCGGCAGCCCGAGAGGCGTACAGCCGGCCCATGCCGAGCGTTTGCGGCTGATCCTCAACCACCTGGACACCGCTGCCAAGGTCGAGGACGTGAATTTTCCGGGTTCGGACCTGCATCCGCTCAAAGGCGACCGCAAGGGCCAATGGGCGGTCAAGGTCAGCGGGAACTGGCGCGTGATATTCCGGTTCGATAGCGGTCATGCCCACGAGGTGGACTACGATGACTACCATTGAGAAACCTATGGAGATGTTCAACCCGCCGCATCCCGGCGAGGTGCTGCGCGAGCTTTATCTCAAGCCGCTCGGTCTCAGCGTTACCGAGACGGCAAAGCTGCTTCATGTCACGCGCAAGACGCTTTCGGAATTGCTCAATGGGCACATTGGCGTTAGCCCGACGATGGCAGTGCGGCTTGGACTCGCCACCCGTACCACGCCGGAGAGCTGGCTGCACAAACAAGCTGCTTATGATCTTTGGCAAGCAAAGCAGAAGCTGAAACAACTTCGCCGGATGGTAAAACCGCTCAAAGCGAAAGCCGCGTGATGGAGGAAAGCGCCAATGGAGTGGGAAACCGTCATCGGTCTTGAAGTCCACGCCCAGCTCCAGACCAGGAGCAAGGCGTTCTCGGGCGCGGCCACGAAATACGGCGCCGAGCCGAACACGCAGGCGTGCGCGGTGGATATCGCGTTGCCGGGCGTGCTGCCGGTGTTCAATGAAGAAGCCGCGCGCATGGCGGTGAAGTTCGGGCTTGCCATCGGCGCGCAGATCAACCACCGCTCGGTGTTCGCGCGCAAGAATTATTTCTATCCCGACCTGCCCAAGGGCTACCAGATCAGCCAGTACGAGCTGCCGATCGTGGCCAAGGGCCGGATCACGATTGACGTGGAGGGCGTGGAAAAAGTGATCGGCGTCACCCGCGCGCATCTCGAAGAAGACGCCGGGAAGAGCCTGCACGAGGATTTTCACGGCATGACCGG
>MFTB01000110.1 GCA_001785195.1 Candidatus Muproteobacteria bacterium RIFCSPHIGHO2_12_FULL_60_33
CACCTCGGGCATCTCGTGGAATATATCCAGACCGACATCTGGGTGCGTTTCCAGAAAATGCGCGGGCATGAGTGTTACTACGTCTGCGCCGACGACACCCACGGCACACCGGTCATGCTGCGCGCCCAGCAGGAAGGCATCAGCCCGGAAAGCCTCATCGCCCGCATGAGCGAGGAGCACCAGCGCGATTTCGCCGACTTCGGCATCGGCTTCGACAACTACTATTCCACGCACTCGGACGAGAATCGCGAACTCGTCACGGAAATCTACCAGCGATTGTCCAGGGCCGGGCATATTTCCAAGCGCACCATCAAGCAGGCCTACGATCCGGTCAAGAACATGTTCCTGCCGGACCGCTTCATCAAGGGCACCTGTCCGCGTTGCAACACGCCGGACCAGTACGGTGATTCGTGCGAAAATTGCGGCGCGACCTATTCACCGACTGATCTGAAAAATCCGGTCTCGGTACTCTCCGGCGTGCCGCCGGTGGAGAAAGACTCGGAGCATTATTTCTTCAAGCTCGGCGATTTTGAGGCCTGGCTGCGCGAATGGCTGCACCCGGACATCACCAAGGTGCGCCATGTACAGCCGGAAGTGGCAAACAAGCTCTCCGAGTGGTTCGACGCCGGGCTCAAGGACTGGGACATCTCGCGTGACGCTCCCTATTTCGGCTTCGAGATTCCGAATGCCCCGGGGAAATATTTCTACGTCTGGCTCGACGCGCCGGTCGGCTACATGGCGAGCTTCAAGAATCTGTGTGCAAAAAAGGGACTCAAGTTCGATGACTTCTGGGGCAAGGACAGCACCGTCGAGCTGTACCATTTCCTTGGCAAGGACATCCTCTACTTTCATACATTGTTCTGGCCGGCCATGCTGCACGGTGCGGGTTACCGCACCCCGACATCCGTGTACGCACACGGCTTCCTCACCGTCAACGGAACCAAGATGTCCAAGTCGCGCGGCACCTTCATCACCGCACGCACGTACCTCAATCACCTTCACCCGCACTATCTGCGTTACTACTTCGCGGCCAAGCTGAACGGCCGGGTGGAGGACATTGATCTCAATTTCGACGACTTCACGGCGCGCATCAACAGCAACCTGATCGGCAAGTACGTCAACATCGCCTCGCGCGCCGCGGGTTTCCTTACCGAGCGTTTTGGCGGAAAGCTGAGCAAGGAAGCGGTCAACAAGGAACTGCTGCACGAAACCCAGAAGGCGGCGGATGCCATAGCGGCATGCTACGAGAACCGCGATTACGCCGAGGCGGTGCGTCTGATCATGGGGCTCGCGGACAAGGCCAATGCCTTCGTGGACGACCGCAAGCCGTGGCTCATGACCAAGGACCCGGCGCAGAATGCGCATCTGCAACAGGTCTGCACGACGAGCCTTGACCTGTTCCGCCTGCTGACGATTTATCTCAAACCCATTCTGCCGAAGATCGCGGAAGACGTCGCCACATTCCTTAATATACCTCCGCTCACCTGGGCGGACGCAAAAACGCTGCTCACCGAGCACACCGTCAACCCGTACCAGCATCTGGCCACGCGCGTGGACCCGAAGAGCATTCCCGCGCTGCTCGATGAAGCCCAAAAGGACATGAAGACCATGGCCGAGAAAACCTCCGAAACCATCGCCCAAACCAGCGACCTCGCGCGGCACCCGCTCCTGCCCGAAATCAGTTATGACGATTTCGCCAAGGTGGATCTGCGCATCGCGCGCATCGTGAAGGCCAGCCACGTGGAAGGCGCGGACAAGCTGCTGGAGCTGACCGTCGATCTCGGCGGCATCACCCGCACCGTGTTCGCCGGGATCAAGGAGGCCTACAAACCGGAAGACCTTGAGGGCCGACTCACCGTGGTGGTGGCAAATCTGGCTCCACGCAAAATGAAGTTCGGCAACTCCGAGGGCATGGTGCTGGCCGCCGGCCCCGGAAAAAAAGATTTATGGATTCTTTCACCGGATGACGGAGCCAAACCCGGCATGCGGGTAAAGTAATTCTGCGCCGACTCAATACACGCCGGGGATGAATTTTTTGACCCGCCGCGCGTAGTCGGCATAGCTCCGATATTTTTTGCGCAGCCAGATTTCCTCGTATACCGCCTTGCGGTCAAAAAAAATCGCCATTGCCACCACGTAAAGGAGGCCAATGACACTCAACCACCACAAGGCCCAGCCAAGACTCGCGAGTATCAACCCGGCGTAGATTAGATGGCGCATAAACCGGTACGCGCCCTGCCGATGCAGCGAAGCATCGTAAAGCGGTTTGGGGAACGGTGTCAGTGCATCGCCGAGGCTCGTCAGCCCCCAAACGGCGAGCGATACGCCGAACAGGGTCACCGCCACGCCGACGATCGCCAGTGGATGGCGCGGAGCGAAATGACCTGCGCCGAACCAGAGGGGAAGGGTAAACGCGGCCAGCATCACGGGCACTTGGGCCAGAACCCATATTCCCCCACGGGCAACGAACGATTTTTTCTCCTGCATCATGCTGCAGCTCCGGTTTGCCAACACACGGTAGCTGTTGTTGCCTGGATCGTAAAGCGCGGCCATACTCTTCGGCCATGCGCACGACCATTACCATTGACCAGATCGACGCCTGGCTGCCGCAGACGCAGTGCACGCAATGCGGTTATCCGCGCTGTCGGGCCTATGCCGAAGCGCTCGCCGACGGCGCCGCCGGCATCGATCAGTGTCCGCCAGGCGGCGATGTCACCCTGCAGGCGCTGGCCGCTTTGCTGCATCTCCCGCCCAAGCCACTCAATCCACGATACGGCGTGCACAAACCGCGCGCCCGCGCCGTCATTGATGAAACACTCTGTATCGGTTGCCGCAAATGCATCGATGCCTGCCCGGTGGATGCCATCGTGGGCGCGCGCCAGCTGATGCACACGGTGATCGCCCGCGAATGCACCGGTTGCGAACTGTGCCTGCCGCCCTGCCCCGTGGATTGCATCGCGATGGTGCCCGGTCTTACCGGACATGCGCGAAGCGCATCCGGCTCCGATCATACAAACTCCCCTCTCCCGCGAGGCGGGAGAGGGAATGAGGGTGAGGGCGCACGCAGCGACGAGCCCTGGCCGGAATACGCGCGCGCGGAAACCGCACGCTGGCGCGCGCGCACCGAAAAACGCCTGCAACGCCTGGCACAAAACAAGCTCATGCGCCGAGCGAGATCATCCGATAACGCCGTGCGCGGTAATGAGGCGGCAACCCCCCTGCCACACGACCGCGAACGGATCCACGCCGAAATCCGCGCCGCAGTCGAGCGGGTCAAGACGAAAAAACGGAACAGACAGGATTAACAGGATTTACAGGATTATTGAAATTTAAAAAAACCTTAATCTTGTCTATCAACCATCATGAACTTGGCCAAACGACACAAAATATTCGAGCGGCTCAAAAAGGCGAATCCACGTCCGACCACGGAACTTCAATACCATACGCCGTTCGAGTTGCTCGTGTCCGTCATCTTCTCCGCGCAAGCGACGGACAAAAGCGTCAACAAGGCCACGGCGGAGCTTTTTAAAGTCGCGAACACGCCACCGCAAATCATCGATCTCGGCCTGCGCGGTCTCAAGCGCTACATCAAGACCATCGGCCTGTACAACACCAAGGCCGCGAACATCCTCAAAACCTGCCGCATCCTTGTTGAGAAACATCGTGGCCAGGTTCCTGACACGCGCGAAGAACTCCAGGCCCTGCCGGGCGTCGGCCGCAAGACCGCCAACGTGATTCTCAATACCGCCTTCGGTCATCCGACCATCGCCGTGGATACGCACATCTTCCGTGTGGCCAACCGCACCGGGCTGGCGCCCGGGAAAAACGTACTCATTGTAGAGAAAAAGTTGCTTAAGATGGTCCCCGAAGCATACCGCCACGATGCCCATCACTGGCTGATCCTGCACGGGCGTTATACCTGCCTCGCCCGGAAGCCGCGTTGTCCGGACTGCGTCATCTATGATTTGTGCGAGTACAGGGCTAAAGTAATAAAGACATGAACTTGAAATCTGCCGCTTCCGGATTGAGTCATGGCCATCGCGCCCTTTCGGAACATGCCGAAAATGCCGTCAAGCGCGCGCTGGCGAAGGCGGGACGCGAGCGCGCCAATGCCGTTCTGCTGTTTCTCACGCCGGAATACGCCGCCAATCCCGAACCCGCGTTGCGCGCCGCGGCGCGGGCGGGCGGCTGCCTGCAAGTGGTGGGATGCACCGGCGCCGGTATCCTGACGGAGGAGGAATGGCTATTGGACAGCCCGGGCGCGGCGGCCCTGGTGTTGAGCGGCAACATACAGCTGACAATTTCTCCCCAGACGAACCGCAACGATGAGGACATCGTGCTGAGCCTGTGCACGCCCGCGGGACTGACGGCAGACTGGCTCGACGTGCCGGCGCGCCGCTTCGGCGCGGTGTCGGGCGATATTTTTGGTCACGGCCCGTTCAAGGTCTGGAGCGGCGCGCGTGTGGCGGAGTCGGAACAAGTCGATGCCATTCTGACCGGCGTGCATGGCGTACTCGGCGCCTCGCAGGGCGTGCGCGCGCTGACCTCGCCCATCGAGGTGGCGGAGGTGCAGGGTTACGACATCAAGCGCCTCGGCAATTATCCGGCGTTGAGCGTGCTGGTGCAGTCGCTGCCTCCCGCCGTGCGTGAAATGGAACGCGTGCCACTACACCTGATCATGGGCGGCGTGACCATCGGCGATCCCGAAACTGCTATTCGCGAGGGACGCTATCGTCTCAACCACATTGTCGCCGCCAATCCGAACGACCAGTCCATCACCCTTTCGGAGCGTCCGGCGCGTGGCGAACGTATCTTCTGGGCCATGCGCGACGCTTTGGTGGCCGAGCGCGACATGCGCGCCTGTATATCACGCAGTGCGCAGGGCCTTCAGGGCGAGCCCGATTTTGCCCTGCTGTTTCCGTGCATGGGGCGCGGCCCGAATTTCTTTGGCAACCGCGACCGCGATCTGGATGCGTTGCGGTCACGTTTTCCGGGACTGCCAATCATCGGCATGTACGGCAACGGTGAGATCGGACCCCTCGACGGCGCCAATCACCTGTTCCAATACTCCGCCGTCCTGGGCCTGTTCAAGGCCGATGATGCGGCCTGACGATGTTTACCGGGCAGGACCGCGGGCAGACGCGTGAGGTTTTCTTTTGTGCCTGGCGCGCGCATCGCCAGGGCCGGCCGCTCGAGGACGTGGAGAAACTGATCGTGCAGGTTGCCCTGCGGCATCCGGAATATCACCCGATACTGGAACAATCCGAGACGACACGCGAGCGCGATTATTTTCCGGAGTCAGGCGAAACCAATCCGTTTATGCATCTCGGCATGCACATCGCCATTGAGGAACAGTTATCCATCGATCAGCCACCGGGCATCCGCGGTTATTATCAGAAGCTCCTGAGCCGGTATCCGGATGAGCACACGGTCCAGCACCACATGATGGAATGCCTCGGAGAAATGCTCTGGCAGGCTAACCGCCAGGCCGCCGCCCCCAGTGACACGGTATATCTCGATTGCCTGCGCCGGCTGACGGAGAAGCGCTGATACATCCGGTCATGGATTCGACCGGTTTTCTCGAAACTTTTGCATCAGCCCCGGGTCTCAACTTCGACCCGAAACCGGCCAGCACCATGGAATCACGAGTTGCTTCCGAATACCCATAACGTACCTGCCTGGAGAATGTCATGACTCTTGTTGAAAGAGCCTCGCAATGGGTGGCCCCCGTCATCAGGGGACTGGAGACCGGCCGGCCATTGATTGACCTTGGCGTGCGCCTGTGGGTGGCCAATGTCTTCTGGAAATCCGGCGTGGCCTCTCTGCACGACTGGGAAACCACGGTGGATCTGTTTCGATACGAATACCAGGTGCCGCTCCTGCCGCCGCAGGCCGCCGCGATACTGGGCACAGGCGTGGAGCTCGTCTTTCCGGTGTTGCTGGTTATCGGGCTGGCCACCCGTTTCAGCGCCGCAACGTTATTTGTCTTCAATATTGTCGCGGTCATTTCCTATCCCGGCCTCAGTGAAGTCGGTCTCAAGGACCACATTTATTGGGGCATTCTGCTGCTGGTGACTTTGTTACACGGATCGGGCAAAATTTCGATCGATCATTTCATCCGTCGCCAATGGATGAAGGCATAAATGTAGCCCTACTTCGTTCGTCTTGTCATAAGAATTGAGGCCATCCGCCGCGCATGTCACAAACCGCGATAAAAATAAAAGCCGTTCCGGAGCAGTCCTTCGCCGGTTGCCTCGACCATCATGGCCTGGGTCCGCTGCGCCGCGACCGTCTGCGTGAGCTGCAAGTCAACGTGGGCCGCCTGTGCAACCAGGCCTGCAATCACTGTCACGTGGATGCCGGTCCCAAGCGCATCGAGATCATGACATGGGATACCATGGAGAAAATTCTCGAGTGGGCCAAGGCCAGCGGCATTACGGCGGTGGACATCACCGGTGGCGCACCGGAAGTCAATCCGCATTTTCGCCGTTTCGTGGATGAATTCCTGACACTCGGCGCGCAAGTCACCTCGCGCTGCAACCTCACGGTGCTGCTCGAAACCGGCCAGGAGGATCTGGCGTCATGGTATGCGCAGCGCAAAATCCGTCTGGTCTGCTCCCTGCCCTGCTACACGCAGAAAAATGTCGATGCCCAGCGCGGTGATGGGGTGTTTGAAAAAAGCATCGAGGCGTTGAAACGCCTGAACGCCACGGGATACGGCCGCGGGGAAACACTGGTGCTGGATCTGGTTTACAACCCCGGCGGCGCGTTCCTGCCGGGCGCGCAGGAAAAACTGGAAGCCGATTACAAGCAGCGACTGAAGGAAGACTTCGGCATTGTCTTCTCGCGCCTCATGACCATCACCAACCTGCCGATCAACCGCTTCGCGCATTTCCTCGAGCGCACCGGCCAGTACGACAGCTACATGCAACTGCTGGAGGAAAACTTCAATCCCGCCACTGTCCCGGGGTTGATGTGCCGTCACCTGATCAGCGTGGACTGGCTCGGACGGGTATACGACTGCGACTTCAACCAGATGCTCGATCTTCCGCTCGGCGACAAACCTCAGCGTCACCTCTGGGACATCGCCGTGAAACAACTGGCTGGCGCCCCGATCGCCGTGGACTCCCACTGTCTCGGCTGTACCGCCGGCGCCGGCAGCAGTTGCGGCGGCGCGCTGGCGTAGGGGCGGGATTTATCCCGCCCGTGGGCGCGGAGAATGTAGCCCTGCTTCGCTCGTCTTGTCATTCATAATCGCGCCCCTACCTGTCTCACAGGAATTTTTTGAGCGGCTCGTATTTCTGCGCCGCCAGCCAGAGGTCGGCCGCCGTATCGATATCCCGGAGTGTCTTCAGCAAATCAAACTCCATGCCCAGTTTTTCGGCGCGCGCGAGCGTCATCTCCAGCACCCGGTTGCTGCCCCAGGGCATGGCCTCGAAGAGTTCGGGCCGCGCTTCCTGCAAACCGATAAAGTAGTAACCGCCGTCCTCGGTGGGCCCGAGGACGTTCCGTCCGCGCGCCAGCCAGTCATTGGCCTGATCGATGACGTGCCATCCGCAATGCGGGACATCGCAACCCATAATCGCCGTGCATTCCCCACGCTCGATGCCCGCGCGCAACGCATCCAGCATCTTGGCGCCGAGATCGCCGTCCGACTGCGGCGCGAGCTGGATGTGAAATTCATCTGCGAGCTGGTGAAACAGCGGGTGATCGGTCCCGGGCCAGGCATACAACATGACATCGCCCGGCCAGGCGGAAACGGCAAGCTCGACCGTGGCGCGGATCATGAACGCGGCAATCTCCGCTGCCTTTTCCGGACTGTAATCCGGTTGCAGGCGAGTTTTGACCTGACCCGGAATCGGCTGCCTGGCAAAAAGAATCAGTTGAGGTTGGCTCATGAATTGCTTCCAGTTTCGACCGAAACACGCGCTGACCTTGAGTCTGCTCCTCCCGGTCTCTCGCACCCCCTCACCCCATCCCCGCCGAAATGAAGATGCTCACCTACTTCCCCTCTCCCTCCGGGAGAGGGCAAAGGGTGAGGGGATCTCCCCCTCATCCCCATCCCTTCTCCCTCAAGGGGAGAAGGGACCCTCACCCCGACCCCTCTCCCGCAAGCGGGAGATGGGAGTTCCGTAAGATCGGAGCCGTCGCGCGCTGCGCGCGCATCCTTTTTTCCTGGGAGAGGGGGAGTCGGTTCGCTAAAGCGGTTCATAAGGACCGATAGTACCAGCGCGCCAAGCGCGCGGGTGAAACACCCAACCAGTACAGGAAGCGCAAGGTCCACATCAGCAGGAACGTGCGGACGATTCCGTTTTTCTCCCAGCGCCGCGAGGAAGCGAGCACCGGGCCGGGCAGGCACGCCGGCTTGCCGACCCATTTGAGACGGGTGGAAAACTCGATGTCCTCCATCAGCGCAAGCGGAGCATATCCACCGAGCATGCGATAGACATCGCGCTGCACAAAAATGGCCTGATCGCCAGAAGCGATCCCCGTGAGGCGCGAGCGCCAGTTCATCAGGCGTTCGATGATGCGAAACAGGAAATGATGCCCCGACAGACGCACGTCGAAGCGGCCCCATAATCTGCCGTGGCCGATGGTTTCGCGGATATCATCGGCAGCGCCGGGTGGCAGCGTGCTGTCCGCGTGCAGGAACAGCAGCACATCCGTCTCGGCCACCTCTGCACCAGCATGCATCTGCTGCGCCCGTCCGCGCGGACTCTGGATCAGGATCGGTACCGGCTGCGAGTCCGGCGCATCGGATGACATGAATTTGCAGACGACCTCCACGCTCGCGTCAGTGCTGCCGCCATCCACCACGATGATTTTGTCGAAATGCTGATCCTCGATCAGCGCCGAAAGGGTCCCCTCCAGATGCGCCGCTTCATTGAAGACCGGCAGAATGACGGCAATTCTCATGACAAGACGAACGAAGCGCAGCGTAGTAGGGCTACTGCTTTGGGCGCAGGTACAGGAGAGGGTGACGGAGGAACCACGACGCGGCGCGGCTCAGGCGGAATGGCCTGGTTTCTTTCCGGAACGCGCCATCCGAATCAGCTTGACGGCCAGCAACAGTGGCATGGACGCATGCATGATCAGATCGAATATGTCGATGGGCCGCGAGAGCGTGCCGTTCGCCAGCATCTTGAGCTTCTCCCACAGATGCGGTTCCGGCGTGAGCGGCGCGAGACCCAGCGCCAGCGCGGCGATCACGAGCGCGGTGAGCGGAATCTTATCCAGCCAGTGCATGACTATTTCGCGCCCTGCGTGCCCTGTTGTGTAAGAGTCCCTAGCATAATTAAAACCAAAGCCATAAACCACGGGGAATACGGGGAGTGAAAAATTCCAGAAAAACAGGAAAGCTATTCTTGCTCTTACGAGTCTTTCCCCGTGTCCCCCCGTGGTTTGAATTCATTATTGAGGTTTACGGAAATCCTTTACAACGAGTAGCCCGGATGGAGCGCAGCGACAAAATCGCCAGGAGCGATTTTGGACAGCCGCAGGCTGGCCCGCAGGGTGGAGTCCATGGATGGACTCCACAAATCCGGGAAACCCGGTGAAACCCCGGATTCCGGCCCTGCGGGCCTGCATCCGGGCTACAAAAATGCGTAAAGTAATTATGTAAGTCTCAATAATCAACCGAAATGACAGACGTAATCGAGCAGATCGGTAACTTCGATTTCGAAGTGGGAATTGGCAGGCACCGAAAAGCTCTGCCCTGCCTGGTAATCGCTCCAGGACTGCTGGTCGGCCAGCTTCACGCGGCAATGTCCCTGGGTGACGTCAATTTTCTCCGGTGCCTGGGTGCTGAACCGATAGGTGCCGGGCAACATCACGCCCAGCGTCTTCATCTCGCCTTCCGGCGTGATGACCGTGCGGCTGGTGACACGGCCGTCGTGATAGACGTTGGCTTGTTTTTTGACTTCGACGTTCTTAAAACTCATAGGAAAACCCGTAATCAAGGTTTGAATGTAGGGCGGGTTAGCGCCTGTCCTTGGCGCGTAACCCGCCGGAACCTTTTGGTGGGTTACGGCAAACACCGCCTAACCCACCCTACAACACTACTTCTTCTTCCGCCGCTTGGCGGCGATGCGCAGGCGCAGGGCATTCAGCTTGATAAAGCCCTCGGCGTCTTTCTGGTCGTAGGCGCCCTTGTCTTCCTCGAAGGTGGCGATCGTGGCATCGAACAGGCTGTCGGAGTCCGATTTCCGGCCGACGACGGTCACGTTGCCCTTATAAAGCTTGAGACGCACTACGCCGTTCACCGTTGCCTGCGAAGCGTCAATCATCTGCTGCAGCATCCGGCGCTCGGGGCTCCACCAGTAGCCGTTGTAAATGAGCGCGGCGTAGCGCGGCATGAGGTCATCTTTAAGATGTGCCACTTCCCGGTCGAGCGTGATCGACTCGATCGCGCGGTGCGCCTTCAACATGATCGTCCCGCCCGGCGTTTCGTAGGCGCCGCGCGATTTCATGCCGACATAGCGGTTCTCGACGATGTCGGTGCGGCCGATACCGTTGGCACCGCCGATTTTATTGAGCGTCGCGAGCATCGTGGCCGGCGACATGGCCTTGCCGTTGATCGCAACGATATCGCCCCCTTTATAGGTCAGTTCGATATAGGTCGGCTTGTTCGGCGCTTTTTCGGGCGACACCGACCAGCGCCACATGGATGCTTCCGGCTCTTTCCACGGGTCTTCGAGAATGCCGCCTTCGTAGGAGATGTGCAGCAGGTTGGCGTCCATCGAATATGGCGATTTCTTGCCGCGCTTCATCTCGACCGGAATGTCGCGCTTTGCGGAATAGGCCATGAGCTTCTCGCGCGAGGTCAGGTCCCACTCGCGCCACGGCGCGATGATTCTGATGTCGGGACGCAGCGCGTAATAGCCGAGCTCGAAACGCACCTGATCGTTGCCCTTGCCGGTCGCGCCGTGAGCCACGGCATCGGCACCGATCTTGTTGGCGATCTCGATCTGGCGCTTTGCAATCAGCGGCCGCGCGATGGAAGTGCCGAGCAGGTATTCGCCTTCGTAAAGCGTGTTGGCGCGGAACATAGGGAACACGAAATCGCGCACGAACTCTTCTTTCAGGTCGTCGATGAAGATTTCTTTCACGCCCATCTTCCTGGCCTTGACGCGCGCGGGTTCCAGCTCTTCGCCCTGGCCGATGTCGGCGGTGAAGGTCACGACCTCGCAGCCATAGGTTTCCTCCAGCCATCTGAGGATGACGGAGGTGTCGAGACCGCCGGAATACGCCAGAACGACTTTTTTGATTTTTGGCATATGATTTCGGAACGCAGATAGACGCAGATGATTAATGTATTAACGCAGATAAAACCGGATTACATCAGAAAATCTGCGTTGATCGTCTAATAAATCCGCGTTCATCTGCGGTTGCGAATTATTTAGCGACTTTCTGGGTACGGCGCAGGCGTGACAACAGCCGGCGCGCCATTTCGCCGAACATCTCGGTCTGAGTCGGGTGTGGATGGATCGCGCCGGCCACCTGCTCGAGCGTCATGTCGCCTGACACCATCATCACCGCCTCGCCGATCAGCGTATCGGCGTGGTCCGCGAGGAAATGCACGCCGACAATGCGGCGCGTCGCCTTGTCGGCCACGAGCTTGATCAGGCCGTCGGTCTCGTCTGTGATCATGGCCTTGGCGTCAATGTTCATCGGCATTTTTACTTCGATCGCATCGATGCCCTTGACCCTGGCTTGCTCGGCTGAGATGCCCACGAACGCGGCCTGCGGACGAGTAAATATAACGCCGCAGTCCTTATCCTGGTTGTAGGCCGCCTTTTCGCCCAGGATCGTCATGGCCGCGACGCGTCCCTGATGGCCCGCCGTATGCGCCAGCATGAAGCCGCCATTCACGTCACCCACCGCAAAAACATGCGGAATATTGGTGCGGCACTGGGCATCCACGCTGACCACGCCCTTGTCGGACTTCACTCCGGCCTTGTCGAGCGCGAGCGGCTCCAGCACCGGGCGCTTGCCGGTGGCCACGAGCACGTAGTCGCACTTGAAGCTCGCTTTTTTGCCGGCGGCGTCGCTGTAGGCCAGCGTCATGGCGCCGGGCTTGCCGCTGATCTTTTCAATCTTTGCCGAAACGAGGAGCTTCAGATTCTTCTGCTTCTTGTCGAGCAGTTCGGAAAGATTTTTCGCGATCTCGGGTTCAACCTCGGCCAGCGGGCGATCCCTGGCCTCGAGTATCACGACCTGCGACCCGAAATCGGCAAAGATCTGTGCCATCTCGAGGCCAATGGCTCCGGCGCCGATGACGCCGAGTTTCTTGGGCGGCGCTTTGAGATTCCACACCGTGTCCGAGGTGAGCACGCCCTTCGAGTCGGCGCCCGGAATCGGCGGCACCCACGGTGGCGCGCCGGTCGCGATCACGCAGGCGCCGAAAGTTACACGTTCCGTCTTCCTGCCTTTGCCGGGCATGGCCCGCGCATGCGGATCTTTCAGGTTCCCGGAGGTATCGATCGCCACGCTGTTGGGCGAATCGAAATACGCGAACCCCTGCCTCACCTCGATCTTCACGCCCTTGTCGGTCTTAAGCGCCATCTCGCCGCGTACTTCTAATATCCCGCGACGCGTCTTTTCCAGCAGCTTCCAGTCGAGTTTCGGTTTCGTCGTATTGAGCACGCCCAAATGCACGTCATGCGCGCGGTCGCGCATGCGGTCGGCGCCGGCGCGCCAGGCCTTGGACGGGATGCAGCCGCGCCACAGGCATTCACCGCCGGGGAAGGGCGCGTCGTTGACCATTAATACCTTTTTGCCGTGATCGGCCAGGTCGCGCGCGCAGTCTTCGCCGCCCGGACCGCCGCCAATGACGACCACGTCATAATCCCATTTACCTGACACGATTGCCTCCTTGCCCGCGGAAACCATCTGCGGTGTACCACCGCTGATCCAGGATTCCGGAGCCTCGACAAGCTGTTTGAAGGTGTTCAAAAATTTAGCTGCATCCGCACCGTTCACAATGCGGTGATCCGCCGTCATCGTGACCGGCATGCCCTGCGGGCCGGCGGTGGCAATGGCGAAGATCGCCGAGGTTCCGGGCGAGGGAATGGCGTCGAAGAGCGCCACACCCAACATACCCATATTGGAAATCGTAAACGTGGGGTTGGAATATTCCTGCGGCTTGAGGCGCTTGATGCGGGCGCGTGCCACAAGATCCTTCCACTCGTCGTTGAGCTGTTTCATGCTCTTGCTCATTACGTCGCGCAGCACCGGCACCACCAGGCCCATGCCTTCGGTCTCGACCGCGAGGCCCACGTCGATCTGTTGGCGCTCGACGATGCGATCTTCATGCTGATACACCGCGTTCACGCGCGGGAATTTCTGGATCGTCAACGCGGCCGCTTTGGCCAGTGCCACGGTGAGCGAGTGGCCTTCCTTCTTCGCCGCGGCCGCCATCCGTTCGGGCTTGATGTCCACTGTCACGCGGAACAACGGCATGGACAGCGAGTACTCCATGCTGTGCGCCACCGCCTTTTCCATGGCGTCCATCGACCGTCCGATGCCGGGCACCTGGTAGATGCGCTTGGCCATGCCGGGCGGGGCCTGCGGCGCGGTCACGTCGCGCGCCAGGATGATCTTGTTCGGACCCGTACCCAGCAGGCTGTTGATATCGATGCCGTGCGCGCCGGCGAGTTGGCGCGCGTAAGGCGTGGCCTGGCTTTCACGCGGGCGCGGCGCGGGCGTGGCGCCATGCGGCATGGCGGGAATATGGGTCTTGGCTTTGGGCGTGCCCGACGGCTCGAATTTATGCGCCTCGGATTCAGCGGTGCGCGCCACCTTCCTTCTCTCTGCTGGGGCGGCGACAGCTTCACCGCCCTTCACTTCTTTCACGTTCGCCACAAGATAGGCGATGGCGTTGCCGACCGGCACCACCGCGCCCACCGGCGCGGTCGGTCCGGAGAGATATCCCTCGCGGAACACCTCGACGTCCATGATCGCCTTGTCGGTCTCAACCGTGGCAATGACGGTGCCACGCTCGATGCGCTCGCCCACCTTCTTCTCCCATGTCACGAGCGTGCCCTCGGTCATGGTGTCCGAGAGCTTGGGCATTTTGATTACGAAGGGTTCAGCCATTAATGCTCCAAATAATTTTAGAACGCAGATTAACGCAGATTATTTATTGATGATGAACGCAGATGAGTCTCAATAATTCCATCCATATCCGCGTCCATCTTCTTAATCATCCGCGTTCATCTGCGGTGCGTATATTAAATACGGCCCATCACTTTCAGGGCGCCCTTGTAGACGTCCTCGGCGTTCGGGATGGCGGCCTTCTCAAGATTCTCCGCGTACGGCACCGGCACGTCGGCGGCGTGAATACGCACCGGCTGGGCGTCGAGCGCGAAGAAGCAGTCCTCGATCACCGTCGAGATGATCTCGGAGCCCACGCCGACGGCGGCCTCGTCTTCCTCGGCCACCAGCACACGATGCGTCTTCTCCACCGAGCGGCGGATGGTTTCACGGTCGATGGGCTTGAGCGCACGCAGGTCAATGACCTCGGCGCTGATGCCGTCCTTCTCCAGGCGCTTCGCCGCCTCGAGACACAGATACACGCTGTAGTTGTAACCGATCAGGGTGATGTCGGTGCCGCGGCGCACGATCTCCGCGCCTTCCAGCGGGCGGAAAAACTCGTGATCCGGAATGTTTTCCTTCATGTTGTACATGCGCTCGTGCTCGATCACGATCACCGGATCGTTGCAGCGCACCGCGGATTTCAGCATGCCGCAGGCGTCGAGCGGGCCACGCGGGGTGACCACGCGCAGGCCCGAGGTGCTCATGAACACGCGCGCCAGGCGCGCCGAATGCTGCGCCGCCAGCTGGTGCGCCGTGCCGCCGGGCGTGCGCATCACGAACGGGCAGGTGGCGCGGCCGCCGGACATGTAGCGGATCTTGGCGCCGGCATTGATAAGCGTGTCCAGCGCCAGCAGCGCGAAATTGATGGACATGATCTCAATGATCGGACGCATCCCGGCCATGGAGGCGCCGATACCGATGCCGGTGTAGGAGTTCTCGGAGATCGGCGTATCGATGACGCGCTGCTCACCGTATTTCTGGAACAAGCCGGAGGTCGCCTTGTAGGTACCGCCGATAAGCCCGACATCCTCGCCCATCACGATCACGTTGGGATCGTTCGCCAGTTCCTCGTCGTGGGCCCGGCGGATCGCTTCCCAGTAAGTAATTTCTGCCATGTGTTAAATCCTTGCTTGAATAATATTTTTGTAACCGCAGATGGACGCAGATAAACGCAGATGGAAAAAACCAATCATGCTTTTATCAGCGTTCATCTGCGTTAATCTGCGGTTCCAGTATATTAATAAGTATTCTGCAACGGCCCGATCCAGCGCGGGTCGGGGTTGTCGTCGAGCACGTAGCGGTTCAGGTCCTCGACGCGCGGCGCCGGGCTTTCCTCGGCGAACTTGATGATGTCGTTCTCAATCTCGTCCTGGACGTCTTTCTTCAGCTTCTTGATGTCCTCGTCGGTGACGACGCCGGCCTTCTTGAGCTTGGCGCCGTAAATCCGGATCGGGTCGCGCTCGGCCCATTTCGCCTCCTCTTCCTTGGGGCGGTAGACGGCGGTCTTGTCGGACATGGAATGGCCACGCGTGCGGTAAGTCATGTACTCGATGAAATACGGCCCCTTGCCGGAACGCACGTGATCGACCGCCTTCTTCGCGGCCTCCATCACCTGCTCGATGTCCTGGCCGTCGTGCTGGCTCGAGGGAATGTTATAGCCGCATACGCGCTTGTACTGGTCGAGCACCGCCGTGGAGCGGTCGATGCGCGTGCCGATGGCATACTGGTTGTTCTCGCACACGAACAGCACCGGCAGTTTCCACACCGAGGCCATGTTCATGGTTTCGTGGAACGTGCCCTGGTTGTTGGCGCCGTCGCCGAGGAAGCAGATGGCGATCTGGTCGGTCTTCTTGTGCTTGCAGGCCAGCGCCAGCCCGGCGGCCAGCGGGAACGGCTGGCCGACAAGGGCGTAGCCACCCATGAAGTTCACGGTCGGATCGAAGATGTGCATGGAGCCGCCGCGCCCGCGCGAGCTGCCGGTCTCCTTGCCGTAGAGTTCAGCCATCACCTCGCGCGCCGGCGCGCCGGCCTTGATGGCATGGATGTGGTCGCGGTAGCCGGTGATGACGTAGTCGTGGCCGGGCCTGGCCATCTCGAGCACGCCGGTCGCCACCGCCTCCTGACCCGCATACAGGTGCAGGAACCCGCCGATCTTGTGCTCCATGTAAGCCTCGAAGCAGCGTTCCTCGAAGCGGCGGAAGAAAATCATTTCGCGTAACAGGCGTTTCTGGTCAGCTTTGTCCATGAATCTCCCTGAATTCGGGTGGGAAGCGGGCCGGGTCGTGCCGCGGTGCCTTGAACGGACGGCGTGATTTGGGCCGGTATAATCCTAAACTGGCGCGCGGTATGATCGTTTTTTTGCCCAAACAGGTCAAGACAAACAGCGTTTTAGGCCCAATTTCGATTCCATATCAATAAAAATTTCCATTCGAGGCATCCATGCATTCCGTCATTCCGAAGATCAAGCAAGAAGCCCACCGTTTACCGGCAAAAGCACTCGATATCCATGCAAATGCCATTTTTCTGGCGCCGGCCAAGGATGCCGATCTGAATGCGCTCCCTTACGGAAAGGAAATCGCCCGGCGCCTCAAACGCGCCGGGCACAAACTCGACAGCGGCAAGCCCTTCGCCACCGAGATTCCCAATAGAACCGGGACGCGCGTCAGCATTGGCGGCGTTGATCCGGATAGCCCGGCCTTTGAGCTTCTGACGCTGGCGCGCGGCCTGGTGGCGGCGCATAAATCCCAGAAGCCCGGACAGATTTTGATCGCATGCTTCGGGCTCAAACCGAAGGACGCGGAACGCGCCTGCGAAGCCGTGCTGGCGGCAATTCTGGCCGCGCATTTCTCCCTGCCGGATTACAAAAGCAAACCGGAAAAACCGGCCAGGCTGCGCGAGGTACATATATATGGTCACGCATCGGCCAACGGCTATACCCGCACCATCGCGGAAGCCAAAGGCAACAATCTCGCACGCTACCTCACCGCCTTGCCGCCGAATGAACTGACGCCGGGAAATTACCGCAAGCGTATCGAGAAGCTGGCGCGCGAATACGGATGGAAAACAGAATTCCTCGATATCCGGAAACTGAAGGCACGTGGCGCCGGCGCCTTCCTCGCCGTGGCCCAAGGCAGCCCGGAACCGGACGCCGGCATCCTGCGCCTGCGTTACACGCCAAAAAGAAAATCGTCGAAATCTGCGCTCGCCCTCATCGGCAAGGGCATCTGTTTCGACACCGGCGGCACCAACCTGAAACCGGCCAAGTACATGCACGGCATGCACGAGGACATGGAAGGCAGCGCCGTCGCCCTCGGCACCCTGCTCGCGCTCACCGAATTGAAAGCCGATTTTCCGGTGGATGCCTGGCTGGCGCTGGCGCAGAACCACATCGGCCCCAAGGCTTATAAACAGAATGACGTGGTGAAGGCCGCCAACGGCAAAACGATTGAGGTCATGCACACCGACGCGGAAGGCCGGATGGTTCTGGCCGACACGCTTTACTTCGCCTCGCGCGAAAAGCCGAAACTGATCGTGGATTTCGCGACGTTGACCGGCGCCTGCGTCGGCGCGCTCAGCACGCGCATGAGCGGCACGCTGACCAACCGCGAAAAACTGGTCCCGGTGTTGATCGAAGCCGGCAACGCCTCCGGCGAACGCGTCTGGCCCTTCCCGCTGCCGAAGGACTACGAAGACGCGCTCAAGAGCGATATCGCCGACATCAAGCAATGCACGCTCGACAACGACGCCGACCATATCCTTGCTGCGACGTTTTTGAAAAAGTTTCTAGTGAACGACCCGGACTGGGTGCACGTGGATTTATCGGCGGGGAATCACAAGGGTGGGTTGGCGCAC
>MFTB01000111.1 GCA_001785195.1 Candidatus Muproteobacteria bacterium RIFCSPHIGHO2_12_FULL_60_33
GGTTGCAGGAAATGGGTGGCGTCGAGGAATTCGAAATGTACCGCACCTTCAATTGCGGCATCGGCATGGTGCTGGCGCTCGACGCGGCCGACGCCGAGAAGGCCCTCAAGCTGCTCGCGACCTCCGGCGAGACCGCTGCCATCATCGGTCACGTCGAACCGCATTCGGGAGAAGATCAGGTCGTCATTCTCAAATGAACGAGCCCCGCACCTAAGCTGTGAAACTCTCTCCAGGAACCAAGGCCAGAAGATATTCATTGACCTGAGCCGACCTATATGTGTCACGTTTCCATTCAAGCAAGCTGTCATGAACCAACACGAACAAAACCAGCTTAGGTGCGGGGTGGTGGTATTGGTCTCGGGCCGCGGCAGCAATCTGCAGGCAATCATCAATGCGGTGCGCTCCGGTCGGTTGCCGGCCGAGATCCGCGCCGTGATCAGCAGCGAGCCCGGCGCCCCGGCCCTGGCGCGCGCGCGCACCGCGGGAATTCCCACGTATACGATCGATCACCGCGAATTCGCCACGCGCGAACAATTCGACCAGGCGCTCATGCGGAGAATCGACGCCTGCAACCCGCGGGCCGTGGTGCTTGCCGGGTTCATGCGCATCCTGGGCAACGCCTTCATCGATCATTACGCCGGCCGGCTCATCAATATCCACCCTTCTCTGTTGCCGGCGTTTCCCGGGCTGAACACCCACGCGCGCGCCCTGCAAAGCGGCGCGTCGCATCATGGTGCCAGCGTGCACTTCGTGACGCATGAGGTGGACGGCGGCCCCATCATCATTCAAGCCGCCGTGCCGGTTCTGCCGGGTGACACGCCCGAAACCCTGGCCGAGCGCGTACTCGGTGAGGAGCACCGGATTTACCCGCTGGCGATCCGCTGGTTCCTGGATGGACGCCTGTCGGTCGAGGGCGGGCGGGTGCTGCTGGACGGTCAACAGCGCCCGGAACAGGGCCTGACCCACCAAGAAACTGCTCACAGCGATACCCCGGAAACTGGCTGATGTTCCAGTTTTAAGCCAGGTTCTCTGTCGACGGGGGGAATAAACCGGCCGAAAGCCCCGTCACGTACCATAGCGTCCACAACCGGAACACACAGCCTGCCCCTTTTATGGATGTCTTTCATTTCCTGGGTCGTTCGCGCGAAGCCAAGCTGAAGCTTGAGCAGCATCGCCAGCGGCTTTATCGCATCGCCTACGCCTGGACCCACAGCGCCGCGCTGGCGGACGATCTGGTGCAGGAGACTCTGGCGAAGGCACTGAAGAAGTCAGGTCAGTTGCGCGATCCGAACGCGGGCGATGCCTGGTTGTACAGCATCCTGGCGAACTGTTACCACGATCACTTCCGCCGCCTGCGCACGACGGAAGAAATCGATGAAAACACAATAATTCACGATTCCACCCCGGAGAAGGAGAGCAGCGAGCAGGAAATCGTCCTCAAGGTCAGGGCGGCCATCGCCAGACTGTCGGAGGGACAACGCCAGGTCGTAACCCTGGTAGACATTCAGGGCCTGAGCTATATGGAAGTGGCCCAGATCCTGAATGTACCGATCGGCACCGTCATGAGCCGCCTGTGCCGCGCGCGTTACGCCCTCAAGGACCTGCTGGGAGATTTTGCGCCCAGGACAGCTGCTGAAGAATCAAAAATCCGGAGAATCAAATGAACGAGCAACAGAAGTTTTCCGATGAATTCATCAACGCCTTCATCGACGACCAGTTGACGCCGGAAGAAAAGGCGCAGGTCTACGCGCGCCTGTCCGGCAACGAACCGCTCAGCCGGCAGATCTGCGAGCTGCGCAAGGTCCGCGACATGGTTCAACTCGCCTACAAGGAACCACCGATGCCGGAACGGGGCATGGCAAGCTTCGCCGCCGCCGGCCGTAAATACGGTGTCGGCCTGGTCGCCGGACTAGCGCTCATCATTGTCGGTGGCATGGGCGGCTGGTTCCTGCACCAGTCGCGTGCGCCACAGGACGCTGCCGTCGCCCAGGTGATGTCCAACCCCGAGGAGCCGGCCAAGGTGCTGTTCCACGTGAGCGACGGCAACGCGGAACATCTCAAGACCGTGCTGGATGAGGTGGAAAACCTGATGAAGTTTTACCAGCAGACAAACCAGAAGGCGCGCGTGGAAGTGATCACGAACGGCGGCGGTCTGAGCCTGCTGCTGGCCGGTGTCTCCCCTTACGCCGATCGCATACAGCGCATGCAAAAGGAATACAGCGATCTCACATTCGTCGCCTGCCAGAACACCATTGATCGTGTCCAGCAGGAGCTCGGTCTCACGGCGAAGCTTTTGCCGGGCGTGGTCGTCATCGACTCTGGCGTGGCGCAGATCATGCGCCGGCAACACCAGGGCTGGGCCTATATCCAGGTCTAGCGTTACTCCACAACCATCTACGTCGGGAGAATGTTCATGAAAAAATTTCTTACTCTGGTATTGATGTCCGTGCTCAGCCTCGGCGGCCTGGGCGCGGCGTACGCGGAAAACTACGGCAAGCAGAAGGTCGCCTACCACATCAATATGGATGACGAAAAAACGCTCAAGGCGGCCTTGGGCAATATGCAGAACCATGTCACCGCCGTGGGCAAGGAAAACATCGACCTGCGAGTGGTCATGCACGGCCCGGGGCTAGCGCTGCTGCAAACGGCGAACAAGGACCCGGACATGCAGGACAAGGTCAGCAACCTGAAGCGCCAAGGCGTTCATTTCAACGTCTGCGCCAACACGCTGAAGAGCAAGAAGATCAACTACAAGACTGATCTCTACGATACCTCCGAGCAGGACATCGTCCCGAGCGGCGTGGCGGAAATTGCCCACCTGCAATCGCAAGGCTTCTCCTACGTAAAGCCCTGAGATATCCCTGAGATATCGCATCGTCTCTCTCCTCCAGCCCGCAAAGCACCGCGGGCTTTTTTTTGTCCGGGTGACTCGTTATCCTAGTCGCGAGCGCGCCGCCGGCGTCCCCGGAAATAACACAAACAATGCAAGAGCTGCTGGAATTCCTTCCCTCGAGAGAGGTCATCCGCGATTTTCTGAATTCGGCCGGTACATGGCGGCAGGTTGCTGTCTTCGTCGTCGGGCTCCTGGTCGTCAAACTGATCGCGCGCTGGCTGCAACCGCGACTGCAGACCATGATCCAGCCCGGCGCCATCGAGGGCGTACGCCGCACCGCCGTGCGCTCAGGGGCGCTGGCACTCGTTCCACTCATACTCTGGCTGTGGCTCCTCGCCGCCATAACCATCCTGCGCCAATACGGCTGGGATACCGGCCTGCTGCGCCCGGCCATGATCCTCGCCGGTGCGCTGGCGGTGATCCGCATGGGCGTATTCGTGCTGCGGCACAGCCTCAGTCCCGGTGGCCCGCTCAAGGCCTGGGAAGGTGCGCTGACCGTCACCATCTGGACTCTGGTCGCGCTGCACATCCTCGGCTGGCAGCCATGGGTTGAGCAGATGCTCGACGAGTACGCGCTCACCTTCGGCACGGTGCGCGTTTCCCTCCTGAATGTCCTGAGTTTCGCCCTTTCCATCGCCGTCATGCTGCTGCTCGCGCTGTGGCTGTCCAGCGCCATTCGCGGCCGGGTGGCTCGCAGTCGCGCGCTCGACGAAAGCATGAAAATCGCGCTGTCGAAACTCATCAAGTTTGTCCTGCTCACGCTCGCCGTGCTCGCCGCCATGGTGTCGGCGGGCATTGATATCACGGCCTTCGCTGTTTTTGGCGGGGCGCTGGGTGTGGGGCTTGGCCTTGGCTTGCAGCGCGTGGTCAGCAACTTCGTCAGCGGATTCATCCTCGCCTTCGAGGGCTCGATACGGCCGGGCGACGTCATCAGTTACGGCGATACCTATGGAACCGTGAAGGCGCTGCACACGCGCCACATCGTCATCCGCACGCGTGACGGGCTCGACATCCTGGTGCCCAACGAAACTCTGCTGACCACCGACATCACCAACTGGTCCTACGCGGGCGACACCAAGATCCGGCTGCGGCTGCCGGTGCAGATCAGCTACAACGACAAGCCGGAACTGGCGCTGGAACGCCTGGAAGTGCTGGCGCGAGAAAATCCGCGCGTCCTGAAAGAACCGCGTCCCATGACGTTTCTGCTGGGTTTCGGTGACAACGGCGTCAATCTGGAACTGCGCGTCTGGCTCGACGACCCTGATATCCGGGGAGAAATACGCACCGAGATGTATCGGGCCATCTGGAATGACTTCCACGCCGCGGGGATCACCTTTCCATTCCCTCAGCGCGATGTTTACATCAAGCAATTTGCGGGGCCGGCAGCTTCCCCTGCTGACGCCAAACCAGATAATCGCGCAGGATCTGCGCGTGGTCGAAGACGAGCGGAGAAGGCAAAGCCTCCGGGCTGAAAATCGCCACACCCGCCGCGTCGTCCTGCGCCCGGGGTTCGCCCTTGGCTTCGGCAACATAAACCACCGAGGCGGTGTGGCTGCGCGGGTCGCGCCGCGGATCGGAATAACATCCCAGCAACATCTTGAGCGTCACGCGCAGCGCCGTTTCCTCCTCGGCCTCGCGCACGGCGGCGTGCTCCACCGCTTCGCCGACATCCACGAAACCGCCCGGCAGTGCCCAGCCATGCGGCGGATTCTTGCGCCGGATCAGCACAATCGGGACATCCGGACGGTCCCTGAGTTCGATGATGATATCCGTGGTCAGCGCGGGTGTTTTCGGTGCCGGCATGATCTTTTCTCATCCCTGGTCGCGTTTGTCGGCTGTTCCGCGTGATAACGCGCGGAAAGAGCTTGTTCCGAGTATACTTGCATAACACACCGCTCAATGAAACGAGGTTTTAACGCATGCTTGAAGGACTGATCGCTCTCCCATGGTGGGGATACATCGTCGCCGCACTCATCCTGACTCACATCACCATCGCCGCTGTTACCATCTTTCTGCACCGTCATCAGGCCCATCGGGCGCTTGATCTGCATCCCGCCGTCAGTCACTTCTTCCGCTTCTGGTTGTGGCTCACCACCGGCATGGTCACGAAAGAATGGGCCGCCATCCATCGCAAGCATCACGCCAAGGTGGAAACACCGGACGATCCGCACAGCCCGCAACAGGCCGGCATCCGCACCGTGATGTGGCAGGGCGCGGAACTCTATCGCCGCGAGGCGAAGAACCGGGAGACGCTGGACAAGTACGGTCACGGTACTCCGGATGACTGGATCGAGCGCCACCTGTACACGCGCCACAGCGCCAAGGGCATCGCCTTGATGTTCGCGATTGACGTGGCACTGTTCGGCCCGATCGGCATTACGATCTGGGCGATCCAGATGATCTGGATTCCAATTTTTGCCGCCGGGATCATCAACGGGGTCGGCCATTACTGGGGTTACCGCAATTACGAAGTCGCCGATGCCAGCACCAACATCGTGCCCTGGGGCATCCTGATCGGCGGCGAAGAACTGCACAATAATCACCACACCTTCGGGAGTTCCGCCAAGTTTTCCTCCAAGTGGTGGGAGTTCGACATCGGCTGGATGTACATCAACATGATGAAAGCCTTGGGGCTCGCGCGTGTGAAGAAAATCCCGCCGGAACTCACTTGCGATTCCGCCAAACAGCACATTGATGTCGATACCGTGAAGGCTGTGATCACGGCGCGCTTTCTGGTCATGGCGCAATTTGCGCGCGAGGTCATGCAACATGTGCATCGCGAGGAACTGAAGAAGGCCGACCGTGCCGACCGCGAATCCTGGGCGCTGCTCAAGCGCGCGCGGCGGCTGATGGTGCGCGAGGCGGCGCTGCTCGACGAGACTTCCCGCCGCTGGCTGCAGGATGCCCTTGAGCACAATGGCACGCTCAGAACGGTATACGTGATGAAGCAGAAGCTTCAGGATATCTGGCAGCGCTCCGCCACCACGCAGGAACACCTGCTGCACGCGCTGCAGGAGTGGTGCCGCGAGGCCGAAGCCACCGGGATCAAGGCCTTGCAAGATTTTTCGCAGAAGCTCCGGACCTATACGCTCGCGCCGGTCCCGGCCTGATTTATTCCGTGCCTGAAAAACAAAAAACCCGCCTGGTGCGGGTTTTTTGTTTTCTGAGAGTGAAATCTCAGGCCAGTTTGGAAAGGCGTTTGTGCAGCGGGCTGTGGCGCGGGAAGTGCGCCAGCAGGAACTCCATCTGATCCGCCAGAATCCGCTTGCCCTGGAGATAAATATATTCGGCGTGGGTCGGCATGAACGGCACCGCGAGCAATTCCAGCCCCGCCCGCTCCGGCGAGCGGCCGGCCTTGTGGTTGTTGCAACGCTTGCAGGCGGTGACAACGTTATTCCAGGTATCCGTGCCGCCGACGCTCAAGGGTTTGATGTGATCGCGCGACAGGCCGCGGGAGGAAAACTGCTCGCCGCAGTACATGCACAGATGCGCGTCACGGGCGAACAGCGTCTGATTGTTGAGTGGCGGGACATAATGCGCCCGCGCTTTCAGGACGGCGTGGCTGTCGCCGTGGGTGGCGACGATGGAACTGATCTCGAGGATGGAGCGCCTGCCGGTGATGGCGTTGTGGCCGCCACGAATCAGATAGAGCGGCACGCCGCAGGTATAAGCCACCTGCCCAAGGTGATAGACCCGCACGGCCTCTTTGAAATCAATCCATTCAAGCGGCATCCCGGATGCGTCGGTCCTCAAGACTTGCTGATTTAATGCATACACAACGGACCTTCCCTAACTCATCAAGCTCACGGACGATATTTATGTCAGAAAACAAGGGGGTTGTACATAGCCAGACAACCGCGCCCCGGATCGGCCATGCTCCCCGTCACTTCTTTTAAGGATAGCGGAAATAATAAAGCCCGGCAGGGCCGGGTTTTATTTTCAGAAACGGAGCAGGTCACGCCTACTTGATCTTGGCTTCCTTGTAGGCCACATGCTTGCGGACCACCGGGTCGTATTTCCTGAACTCGAGCTTGTCCGGGGTGGTGCGCTTGTTTTTGGTCGTGGTGTAGTAGTGACCGGTGCCGGCGCTGGAGACCAGCTTGATCTTTTCACGTGCTGATTTGGCCATGTTACACCTTCTCGCCGCGGGCGCGCATCTCGGCCAGCACGGTGTCTATGCCCTTCTTGTCGATGGTGCGCAGCCCCTGGCTCGACAGGCGCAGCGTGACCCAGCGTTTCTCGCTTTCCACCCACAGGCGGCGGTTCTGCAAATTCGGCAGAAAACGGCGGCGGGTTTTGTTATTCGCATGGGACACGTTATTACCCGACTGCACGCGCTTGCCCGTCACCTGACATACTCTGGACATCGAAATCTCCCTCGACAATCGGCCTTGGGCCCTGGAAAGGTCGGCATTTATATCACAATTTCGCCGGGAGCGAAATTGGGCGCGCTTTAGCGCGCCCGAAGGGCGCGGACCAAGGATGGTCCGCGTCAAAAACGTCAGCCGCATGGTAGGCCCCTCCCCACACGGAGCCTCTGATTTAGCCGATCCGGCGGATGATGGCGAGGCGCGCTGGCGTGAGGGAGCGGAGTTTACACGGCAGTAAATGAGCATCCCGAACGACGGCGCAACGAAGCCAGCGCCGCCGCAGCGGCTAAATCAGGCCCCGCTCGCTGAACGAGACTGTTTCACCGTCCCCTACTACCAGGTGATCCAACAGCTGGATATCCACCAGGGTCAGCGCTTCCTTCAAGCGATTGGTCAAAAGTTCGTCAGCCCGGCTGGGCTCGGCCACGCCCGAGGGGTGGTTGTGCACCAGAATGACGGCGGCGGCATTAAGCCTGAGTGCGCGCTTGACGATTTCGCGCGGATAAACGGCCGTGCCGTTCAGCGTGCCCTGGAACAACTCCTCGAAGGTCAGCACCCGGTGGCGGTTGTCCAGAAACAGCACACCGAACACCTCGTTCATGCGGTCGCGCAATTGCGCCTGGAGAAATTCCTTGGTCTCCCGGGTCGAACCGAGCGTGACCTCGCGCTTGAGTTTTTCGGCCAGAAAGCGCCGGCCCATTTCCAGGCTTGCCTGCAGTTGCACGTATTTGGCCTCGCCGAGTCCCGGGGCCTCGCACAACTCCTCCGGACCAGCCGCCAGCAATTCGCGCAGACCGCCATAGCGCGCGAGCAGACCGCGTGCCACGTCCACGGCGGTTTTGCCGGGCACGCCGGTGCGGATGAAAATGGCCAGCAGCTCGGCGTCCGACAGGGACGCCGGGCCGCGCTGCAGGAGTTTCTCGCGCGGACGTTCGTGTTCCGGCCATTGGCTTATCGCCATCGGGTTATTTTTGATATTTTTATCACCCATTTGTATCCCCTACCATTTGTATCCCCCCTTCCCGGGCAAGTACACTTTACCATATGGGCACCCTCACCAATAAGCACATCCTGCTCGGCGTCACCGGCGGCATTGCCGCGTATAAAAGCGCCGATGCCGTCCGACGCCTGCGCGAGGCAGGCGCCGAGGTGCGCGTAGTCATGACGCCGGGCGCCAACAGTTTCATCACCCCCCTCACCTTGCAGGCCGTCAGCGGTCATCCGGTGTATCAACATCTGCTCGATACCGATGCCGATACCGAAGTGGGCGATGTACAGGGACGTGCAAGTGCCGGTCGCTCTCAGCTTCCTGCTTCTCGCGACACTCGTACATCCATGTACAGCGCGGGAACGGCAGGGATGCCGGGAGCGGCCATGGAACATATTGATTTGGCGCGCTGGGCCGATGCCGTGCTGGTCGCTCCAGCCAGCGCGAATTTTCTCGCGCGACTGTCCCAGGGACGTGCCGACGACCTGCTGACGACTGTGTGTCTCGCGACCGAATCGCCGGTCGCCGTCGCGCCCGCCATGAATCAACAGATGTGGAGCAATGCCGCGACCCAGTCAAATCTCGCTGCGCTCAAAAAGAACGGCGTCAGCATCTTCGGTCCGGCCGAGGGATCGCAGGCCTGCGGCGAAACGGGTCCCGGGCGCATGCTGGAGCCGGCCGATCTTGTGAAACTGGTTTCTGATCTGTTCGCCAGCGGTGAACTCGATGGGCTCACTGTCGTTGTCACGGCCGGTCCCACCTGGGAAGCCATCGATCCGGTACGAGGACTGACCAATCGCAGCTCCGGCAAGATGGGCTATGCCGTCGCCGCAGCCGCCGTCGAAGCCGGGGCGCGGGTTATTCTGATCTCGGGGCCGACGTCGTTGCCCGATCCCGCGCGCGTGCACACCATTCGCGTCGAGAGCGCACAGGAAATGTACGATGCCGTACACACCCATGTGCGCGCGGCGAATATTTTCATCGGCGTGGCCGCCGTCGCCGACTACCGCCCGGCGCAAACGCTGGGCAAGAAAATCAAAAAATCGGATGAAAGGATGACACTCGATCTGGTGCGCAACCCCGATATCCTGTCAAGCGTCGCGGCCCTCAAGCCGGCGCCGTTTACCGTCGGTTTCGCGGCCGAAACGGAAAATCTCGAACAACATGCGCGCCAGAAGCTGGAAAATAAAAACCTCGACCTCGTCGCCGCCAACCGCGTGGGCACGGGTCTCGGATTCGGGACGGATGAAAACAGCCTGCTGCTGGTAGAGCGCACGGGCGTCATCGAACTACCCGCCCAGCCGAAGGCAAAGCTTGCCCGCGCGCTCATCCACCATATCGCCGCCAGCTATCGCGCCAAACACGACGCCCGGATACACCGGTTACGGAGACCCTGATGCAAAAGGTAGAACTCAAGATCCTCGACAAGCGCATCGGGGCTGAATTTCCACTGCCGCGTTACACCACGCATGGTTCCGCGGGCATGGACCTGTACGCGTGCCTGGATGAACATCTGCACATCGGTCCCGGTGAGGCACATCTCATCCCCTCGGGCATCGCCATTCATATCGGCGAAGCCGGTCTCGCCGCGGTGTTGCTGCCACGTTCGGGACTCGGACACAAACACGGCATCGTGCTCGGGAACCTCGTGGGACTCATCGACTCGGATTATCAGGGACAGATATTCATTTCCGTATGGAATCGCGGCCGCGAACCGTTCACCATTGAACCCGGCGATCGCATCGCCCAGATGGTGTTCGTTCCGGTCGTGCAGGCGCAATTCAGCATCGTCAAGGAATTCGAGGAAAGCCACCGCGGTGAGGGCGGTTTCGGCCACTCCGGACGAAAATAGCGGCATCTTCCGCGTCGCGTACCCGCGATTTACCGCCATGGGTCGGAAGCCGGGCCGCCTTGCTGGCCGCCGGTGACGGCATCTTCTATGTTTATAGATAGGACAGGTTTTAACCGGTACCGACTCGTCACGGTCTGACAAAAGGATTTACAGCGCCCATGGCCAAGTCGCTGACACGCATCCACCTTCAGGTTTTCCTGATTCTGCTTCTGTCCTTTACAGCCATCGGCTACGCCAGCTATCTGGCCGTGCGTGACATGCAGCAATCGTCCTATTATGAACGCGCGTCACAGGCCGCCGAAGGAGCGGCCAGCCGAATCAATGAACTTTTGACGCAACAGCGCCAAGCGCTGGAAAAAACCGCACACCAGCCCGCTGTGGCAACGGTACTGCAACGCGGCTCTTCTCCGGAACGATCCCGCAAGGAAGATGAGATCAAATCCCAACTGACCGGCACCGTCTCGGTCCACTTGTTGTCACGGAACAATTCCGGTGTGTTGTACCCCACCGAGACACTCGATCCGGTTTGCCTCGACTACGTCCGGCGCATGTCCACTACGTCCGCGCCAGCGTCTCCGGAATTTCATGCCGTGGGGACGCCGACCGAGCATTACGACCTGCTGATACCAGTCATGGACGAGAACCGGAATCTGAATGGATATCTTCTGGCAGGATTTTCCCGCGCACCGTTGCAGACCATCCTGGAACAATCGCTGCCTCCACATGCCTACATGGAGCTGCAACAGCCGGTGGCGGGAGGAGCGGTGCAACCGGTGCTGACAGCTGGAGAGGTTTCAAATGCCAGCGTTGCCACCGTGGCAAGTGCGCTCGGCACCGGTCGCTGGACGCTGATATACCAGCCGGCGGAAACGCCGCCCTTGATCCTGTCCGGAAACAGAATTTATTATTTTGCCTCGATCCTCGCCGCCTTCATCATTATCTCCATCGTGCTGTTCCGCCTTTACCGTCAGACTCTCCAGGCGGTGCGGCACGATATTCATTCCCTGATTCGCATGTTCCGCGATTTGCGCGAGGGCAGCGTGCGCGTGGGCTATCCGACGGCGCTGCGGGAATTTTCCGAAATTTTCGATTACCTGCGCGACCGCGGGCAGAAACTGGTCGAGGAAAAAGAAAAACTGAAGGACATGGGACTGATGGATCACCTCTCGCAACTCGGCAATCGCCGGCACTTCGAGGCGCGGCTCAAGGAGCTGTTCGACGCTTCCAAGGCCAACGGTCCCTCGTCCATGCTCATCATCGACTTGGACCACTTCAAGGCGGTGAACGACAAACATGGCCATGACGCGGGCGATGCGCTGATCGTCGGTTTCGCCAATGCGCTGCGCAAGGTGGTGCGCCAGACCGACGTGCTCGTCCGTCTCGGGGGCGACGAATTCTGCATCATCTACTCTTACGCCCCGCTCGAAAAAGCCGCGACGCTGGTGGAACGCCTGCGCAAACAGCTGCCGCGCGAAATACCGCTGACCAAGGGCGTGATGCACCCGCTACGCTGGAGCGGCGGCCTGAGCGCCATGCACGACAAGGACACCAAGTCGGACGACGTGTTGTGGCGCGCCGACCAGGCGCTGTTGCAGGCCAAGGAGGCCGGCCGCAATGCCACAAAAATTTGCGACCCCATCGCCGGTCTTCCCGCGAAAAAACAGATTATGGCCAGCTAAAAGTCTCTGAAAAATACTATTTCTCACCGCAAAGACGCGAAGTACGCAAAGAAAAAAACACAGGAATTTTGAACACAAACCTTTGCACCTTTGCGGTTAAAAGTTATTCAAATTAAATTGGCGGCTCCGATATCCTCGCCTGAAGTAAATGGATGCGCTAAACTCCCCGGTCAAAGCATCCAATCCGGAAAATAACACCATGCCGAAATCCGATTCCGCCGCTGTCGCGGCGACCCGCACGCTTCCTCAGGAAATATTCAAGGCCTATGACATCCGGGGCATTGTCGGCAAAACGCTGACGCCGGAAATCGTGGAACTCATTGGCCAGGCACTGGGCAGTGAGGCGCTGGCGCAGAATCAGAAACGCTTTGTCATCGGCCGCGATGGACGCTTGTCCGGGCCGGAACTCGCCGCGGCGCTAAGCCGAGGGATCGCGAAAAGCGGCTGCGATGTCGTGGACATCGGCATGGTGCCGACCCCGGTGGTGTATTTTGCGGTGCAGCATCTGGGCGCCGGCTCGGGCGTGGCCGTCACCGGCAGCCACAATCCACCCGATTACAACGGCCTCAAGATGGTCATCGGTGGCATCACCCTCTCGGGCGATATGATCCAGAAACTGCGCGCCCGGATACTCAATAACGATCTGACATCGGGCCAGGGAACCATCTCATCGTCAGACGTACGCGCGGCCTATCTCGATCGTGTAACGAGTGACGTGAAGCTCGCGCGTCCGATGCGTGTGGCCGTGGATTGCGGCAACGGCGTGGCCGGCGAACTCGCGCCGCAACTGCTCAAGCGCCTCGGCTGCCGGGTGACCGAACTCTTCTGTGAAATCGACGGCACCTTCCCCAACCACCATCCCGATCCCAGCAAACCGGAAAATCTCAAAGACCTGATCGCCGAAGTCGGGAAAGGCGGTTATGACGTGGGCCTCGCCTTCGACGGCGACGGCGATCGCCTTGGCGTGATCGCGCCCGACGGCCACGTGATCTGGGCCGACCGGCAGATGATCCTGTACGCGTGCGACGTGCTGTCGCGCCATCCGGGCGGCGAGATTATCTACGACGTCAAATG
>MFTB01000112.1 GCA_001785195.1 Candidatus Muproteobacteria bacterium RIFCSPHIGHO2_12_FULL_60_33
CGCCATCAAGCCGTCCGATTTCCTCGGGGTGATCGAGCAACTGAGCAAGATCGGCATCAGCCGCACCCACGGCCGGCACCGCATCGTGGTGGAAAAGCCCTTCGGCGAGGATATCGAGAGCGCGCAGGCGCTGAACACGAAGCTGCACCGCTATTTCGACGAGGACCAGATTTACCGCATCGATCATTACCTTGGCAAGGAAACGGTGCAGAATCTGCTGGTATTCCGCTTTGCCAATACCCTGATCGAGCCGATCTGGAACCGCAACTATATTGATCACGTTCAGATCACCGTGGCTGAGTCGGAAGGTGTGGGCCGGCGTGCCGGTTACTACGATACCGCCGGCGCGCTGCGCGACATGCTGCAAAATCACCTGATGCAATTGCTGACGCTGGTGGCGATGGAGCCGCCGGCGAAGCTCGATGCCGACTCTCTGAGTGACGAGAAGGTGAAGATGCTGCGCTCGATCCGTCCGATCCCGCCGCAGGGCGTGGGCGATTACGCCTACCGCGCCCAGTATGCCGCCGGGCGCGTGAACAACCATGACGCGCCGGCCTATCTCGAAGAAGAAGGCGTGGCCAAGGCCTCAACGACCGAGACTTTTGTCGCGGCCAAGTTCTATATCGACAACTGGCGCTGGCGCAGCGTCCCGTTTTTCCTGCGTACCGGCAAGCGCATGGCTGATAATTTTGCACTCATCGCGATCCGCTTCCGCCATCCGCCGCAACTGCTGTTCCACGAGGCCGGTGCGGCACACATCGACCCGAACTGGATACTGCTGTCCATGCAGCCGACCGAGTGCATGCACATCGAACTGCACGCGAAGGAGCCCGGGCTCGGCATGAATACGCGCATCGTGCGCCTCAACGCCACTTACCGTCCGAGCCAGGCGACCACGATGGAGGCATACAAGACGCTGCTGCTGGACGTCGTCGAAGGCGACCGCAGTCTGTTCCTGCGCTTCGACGAGGTCGAATGGGCGTGGCGCGTGGTCGATCCCATCCTGCGCGACTGGTCGCAACGCCGCGATTACATTGCTACCTACCCGGGCGGCACCTGGGGCCCGCGCGAGACCGGCCGCCTGTTCGAGCGCGAGGACCAGGTCTGGCGTAACGAGATTTGACGGCGTGAGCGCACAGGCTCCGACGACGCGCTGGCAGGTGTTTCCGGATGGGGCCGCGCTCGCGGATCAGGCGGCGGCGCTGATACTCGATGCCGCGCGTGCGGCCATTACCGCGCACGGCGTGTTTCATCTGGTGCTGGCCGGTGGCCATACGCCGAAGGATGCCTATGAACGGTTGCGCGAGGTGGGGGCGAATTGGGCCAAGTGGCAGATTTATTTTGGCGATGAACGCTGCCTGCCACGCGGCGATCCCGAACGCAACGACACCATGGCGCGCCGCGCCTGGCTCGACCACATCCGAATCCCTCCCGTGAATGTTCATCCCATCCCGGCCGAGCAGGGCGCGGAAAAGGGCGCGGAACGTTATGCCGAAATCCTGCGCCGCGTGCCGGAGTTCGATCTGGTGCTGCTGGGGCTGGGAGAAGATGGCCACACGGCGAGTCTGTTCCCCGGCCGAAAGGAAGGACTGGGGAAAAACGATGCTGATGCTATCGTGGTGCGCGCGGCGCCAAAACCGCCGCCGGAGCGTGTGAGTCTCAGTGCCGCGCGCCTGAGTCGCGCGCGGCGGGCGTTGTTTCTGGTCGGTGGCGAATCCAAGCGCGAGGCGGTGAAGGCCTGGCGCGCGGAGGCGGATATTCCGGCACGGCACATCACGCCCACCCTGGGTATTGATGTATATGTCGACCGCTCGGCGTGGCCGCCGTAATAATCGAAAAATCATATGATTTCCATTATTGACCCGGCACGAGCACCCCGTCATAGTGGCCTTGCCGGTCCGGCGCGGCTGTACTTCGTTTAAATATAATCGTGCCGGGTCAATAATCCGTATCGGTGATCCCATGCAGAAGAGCCGTTACGCCAGCGTCAAACCCTTCACCGCCAAAGATGGTTCGATCATCCGCGAGCTGATGCACCCGGACGTGCATGGCAATGCAAACCAGAGTCTCGCGGAGGCCATCGTGCCGGTGGGGCAGGGCACGCAATTGCATAAACATCTTCGCAGCGAAGAGATTTATCACGTCACCGACGGCGAGGGACGCATGGTGCGGGGCAATGAGATATTTGCCATCAATCCGGGCGATACGATCTGCATTCCGCCGGGGACGCCGCACCGGGTGGACAACACCGGTCCGACGGAATTGAAAATCTTGTGCAGCTGCTCGCCTCCTTATTCCCACGAAGACACTGAGCTTTTGAAGTAGCCCGTTCCGGCGCATAGCGGCAATCCTCCTGCCGCTTTCCTGCCCCGGAGCGAGATCACCTGGTGAAAAACCCCTTGCCAGGCATGAGCTTAGCTTTAGTCTGCAAATGTCCGCGGCGGCACGGGAGTTGCGCGCTCTATCCGCAGGAACCTCAGCTATATATCTAAGGATGCGGATCAGCAGGTTGCCATTGGCGGGTAAGAGCGCGATAGCCCTTGGGTTATTGGCGATGTTTGCCGTCTCCAGCGTGGCCCGGGCCGAGGTGTACGTGTACGAAATGCCGGATGGCTCGCGCATGATCACCGATCATCCGATCAACGCCAAACACTCGCGCGTCGTGCGCGTGACGCCTGACGTCATGGGCGCCGGCAAACTCGCGTCGCAAAAGAACAGCCCGGTGTTCCGCGAAGAGGCCTCCACCTACGACCGCCTCATCCGGCGTTATGCCGACGAGCATGGCGTGGAGTTCGCGCTGGTCAAGGCGGTGATGCAGGTGGAGTCGTCCTTCAATCCATATGCTGTGTCACACAAGGGCGCGCGCGGCTTGATGCAAATGATGCCGGAGACCGCGAGCCGGTACGGTGTACGCGACATTTACAACCCGCACGAAAACATCCGCGCCGGGGTGCAGCACCTGAAATACCTGTCCGAGATGTTCAACAACAAACTTTACCTCGTCATCGCGGCCTATAACGCCGGAGAGAACGCCGTGAAGCAATATCAGGGCATTCCGCCGTACGAGGAAACGCAGAATTACGTACGCAAGGTTTTGCAGTACAAGCGCCAGTACACTCCCCGCTATCGCTACACGACGCTCGCCGCCAATCCTCCCGGCGGCTGATTTGCCAAGCTGTGGCATCCCCTGTAACCTGCGGCCGGTTGTGCGGCTCCCCCGCCACATTGGCCGAGCAAAGACATGAGCGATGACAAAACCAGCCCCCTGCAGAGCAAGGAATACCAGATTCTGAAGGCCATGAAGCTGGTGCTGACCGATATCGTGAAGGACACGGCGACGCAACCGGGCCTGAAGCATCCGCTGTCCGAGCGCACGATCGAGGGCATCCGTCAGTGCCTGAAGCTGATTTCCGCGCGCGAGCGCGAGCTGATCGAGGACGCCGGCAAGACCATGGACATGCGCCCTTACTACGCGGATGAGCCGAAGAAGAACGTCGTGGTGCCGATCTCCAGGATCGGCCGCGGCAAGAAAGACTCCGAGAAGAAATAAGAATCTAAAAAAATAAATGGACAGGATTAACAGGATTTACAGGATTTACAGGATTAAAAAATCTTGTGAAATAAAAATCTTGTTAATCCTGTGAATCCTGTCTAATTTTTCTCTTTCTTAGGTTTTTTTAAATTTCCCTGCTATCTTCCTGATAGCCGTCTGGCCGGTTTGCCGCCGGACGGCGCAGGCGCGGTCTTGCGCAGCAAAAAAATGTAGGGTGGGTTAGCGCCGTTTCTCAGGCGCGTAACCCACCGAACCAGGGCTTTGCCGGTCCGTACGTCGCAACACGGCATACTGTTGAAACAAAGGCCCAAGCACCGGTTCGAGCTTGCGGCGCAGCAAGGTTCCGCTCGCGGTGGACGCGGCGATGATGGGCGTGACCAGGGCCTCGCCGGTGTGTGCGAGCGTGAGCATGGCGGCGATTTCCTCCCGCAGTTCTGGCACGGTTTCCAGAAGGGCGGCGGGCTCACCGCTTGCGGCTGTCATCAGTTTTTCCGTGCAGGCGATGGCCACACCAATCGCGCCGGCCGGTTTTTGCGCGCCCAGCGCCGGCTTGAAGTAATTTCCGATGATGTCCATCAACCTGGCCACGGTGTATTTGTCTATTGGGTGTTGCAGTTGCGTTTCGGAGATAGCGAGAAATGTCTGGCCCTGACTGTCGAGCAGTTTGGCCAGCAAGTCCGCCAACGTGTTGCCACCCACAGTCAGCGTTGCCAATCTGTCGCGATATTTTTCATGGTCATCGCGTGCCGGCAGAGGGTCAGGCAGCTCATCCGGCAGCGCCTCCAGGAACCCGATGTGGTAGGCATTGCGATGCGTGCCAAGGCGGAAGATGCGATCGCGCGTTTCGGCGTCGATCAGGCCGGGCTGGAGAATGAGCCGTATCGTGGCAATCACCAGCATCGGGTCGGACTCGAACGGCAGATGTTCCGCCAGATGCTCCGCGAGTTCCTTGCCCATCTTTCCCTGCACCACGGCCTGCTTTTCGAGCATGCGCCGCGCGATGTCCGCGGTCGGCATGGCCCACCACGTGCGTCGCGCCAGATCGTCGCTCAGACCCGACGCGCCGGCCACGGCGGTGACCGCCTCGGGTTCGCCGAGCAGCAACAATTTATCCAGCTGGGTTTCGCGCGCCTGGCCCATGCGCGTCCAGCGTTGCAGGAACACCGGATAACCGCCGGGCGAGCCGAGCACGTGACTCGACAGCATTTCGCGCACCAGCCGCAGATATTTTTCCGGACGGCAAGTGGGATTAAGCGGCACGCGCGCCTCGTTGCCGCGCGTCAGCCCGTGGAGCGTCATGTTCTGCTCGTCGATACGGATGGCTTCAATATCGTTGGCGAGCAGCACGTTCAGCCGCAGCAGGTCTTCGGAGGAGAGTTCCACGTTATAAATAAAAAATAGACAGGATTAACAGGATTAAGCAGGATTTACAGGATGACTGAGAATAACAGATAACTGCGTTCAGATTTAATGTCGAAGAGATTTTCAAATTTTGAAGATTTAATCTTGTTAATCCTGAAAAATCCTGTGAATCCTGTCCATTAAATTAGTTCAATTGAATGCGCTGGCCCCAGGGGACTTTCTCCTTGCCCTTGACCAGCCACAGCACCGGATAGGACGGCTCGCGCTGCGGGAATTCGCCCTTGGCGTCGGTGAAGTACAGCAGCAGGTTCGGCGGCCGGTCCTGGTGCTCGGTCCATTCGAACACGGGCGTGAATTTGGTGCCGCCTCCACCGTGCCAGTGCGGCGGCAGTTCGATTTCCTCCCACGGTTCGAAGGTCCAGGGACCGTCCTGCGCCAGCCGCTCGTCGCAGGCGTGCAAGGTGATGCGCGCGCCGACCTGGCCCTTGATGGCGTTGACCTCGCTCACGAATTCCTGCATTTCCCCGTCCGAGATGGAACCGCTGGTGTCGAGCACTACGACGAGGTCGATATGCTGGCTGTGCAGGCCGGGCAGGATCGCCGTGCCCTCGCGCCGCGACGGGTGCGCGAAACTGTAATCGTCGCGCGCGGCGCGCGTCATGTAGTGCGCCAGCAGCATGCGCCACGGCAACCGCGGTTGCAGCAGGTGGTCCACGATGCGTGCCATCGAGCCGCCAAGTTTGCCGGCCTGAATGGCCTGCTGCGCGGCCGAGGCGAGGCGTTGTTGCCACTGCTTGTGGAGCGAATCGCGTTCCAAGGCGGAAAGTGGCGGCGGTTGCGGCGCGCCGTAGGCGTGAAAGTCGGACTCGCCGTGGCTGCCGCCACCTTCGGACTGATCCTCTCCCTGGCCGCCGCCTTCACCGCCACCCTGTTCGCCCGGGCCGTGCGGCCTGTCGTCCTGATCGTACAGATGCTGGCCCATCGGTTTTTCGTCGGTGTTTTCCTGGATGCAGGGATAAATCTCCTCCGCGGTCATGTCCTTGTAGGCATCGAGGATAAGTGCGTCCGGCGCCGGTTTCAGACCGTCGGCCACGAGCAGAGGGTTTATTGCCAGGTCACACGCAAGATCCCAGCGGCGCTTGTCGCGGTGTTCGCGGCGCGCGAAGTGCGACAGCGCGCAGTGCAAGGCTTCGTGCGCCAGGATGAATTTGGTCTGTTCGAAGGACAGCGCCTCGATGTAGGCGCGGTTGTAATAGAACGAGCGCGCGTCGGTCGCGGTGGTCTGGCACCACTTCGGGTTGGCCTCCACCAGCGGCAGGCGCAGCACCAGCGCACCGAGGAAGGGCTTGTCGATGATCAGCCAGGTGCGCGCGGCGACAAGCTTGTCTTCGACACTGTCATTCTTGGGAGCATTCGAATTCACAGGATTAACAGGATTTTTCAGGATTAACAGGATTTACATCTGGAGCTATTGGTTCTTGTGGCTTGCGGTATTCGCGGAATTTCCGTTTTACCGTGACACTTTTTTCAAAGTTCAAAAGTAAGCCAGTATTGTGGCCCGTTGCTGTTAGATAATTGACCAACTGCACTTCATGCTCAGGTGTCAGACGCTGAGCGGCTTTCAGTTCACATACGATTCTGTTTTCGACAAGAATATCAGCGAAGAATTCACCGACATTTTTTCCTTCGTAGTAAACCGAGATGGGGGACTGCTGTTTGACATCAAATCCCCGTTTTCGCAGCTCGATTATCATGGCGTTTTCATAAACTTTCTCTGCAAAACCAGCACCTAGCTGTTGGTGGACTCTGAAAGCACACGCTATGATTTTTTCGGTAAGCTCTTTGTCCTCTAGCATCCCTTCTCCCCATCTATAATTATCAAGAACAATCCTGTAAATCCTGAAAAATCCTGTTAATCCTGTCTATTCTATTTATTTTGCTTTAGCGGCAGGCGACTTCTGCCACATGTCGAAGATCATGACGTTGGCGATCTTCTTGGCCCATTGCGCGAATTGCGGCAGCGCGAACAGTTTCTCGCCCACGGCGCGCTGCATGTCCGAGACCAGCATGACGCCCATCTCGCGGCTGGGGAAACGGCCGGCGTAGTCGAGGATATTGCCAGTGACTTTGGCTTCATCGGCGCTGCCCTTGGCGCGGATCGCGCGGCCCACGAGCGCCGCGGCGACGGCATATTGCAGGTCGATTTCCTTCGGCACGGTGGTGGATATCCCGTTGATGATGGCGTCGATGTCCGGCAGGTTGTCGAGATTGTCGATGAAGGCCTTGAGTTCGACGCCGGCGGCGGGACCGACGCAGGCTTCGAGCGAACCCAGCAGCAACTCCGGCCTTTCGCCGAACTTGGCGAGCGCGCGATGCGTGAATTCCCACGAGCGCGGGCTCGGGAAGGCCACGGGATTGTGCGCCGGATCGAAATCGAACAGCAGTTCGGGGCGGAAGCGCAGGAACGCAATCACGCGTTCGTCGATATTGTTCGCATAGGCCCACGCCACCCAGTCGTCGAGATGGGTCTCGACCCCGAAGTGCGAGAAGCGGTTGGCCAGCGGCGCGGGCATGCTGTAGGTGACGCCGCGGTCGCCCTGGCGGTTGCCGGCGGCGAAGATGGCCCAGCCCTCGGGCACCGTATAGGCGCCGAGACGCCGGTCGAGTATTAATTGGTAGGCGGCGGCGGAAACCGTCGGCGCGGCCGAGGTAATTTCATCGAGAAACAGGATGCCCTCGGCGCCGTGGCGCTGGGCGTCCGGCAGCATTGCCGGGATGGCCCACTCGACGACGTCGCCGACGCGGAACGGAATGCCGCGCAGGTCGGTCGGTTCCATCTGCGACAGGCGGATATCAATGACCGGTACGCCGTGTTTTCTCGCCACCTGCGCCACCATCTGCGACTTCCCGACACCGGGCGGGCCCCACAGCATGACCGGCGTGTGGTGCCCCTCGCGGGCGCTCAGGAATTCGCGTTCGAGAACGGCAAGAATAAGCGCTGGGCGCATGAAATCTCCGGTTGGTATATTTTTAATGTGCAGTTATTGACCCGGCACGGCTGTGTCGTCACGGATGCCCGGCAACCCCGGTGGCAGCCTGTCTTCTCTCAAGAACAATCGTGCCGGGTCAATAACGAAATTCATTAAGATTTCCGATTATTGCGGCGGCTTGACCGCCTCGATCCCGGGCCGGTGGAATAATAATCCACCGGACATGTTCAAATGGATTCGTGCCGCCGCAATAATCATCAGAGTATAATTTTGCCGTTGCCGAGCGTCCATGCTAATTATCGGCAACCAACCAGATAGGCCGATAAGGCGTGTGGGATGGCAGGACAACCAGAGCGTGGATCCTTCATTCGGTACGTCGATATAGAGGGCTTAGCGGTATTCCTTTCCTCTCCCTCTGGCGAAGCGGGAGAGGGGGCGTAAAATTGCAGGGCCTCCCCGCCATTCCGTTGTTCAGTTGCTCACGACTTGCAGTTGCTCTTCTTCTTCCTTCTGTTCCTGCTGCTGCAGCGCCCACATGTGGGCGTAAGCGCTGTTCTGCGCCAGCAGTTCGACGTGCGTGCCGCGCTCGACGATGCGGCCGTGCCCCATAACCAGAATCTGATCGGCGTCCATGATGGTGGAGAGCCGGTGGGCGATGACCAGGGTCGTGTGATTGGTCGCGATCTCCTGTAGCTCCGCCTGAATCGCTTTCTCGGTGCGCGAGTCGAGCGCCGAGGTGGCCTCGTCGAACACCAGGATCGGCGGGTTTTTCAGCAGGGTGCGCGCGATGGCGACGCGCTGTTTTTCCCCGCCGGAGAGCTTCAGGCCGCGCTCGCCCACGATGGTGTCGTATTTGTCCGGCAGCGATTCCACGAAGTCATGAATGTGCGCCGCACGCGCTGCCTCGATGATTTCCTCGCGCGTGGCATCGGGCCGGCCGTAGGCGATGTTGTAGTAGATGGTATCGTTGAACAGCACCGTGTCCTGCGGCACGATGCCGATGGCGCGGCGCAGGCTTTTCTGGGTGACGTCGCGGATGTCCTGGCCGTCGATCAGGATGCGCCCGGTGGTGGCGTCATAGAACCGGAAAAGCAGACGCGACAGCGTGGATTTGCCCGCGCCGCTCGCTCCCACGACCGCCACCTTGTGGCCGGAAGGGACGTCGAAGCTCACGTCCTGCAACACCTGGCGCCGGCTGTCGTAGCCGAAGCCGACGTGCTCGAAGCGGATTGTTCCGCCGCCGATATTCAGATCCCTGGCGTCCGGACGGTCGCTGACCTCGGTATGCTGCGCCAGCAGCCCGAACATGCGCTCCATGTCAGCCAGTGAATGACGGATCTCGCGATACACGAAACCGAGGAAATGCAGCGGCATGTAGAGCTGGATCAGGAAGGCGTTGACCAGCACCAGATCGCCGATGGTCATGGTCCCGCGCACCACGCCCCGGCCGGCCATGAGCATGAGGATCGTGACACCCGCGGCAATGACCGCGCCCTGACCGATGTTCAGCAGCGACAGCGAGGTCTGGTTGCGGACCGCCGCCTTCTCCCAGGATTGCAGGGTCTCGTCGTAACGGCGGGCCTCGAAGCCCTCGTTGTTGAAATATTTCACGGTCTCGTAATTGAGCAGGCTGTCGATCGCGCGCGTATTGGCCTTGGAGTCCATCTCGTTCATGTTGCGGCGGAAGATCATGCGCCATTCGGTGACCCAGAGCGTGAAAACGATGTACACCAGCAGCGTGACCAGCGTGACGACGCAGAACCATGGGTCGTACTTGACAAGCAGGATCGCCGCCACGAATCCGATCTCGAGGATGGTGGGCAGGATGTTGAACAGCATGAAGTTGAGCAGAAAGCGGATGCCCGCGGTGCCGCGCTCGATGTCGCGCGACATCCCGCCGGTCTGGCGTTCGAGATGGAAACGCAAAGCCAAATTGTGCAGGTGTTCGAAGACCTTGAGCGCCACGCGCCGGATCGAGCGTTGCGTGACCTTGGCGAACACGGCGTCGCGCAATTCACCGAAGGTCGAGTTGGCGAGCCGCAGCGCGCCGTAGGCGAGAAGAAAAAATATCGGCAATGCCAGCACGGACTTGGAAGGATCCAGCGCATCGACGATTTCCTTCAGCACCAGCGGGACGGAAACGGTCGCTACCTTGGCCAGGGCGAGGAAGGCCAGCGCCAGCGCTACGCGCCCGCGGAATTCCCACAAATAGGGCAAAAGCGATTTAATCGCATTCCAGTCGCTCTGGCGGGAGGGGGGCTTTCCGTAGTGTCGAAGTCGCATGGCGATAGAATGTCAATCAGGAACGAAATGAATTCTACCCGATCTACGTCTTATACTTGTAACACTTGTCGGCGGAAACCGCTGCTTGTTCGCCAAACGCCTTCAAACGGCAGCCGGCGGGGGTGGCAGGTATTCCGAAAGAATGAGGCATGATGATGAGACGTTGCTTCAGACCAATGGTTCTACTCGGCGCAGGGGTAATGCTGGGGCTGATGTCAGCATCGTTGCCGGCGGTGGAAAAGGCCGAGCTGCGCGGAGTCGGCCAGTTCGAAATTCCCGCCTGGTTCAAGAGCTCTTTCCTCGATCTGCCGGAGGACGTCGCCGAGGCGGCGCGGGGCGGCAAGCGCCTGATGCTTTATTTCGGCCAGGAGGGCTGCCCTTATTGCGCCGAGCTTTTCAACAAGAATTTCAGCCAGGCGCATATTGTGGAGTACACGCGCCGGCATTTCGACGCCATCGATCTCAACATGTGGGGCGACCGCGAGGTGACCGATTTCTCCGGCAACGTCCTGCCGGAGAAGGAATTGGCCGCGAAGCTCAAGGTCTGGTTCACACCCACGCTGCTGTTCTTCAACGAGAAGGGCGAGCAGGTGCTGCGCATCAACGGCTACTACCCGCCGCACCAGTTTCTGGCGGCGCTGCAGTACGTCGCCGAAAAACAGGAAAACCGCGTGACATTCCGCGAATACCTCGCCAAGCAGGCGCCACCGCCGGCAAAAGGTGCGCTACATTCCCAACCGTTTTTCGCCAAGCCCCCACATGATTTGACCCGAAGCCCGGCGGGGAAACCGGTCGCCGTGTTTTTCGAGCAAAAGGACTGTGCCGGTTGCGATCGCATGCAAGAAGAGATGGCGGGCAATCCCGCCACGCTTGATCTGCTTAAGCGATTCCATGTGATTCAGCTGGACCGTTGGGGCGACATGCCGGTCGTGATGCCCACCGGCCGCAAGACCAGCGCGCGTCAATGGGCCGATGAGCTGGGCATAGCCTATGTGCCCACGGCGGTATTGTACGATGCCGGCAAGGAAGTAATACGGATCGAGGCCATGTTCAAAGGGTTTCACGTCCAGTCGGTGCTGGATTATGTCGCCTCCGGCGCGTACCAGAAACAGCCGAGCCTGCAACGCTTCATCCGCGAACGCGCCGACCATCTGCGCGAGCAGGGCGTGGTGGTGGATATCTGGAAATAATTTAAGGAAACTCTGATTTATTAGTTTTCAACGCAGAGACGCAAAGATTTTTTCAGTTATTTTTCCGAGCTTTTTCTTTGCGCCTTTGCATCCTCGGCTCCGCAACCGGTACATCCCTGTACCGCTCCTGCGCCTTGGCGTCAAATAATCATAGGAAGTTCTGATTAATATGAGTTTTCAACGCAAAGACGCGAAGAACGCAAAGGTCGCAAAGAAAACCGATGAATAATCAAACAGAAAAACTTCGCGTTCGTTGCGCCTTGGCGCCTTCGCGTTGAGTTTTTAATAAATCAGATATTCCCATAATTAATCAGACCTTCCTTAAAGCGGTTTCAGCGTTTGCCGAGGGAGGTAAAGACCAGCAGCAGGCCCAGCACGGCAAAACCGATGAAGAAGATCAGCGTCCAGCTTGGCATGCTGAGTCCCAGAAAAGACCAGGTGACCTGACCGCATCCGCCGCTGCCGGCCAGCACGAGCTTGAGGGTTTTGAGCAGCGGGAAGGTTTCCAGCATGTCGTTGAGGCTGTAGCCGCAGCCGAGTTGCCGGTCGAACGGCAGATTCTCAATCCAGACATGACGGCCGGCGACACCGGCGCCCAAGGCGGCCGTCAGCGCCGCGAGCCCGCCGTAGAGTCGCCGCCCCAGCCTGCCCGGGTTGTGCAGCGCACCGGCCAGCAGTATCAACCCCACACCGATCACGAACAGCCGCTGGAAGATACAGAGCGGACAGGGCTCGAGTTTCATGCCGTACTGGAAGTACAGCGCCGCGGCCATCAGACCGGCGCAGATCAGAAAACCCGCCAGGAAAATTATTCTCTGTGACATGAATAACTCTTAATCATTATTAGTTTTTTTACCGCAAAGACGCGAAGGACGCAAAGAAAACATCAAGTTTTTTATGCATCTGTTGAAAAACGAGTGGGTAGTCGCCCGAGTCGACGGGTCGCCGTGACATACTCCCTCCCCCTCGACGGGGGAGGGGTCGGGGTGGGGGTGGCGGACCGACACGCGGCAAAACCCGGATCCCTTGTTACTTCACGACGATGCTCACCCTCCCCCACGCCCCCTCCCGTCAAGGGAGGGGGGATTCCTTTTTTCCTGCCGAGCCTTTTTCACCCACTTAAAATTCAACAGAGCCTTTTTTATCGAGAAAAACCTTTGTGCTCTTTGTGCCTTTGCGGTGAGAAGTAGTTTTTTGGAACTGTTTAGATATCTTATCGTTTCCCAGTGGCAATTCCACTGACGATACCGTCGGCGATCCATTGTTTCATCAGTCCGGCGGCGTGCAGCGCCACGTTCTGGGTATCGATCCATTCGCATAAACCTTCGCATATCGTGGCGAAGCTTTCACCCGTGCGGGCGGCATCGAGCGCCCAGGCCTCGTCCACGCGCGGCAAGCGGAGGGGCTTGACAGCCCCGTCAGTGGATCAGTTTTTTGTACTTGATGCGGTGCGGCTGCACCGCCTCCGTGCCCAGGCGGCGTTCCTTGTCCGCCATGTAATCGGCGTAGTTACCCTCGAACCACACCGCGCGGCTGTCGCCCTCGAATGCGAGGATGTGGGTGGCGATGCGGTCGAGGAACCAGCGGTCGTGCGAGATGATCACCGCGCAGCCGGCGAAATCGAGCAGCGCTTCTTCGAGCGCGCGCAGCGTGTCAACGTCCAGATCGTTCGTCGGTTCGTCGAGCAACAGCAGATTGCCGCCGCTCTTCAGGAGTTTCGCCAGATGCACGCGGTTGCGCTCACCGCCGGAGAGGTCCTTGACCAGCTTCTGCTGGTCCGCGCCGCGGAAATTGAAGCGTCCGACATAGGCGCGCGATTGCACTTCGCTCTTGCCGACGACCATGATGTCATGACCGGCTGAGATTTCCTCCCACACGGTTTTTTTGCCGTCCAGCGTATCGCGGCTCTGGTCCACGTAGGCGAGCTGCACGGTCTCGCCGACGCGCAGCTTGCCGCCGTCGGGTTTCTCCTGACCGGTGATCATACGAAACAGCGTGGTCTTGCCCGCGCCGTTTGGGCCGATGATACCAACGATGCCGCCGCGCGGAAGGTTGAAGCTCAGGTTGTCGATCAACAGTTGGTCGCCGAATCCCTTGCTCAGATTTTCCGCCTGCACCACCACCTCGCCCAGACGCGGGCCGCGTGGAATGAAAATCTCCTTGGTCTCGTTGCGCTTCTGGAATTCCTGCGAGGCAAGTTCCTCGTAGGCCGCGAGACGCGCCTTGCTCTTGGCATGGCGTCCCTTGGGATTGGTGCGCACCCACTCGAGTTCCTGTTTCAGGGCGCGCTGGCGCGCGGATTCCTGTTTCTCCTCGACCTCAAGGCGTTTCTCCTTCTGTTCCAGCCAGGAGGAATAATTGCCTTTCCAGGGAATGCCCTCGCCGCGGTCGAGTTCGAGAATCCAGCCGGCGACGTTGTCGAGAAAATAACGGTCGTGGGTCACGGCCACGACCGTGCCGGGGTAGTCATGCAGAAAGCGTTCGAGCCAGGCGACCGACTCGGCATCGAGATGGTTGGTCGGCTCGTCGAGCAGCAACATGTCGGGCTGCGAGAGCAGCAGCCGGCACAGCGCCACGCGCCGGCGTTCGCCGCCCGAGAGCTTGGTCACGTCCGCTTCCCAGGGCGGCAGGCGCAGGGCATCGGCCGCGATTTCAAGCTTGCGGTCCAGGTCCCAGGCGCCGGCGGCGTCGATCTTTTCCTGAAGTTTCCCCTGCGCCTCGATGAGTTTGTTCATCTCCTCGTCGCCCATCGGCTCGCCGAATTTCATGCTGATTTCGTTGAATTTGTCGAGCAGGGCCTTGGTTTCCGCGACCGCCTCCTCGACATTGCCGCGCACGTCCTTTTGGGGATCGAGCCGCGGTTCCTGCGGCAGAAAACCGATGCGGATGCCCGGCTGCGGACGCGCCTCGCCGTCGTATTCCTTGTGTTCGCCGGCCATGATGCGCAGCAGCGTGGATTTGCCCGAGCCGTTCACGCCCAGCACGCCGATCTTGGCGCCGGGAAAGAAGGACAGCGAAATATCCTTCAAAATCGCGCGATTCGGCGGCACGATTTTGCTGACGCGATGCATCGTATAAATGAACTGGCCGGACATGGTTATAGCCTTGCGTGGGTCAAAGGGCGCTTATTATAGGGATTCTCCGATTAATGAACTACTCAACGCAGAGATGCAGAGACGCAGAGACGCGGAGAAATTCAGAGATATTCAACGAGGAAAACTCTGCGTTCCTCCACGCCCTCCGCGTCGCTGCGTTGAAAAAGTATTTAGGGGTCGGGTCAGCGGCGGGAATTCGCCCAGGTGGGCGAGCTGGTGTCGGAGGCGAGCGTGGTCTCGTCGGCGAAGGCGTAATCGGTGTGGGTGTCCGCCTGCTGAAAGTAGTTGCCCTGCACGTAATCGAAACCGAGGTTCCAGAGCACCCCGAGATCATCGGCCGTTTCGACGAATTTGGCGATGGTCTGTTTGTTCATGGACTTGGCGAGATCGATGATGGCCTTGAGCGAAGTACGGGCGAGGACGTCGGTCGACAGGCTGCGAATCAGCGAGCCCGCTATCTTGAGGAAATCGACCGGCAGGTCGCGCAGACGGTTGAGCGCGCCCAGGTTGTCGCCGAAATTGTCGATCGCGAAGCGGCATCCGATCCGGCGCACGGCCTGCATGAACATGGCGGCATCGGCGGGGTTCGCCATGACGGCGGGTTCATCGGCCTCGAGCACCAGATACTTCGGCTTGATGCGCGCGGTGGTGATCTGTTTCTGGAGCATCGACAGCAGTTCAGGATCCTTCAACGACGCCGGACACAGATTGACGAAGAAGCTGGTCTTTCTGCCCTCGCGATGCAGCGCGGCGAGCGATTGCACCGACTGGCGGATCACCCAACGATCGATGGAGCCCAACAGGCCCAGTTGTTCCGCGGCGGGCATGAATTCGCCGGCATGTATCAGTTCGCCGTTGCGGCCGGGCAGCCGTAGCAACACTTCGAAATACTCCGCCGGGTCGCCGTGAAGATTGACGGTAGGCTGGTAGGCGAGTTGAAAGCCGTCTTTCTCCAGCGCGGTTTTGAGCCGTGCCCCCCACTCGTGTGCGGTGGCCGCCGACATCTCCGGTGCGGGACGACGTATTTCAGTTACCGTGGTTTCGCCTGCGAGCGCCGGAGTCAGTGCCGGCACATCCATCGATGCGGGAAACCCGGCCACCGGCGCCGGTCTTGAAGCCGGGGCTGTTTCCGGCGCCGGGGCAGCCACGGGCGCCGGTTTGGACGGCCGGTTTCCCTGACAGGTCTGGTAGGCCTTGTTGAGGACCGCTTGCGCGTTTTCGCTGTTCTTGTCGATCACCACTACGCCGATCGTGCCGTCGCAGCGGAAGGTTTTGCCACCCTCGTTGAAAGTGGTTTCCTTGAGCGAGGAGAGCATGGAGGCCACGGCTTCCTTGATCTGGCTGTCGCTCATGCCATGCAGCAGCGCGGTGAATTCATCGCCGCTGAAGCGTGCGAGAATCGTCGATTCGCCGAGCTTCTCCCGGAACATGTGGGCGATCTTGAGCAGCAGCCGGTCGCCGGCGGCGTGACCCAGGGTATCGTTGATTTCCTTGAGCCCGTTGAGGTCGAGATAAAGCAGGGCGCTCCGGCTGTCATCCTGCTTTACCTTCTCCAGCGCCTTGGTCAGCTCTTGGGTGAAATGATGGCGGTTGTACAGTCCGGTGAGCGGGTCGTGCTGATTCAGGTATTGCAGGCGGTTCTCGACCGCCTTGCGTTTCGAGACGTCGATGACAACGAACTGCGTGCAGCTCTCGCCGTTGAGGACGATGGGCGAGATGGCCAGTTCCGCGGTGAAATGCTGTCCATCTTTTTTCGCCGCCAGGAATTCCTGGGGCTCGGGAGGGTTTGGCGAATTGATCTTGCGCAGATAATCCTTGAATCGTACGTGGTCGGATTTACCAACCAGGTTGAGCACGGGCACGCCTTCGAGTTCGCTCAAATCCTGATAGCCGAACATATCGAGATAGGCCTTGTTGGCGTCGATGTGCATGCCGTCCTGGCAGTAACAAATAGCCGCGCGTGAGCCTTCGATGATGACGCGGTTTTTGTTCTCCACTTCGTTCAGCGTCAGCGACATCTTTTGGTACTTGCGGCGTTCTTCGGCCACGTGCAGCTCGCGTTCGACGGTGGGCGCCAGTCGCGCCGACTGGCTTTTCAATACCACGTCGTGCGCGCCGTTACGCATGATTTTGACGAGGTCCGGGTCGCGGATATTGCGGGTGACGACAAGGAAGGGAATATCGAGATGTGCGCGCTTGACCAGGTCCAGCGCCAGCTGCGCGCCGAAATGCGGGAGCGTGTATTCCGACAGCACCACGTCCCAGGTTCCCTTATCCAGCGCCGCCTGCATGGAGGCGAAATCCTGCACGCGCTGATGCTTGAGCATGAAGCCGGCCTTGCGCAGCGTCGCTACGGCAAGCTCGGCGTCGTCAGGCGAGTCATCGACAATCAGCAGGCGTATTATCTTTTTATCCACTATTCCCTCTTCGTCAAGAATATTTCAGCACAAGGTCCCTGTAAACCCGCTAATTTAAGGCCGCAAAATGCCGGAAATGCGGAACAAGCTGGATCTATGGATGAATGCAAGAATCATTCCGGATGTCCCCGCAGGCCTGACAGGCCCAATACACCCCCGATCCAGCGGATTGTGCCGCTCATCGTCCAGAACCACCACCATATTGTCATTCCACGGGCCCCGCATGGGCTTTCCTTTCCAGTGGGGTTGCGCAAGTAACCGCCTTTAACAGCGGGCTTTACCCAAGGCCGGGTCTACCACCCAGGGAATGCTGCCAGGGTGCCACGACCGCCCGGCATCAGGAACGCGTGGCCGCGCCGCTCAACACCTGTGAAACCCGTGACCATAATCGGGTGGATACCCGGCACCGGGAAGCCGCTTCACAAGTAATTAAAAATCCTCCGGCCCGCACCGATGGCGGGCGGTGCTATTCGGAAACGGCCGGAGCCATTTTGGCCTGATGTCCTGCGGCAAGCGGGAAGGCCACGAGATGATCGGCCTGCACGCGGATGCCGACGCGCTCGCCGATGGCGTGATCGGCATGGCTGGGGAACAGCGCCAGCAGCCGGCCCCCGCTGGGCAAGCGCAAGGTATAAAGGATTTCCGCGCCCCGAAACGCTTTCTTGACCACCTTGGCCTTGAGCGGGCCGTCCGGGTCCGGCACGATGTCATCCGGGCGCAGCAGCAGTTCGATCTGCGCCCCCCGTCCCCAGTCATAAGCACGATTGCCCTTGTGCACGCCGATTTCGGTTTCGACCGTGTCGGGCGTGAGCAGCGTGCCGCGCAGGAACACGCCCTGACCGATGAAATCCGCGACAAAGCGGTTGTTCGGTTCGTGATACAGGTTATAGGGCGTGTCCCACTGCAGCAGCTTGCCCTCGTGCATCACACCGACGGCATCGCCGAGTGCGAAGGCCTCGTGCTGATCATGCGTCACCAGCACGCCGGTGGTGCTGCGCTGTTTGAGAATCTCGCGCACCTCGCCGGACAGGCGTTCGCGCAGTTCGATGTCGAGATTGGAAAAGGGTTCGTCGAGCAGAATGAGATCGGGTTTCGGCGCCAGCGCACGCGCCAGCGCCACGCGTTGCTGCTGTCCGCCGGAGAGTTCATGCGGGTAGCGCCCGCCCATGCCGTTCAGGCCGGTGATCTCGAGCAGATCACCAACGAGCTTCTGCTTCTGCGCGATTGTGATGCCACGCAGGCCGAAGCCGATGTTGCCGGCGACGTCGAGGTGCGGAAACAGGGCATGGTCCTGGAACACCATGCCGAGATGGCGCTTTTCGGGAGGCAGGGTAAAACCCGGTTGGGAAACCGTGGTGCCATTGATCAGAATTTCGCCCAGGGCCAGGGGATGGAACCCCGCGATCGCGCGCAGGACGGTGGTTTTGCCGCAGCCGCTCGGTCCCAGCAGGCAGACAACGCTGCCCGCGCTGACACGCATCGACAGCCCGCACACGGCTAGGCGTCCGTCGTACCGGCATTCGATGTCGTTGAGCGCGAGGATTTCGTTCACAAAAATATCTAAAAGATTTAATGGATAGGATTAACAGGATTTACAAGATTAAAAATAAAACAGTTTTAATGCTTTGTATATCAATAATCCTGTTAATCCTGTCTATTTTGTTTTTCCCGTGAGCAGGAATTCGAGCAACGCTTTCTGGGCGTGCAGGCGGTTTTCGGCCTCGTCCCAGACAACGCTCTGCGGTCCATCGATGACCTCGGCCGCCACCTCCATGCCGCGGTAGGCCGGCAGGCAGTGCATGAAGACGGCATCCTTGTTCGCCAGTTTCATGAGCGCACCGTCTACCATGAAGCCGGCGAAGGCCTTGATGCGCTCCGCCTTTTCATGCTCCTGCCCCATGCTGGCCCAGGTGTCGGTGACGACGATATCCGCGCCGCGCGCGGCCTGTTTCGGATCGTGATGCAGCGTGACACGATCGCCACTGGCCGCGACAATCTCGGCTTTCGGCTCATAGCCTTTCGGCGTGGCGATATCGAGCTGAAATTTGAACTGGCGCGCGGCGCCGATCCAGGAATGACAGACATTGTTGCCGTCGCCGATCCAGGCGGCCTTCCTGCCGGCGATGTCGCCGCGCTTTTCGATCCAGGTCTGGATATCGGCGAGCAACTGACAAGGGTGGTCGAGATCGGTCAGCGCATTGATGACCGGCACCTGCGAGTGCACCGCGAAGCGTTCGACCATCGCATGCGAATTGGCGCGGATCACGATGATGTCCACCATGCGCGACAGCACGCGCGCGGTGTCCTCCACCGGTTCGCCGCGGTCGAGATGGGTGTCGCGCGGCGAGAGAAACACGCTGGCGCCGCCGAGCTGCGCCATGCCGGTCTCAAAGGACACGCGGGTGCGCGTGGAGGATTTTTCGAAGATCATCGCCATGGTCTTGCCGGCCAGCGGGGTGTGCCGCTCGCCCCGTTTGAGCATGGCCTTCATTTCCATGGCGCGCGCGAACAGCCGCTTGAGTTCCGCGGGAGTCAGGTCCGGCAATGTCAGGAAATGACGCGGTTTCATTCTCGGCCTCCGGAAATGGATGTAAGCCGTTTAACGCCCGTTGTCGGCCTCTGGCGCCATGAGCGGCCGGTCGCATCTCCACGCTTCGCGTGGAGCCACTGCTCCCTGCTCATATCGCCTTCTCCAGAAATGCGCGTACCACCTCGTCGAGTTTGTCGACCAGCAAATCGGTTTCGCTGTCGGTGAAGATGAGCGGCGGGAGCAGGCGTATGACGTTTTCCGCCGTGACGTTGATCAGAATCCCGCTTTCCAGCGCCCGTTGCAAGAGCTCCTGGCACGGCCGGTCGAGCTCGACGGCGAGCATGAGCCCGCGCCCGCGGATGTCCTTGACGCCGGGGACTTTGCCCAGTTTTTCCTTGAGTTTGGCGAGCAGCCGTTCACCAAGCCTGGCGGCGCGATCGGCGAACTTGCCCTTCTCCAGTTCGTCAATGACGGCGAGCGCCACGCGGCAGACCAGCGGATTGCCGCTGAAGGTGGAGCCGTGACTGCCGGGCTTGAAGACATGCGCCGCTTTTCCCTGCGCCAGGCAGGCGCCGATCGGTACGCCGTTGCCGAGCCCCTTGGCCAGCGTCATGACGTCGGGCACCACGCCTTCATGCTGGCAGGCGAACCATTTGCCGGTGCGGCACATGCCGGTCTGGATTTCATCGAGCATCAGCAGCCAGCCGCGCTCGTCGCAGATCTGCCGCAGGCCTTTGAGATAACCGGCGTCCGGGATGTTAACGCCGCCCTCACCGATGATCGGCTCCACCAGTACGGCCACGACTTCTTTATTATGTTCGCCGACCTGCCCGACCGCGGCGAGATCGTTGTACGGCACGCGATAGAAACCCTGCACGAGGGGTTCAAAGCCGGCCTGGATCTTGCGGTTGCCGGTGGCGGAAAGGGTCGCGAGCGTGCGCCCGTGGAAGCTGCCTTCGGTGACAATGATGCCGGGGGTAAGGACGTTGCGCTGATGACCGTAGAGGCGCGCGAGCTTGATCGCCGCTTCGTTCGCCTCCGCGCCCGAGTTGCAGAAAAAGGCGTTGTCCATGCCCGCAAGTTTGCAGATGCGCTGCGCGAGCTGCTCCTGCAATGGGATTTCATACCAGTTGGAGGTGTGCAGCAGCTTGCCGGCCTGATCGCACAACGCGGCGGTCACGGCTGGGTGCGCGTGCCCGAGCCCGCACACGGCGATGCCCGCCAGCGCATCGAGGTATTTCCTGCCTTTCGTGTCCCACAGCCACGCGCCTTCGCCGTGCGTGAAGGCCACGGGCAGGCTGGCGAAGATCGGCATCTGGTACGATGTGGTCATGATTTTCCTAACCCCAAAAACATAAAGGCGCCCCGCGGGCGCCACTTAAAGCAAAAATTCTACCCCCTGCGGGCAATAACGCAAGGGCCTAAATACAAAAGGCCCGGCAAGCCGGGCCTTGTGCCAGCGATTACGCCGTTTTACATATGCGGCAGGCCGTGATATGCGCCCGTGCTGCCCGCGACCATGAAGAACAGCATGGGGATGGACAGCATGGTGTTGGTGCGCGAGGCCAGGAAGGCGACACGCGCGGCCTTGGCCTTGGCGGCGTCATCGGCCTGGACCAGGCCCAGCACCTTTTTCTGGTTGGGCCAGATCAGCACCCATACGTTGAAGAGCATAATGGTGCCGAGCCAGGCGCCGATGCCGATGGAGGCGGCCGCACCCTTGAGCATGAAGGCGTTGCCGAGGCCGACGCCGGAGCGTTCAAGATAGTAGGCGCCCAGAATCCAGGTCGCGAGCGCGGCCCAGCGGAACCACAGGAGCGCCAGGGGCGCGACGTGTTTGGTGATGCCGGCGGCGGTGTTATCGGCCTTGGCCTTGGGCAGGGCCACGGCCTGGACGAAGTTGAAATAGTAGAGCAGGCCGATCCAGACAATGCCGGCGAAGATGTGCAGCCAGCGGACGATAGTCAGTTCCATGTTGTTCTCCCGAGAATTGTTCGATGGTGATTAATGGTCAGACGGTGGTCTTGACCAGAAAGTTGACGACAAAGAAATACAGGATCACGGTCAGGATCAGACCGCTGATGAGCGTACCGACAATGGAATCCAGCGGAGTTTTCATGGTAATTCCCTCTTGTGAGAAAGATTGAAGTTGTTGACTGCTTTCGTGGGACGCTAGGGTAAAGCAGGTTTTGGAGTAATTCAAGCATTCTAATAGTGCATGATTCAGTATGATAACGCCGTTCTGACAGGAACGGTTTCGGATGCCAGCTCACAACCCGCTTCAGCGCATCGCGCGTTTTTTCCTGCTACCGCTGTCTTCGCTTTCCGACCGGCTCGGAAACTGGTTTTACGCCGGCCTTGCGGTCGTGGTGAGTGCCGTGGCGGTGTTCGCCATCGCCACCGGCTCGACCTCCGGCATGAAAAACAAGGCCTACGACCTGATCATGAAGGCGCGCTTCCAGCATCCCGCGGCCGATGCGGACATCGTGATCGTGGACATTGACGAGCCGGCATTGGCCGCCATGGCACCGGAATACGGCCGCTGGCCGTGGCCGCGCAACATCATGGGCGAGCTGGTGGAAGGCATCGCGGCGCAGCAACCGAAAGCCATTGCGTTCGACATTGCCTTCAGCGACCCGGATGTGTTCAACATCGAGGGCGATAAATATTTCCGCGGCGTCATTGCCGCCACGCCCAACACATTCTTCCCGATGATCCGGCTGACCGAGGAAAACGACCGTCTCAGCGAGCTGAAGGTTCGGCAGTTGCCGGGCGTGACGAAACTGGAAGAGCCTGCCTCCGACAGTGCCACCATCGCGGTGATCCTGCCGTTTTTCTTCGACGCGCTCACCAACCACCGCCTCGGCACCAATAATATCTACACCGACGAAGACGGCATGGTCCGGGCCTATGAGGTTTACGCCGACGAGTACGGCTGGCGCGTCGGTTCGCTGCCGGCCAACGTGGTGTCGGCGCTGGGCGGACCGCTGCCGGACCAAACCGACATCCTGCTTAACTGGCGCGGCAAGCCACCGTCTTACCGGCGCGTGTCCTTCCATGAGATTTACTTCGATCTGCTGAAGAGTAAAAAGACGCGCCCCGTGGACGAGTTTGCCGGCAAGATCGTCATCATCGGCTCGACGGCGCCATCGCTGTTCGACCTGAAAACCACCCCGATGGCGAAGGCGCACCCGGGCGTGGAAATTCTGGCGTCCGCCATCGACAACCTGAAAAAGGGTGACTTCCTCACCGAACTGCCATCGTGGATTTATATTCTGGTCACGCTGGTATCGGTCGCACTGCTCACGGTCGCGTTCGTGTACAACATCGACCAGCGCGTGGTGAACCTGACGTTCACCGTCCTGCAATCCGGCTTCCTCGCGGTGTCATACCTGACGCTCAATTTCTCCACGATCTTCGTGGACCTCACGGCGCCGTTTGCCTTCAGCCTCGCCTACTTTACGGTCGCGCGGTTCAACAGCATGGTTTCCGGATTTCGCCGCAGCGGCCAGCCGTTCTTTTCCACGGCGCTCGATGAGGGCAATGCCTGCCGCGTGTTGCTGGTCCAATGCCATGTCCACCTTCAGAACCGCCGCGCCCGTCTCGCGCTCGGCGCCTCGCTCAAGAAACAGGTCGGCCTGTCGCGCTACGGCCTCGTCACCGCGCCGTTTTTCAAGGGCCTGCCGCTGCTGCACGCCTTCTTCCGCGACACCGCCGTTTTTTACTGGCTCGTGCCGGCGGAGAAGTCGGCAGAGGTATTGCAGGACGTGGTATCGGTGATGGAGCGCGCCCTGCCGGCGGTCAAAAAGTCCGCCCGCCGCCGCAGCACGGAGAATCAACCCACCATGACGTGGCTGCTGCACAGCTTCGACTTTATGGTGGATGCGGGGGAGGCGTGGCGGTTGCAGGGAGAGGAGGGCATGGCGAAGTTGTTCGCCTTGGCGCCCAAGACCAGCAAGGGCGGGAATGGCGGAGTGGCCCGCATCGTGGCGACGAAAGAGTTTATGGATGCGTGCCGGAGTGCGGAGGGTTTGAAAGTTTCAAGTGAATTGGAAAGCGCGGGGTTGAAGTGCGGGATGTAGGGCGCGTACCACGCGCCAGTCAATTATGATTGCGGTATATCGAATTATTGGCACGCTCGTATAAACGGTGAAACGTCAAGCGATGAGGGCGATTTTGCCGGGTGAAATAAGAATCCGGCGCGTAATACGCGCCCTATGCTTGCTGCCGTAGCGCGGAGGGCTTGAAAGTTTCGGAGGAATTGGAGAAGGCGGGATTGAAGTTGTAGCGTGCGCGGAGCGCACGCTACCTGAAAATCACGTCGCCCAGTTTTGCAGCCGTAGATTGGGAACGCGCGAGAATTCTTTGGTGTTGTTTGAAACCAGAACCGCACTCAGGCTGAGCGCATGAGCGGCGATCAGGGTGTCCATGGGGCCGATCTGTTTTCCCCGGCGCTCAAGGAAGGCGCGCACGTCGCCGTATCGTTTGGCCACGGGTTCATCGAGTGGTGCGACCTCCAGACGGGCAATGAAATGCTCGACGCGGTGGCGGTTATGGTCCTGGCGCGCGCTTTTTGCGATCCCGGCTTCCAGTTCGCACAGCGTCACGATCGATATCAGCACCTGGCCGTAAAGAAGGCCGTCCATGCGCGCCAAGACCCGCTCATAGCCGGGGCGGCGGTTGATGGCAAAAATGCAGGTGTCGGTGTCGATCAGATAGCGGATCATCGAGCGCGAAGCGAGCGGCGCTTTTGCTGGCGTTTCGGTTGATCGCGCACGATCTGGAAATCGGGATCGAGGCTGTCGAGAATACTTTTCAACTCCCTGGCGCTATAGCGCGCTGGAAACAGCAGAACGGCGTTCCCCAAGCGTTTCACCACAACCTCGTTTCCCTCAAAACGGAACTCTTTCGGCAGCCGCACGGCCTGGCTCTTGCCGTTGGCGAACAGTTTGGCAGTTTGCATGATGTGGATGTCCCGGCTGTTAATATATACCTAGTATATATGCTTGGAGACTTCTGGCAAACGTCGCCCGTTTAGCCGGGATTTCCCCTACACAAGTACTCCTGCATGGGGAGAAGATATGTCGATCGGTGCGGCCGCTCTTGCGCATCCATGCGCTCGCGGCATTAGTGCATCCGTGCACAGCACAGGCGCACATATAAGAAAAAGACTATTACAAGATTTTCTGATCGAGCAACAAATTCAGCGTAAACCTCACTCCAAACCCCGTCGTATCCGTCGGAATGTGCGCCAACCCACCCTTGTGATTCCCCGCCGATAAATCCACGTGCACCCAGTCCGGG
>MFTB01000113.1:0-2493 GCA_001785195.1 Candidatus Muproteobacteria bacterium RIFCSPHIGHO2_12_FULL_60_33
GGCTGCCGGTGCTCAGGTCATAGGTGCCGCTGCTGCCAGACTGGGCGGCGAGTGTCATCGTGCCGGTGACGGTGTTGGTGCCGCCGATCTGGATGAAGGTGCCGGTGCCGGAGAAGCCAATGTACTCAATGCCCGCCACCGACAAGCTGCCGGTGCCGCCCAGGTAATAGGTGCCGCTGCCGGTGCCGCTGGTGCTGAAGAAGCTGCCGCCAAGGTAAAGATCGCTGCCAACCGTATTGGTGCCGCCGCCCTGGCCGAAGACGCCGGCGCCGTCAATGCCGATGAATTCGTAATTCGCGGCCAGCGGATCCTGCGATTGCGACAGCACCATCATGCCCCCGCCGGTGGCGTTTATCGCCAGGACATCCAACACCGCCGAGGGGTCAGACGTGCGATAAGAAACGGTCCGGTACGCGCCGTCCGATTGGAAGAGAACGGCCGAGTCGCCATTCTGCGGCTGACCGCCGTCAGACCAGCAGGACGAAGAATCCCACCAGTCGTTGTCGCAGACCCAGGACCCGCCCGCCGCGTGCACCGGGGCCGGCTGGAAAACGGCCGCGCTCAACGCGATATTGATCGCGAGCGCCCATTGTTTCTTCGTGTTCTTGTTCATAATGTCACACCCTTAGTGTGCAGTATTGGCTGGAGTGGAAGCGGCATGCGTGAATGCGCAGACGCTGGCTGCGCCGAAGATACGCGGTTTCATCAGGACTCCTCCTAGCAATCAATCGTTGTTTTTTGTTGTTTGCGGTATTTATTCATGCGCCATTTTGATAACCATAATGGGCGTATGTTCTTTCCGCTTATTGCGCACTCTCCGCTCCCCCCCCCACCTGTCAAGCAGTGGTCACCTCCTAAATGAGGCGAAGCGTACCGGGGACGGTTGTGGCAGTTGCCACTGACGGGGCTTAACTCACTGAATCAACGGTGAATTGGCATGTCAGGATGTTTTCAGGAAGTTTGGTCCCTGCCGTGAAGGGTGCGTAGGGGTTGGGATCGTACTGGGGCAGCCAGTAGATCTGAGGATGTTTCTTTCTTCAGGTGCGCGGAGGCGGCCTGCGGGTTCCAAGCAGTCGATGGGTCGGAGCTAGTGCGGGGGCGCGTTCGGCTAGAGATCGCAGCTTACCAGCAGAAGGCAAGCTTGAAACGAGGAACGGATACTTGCTAATACTAATTATAGCGCGAGGCCGATGAATCGTCGTTTATGACGAATTGACGAATATTTTACGGGACCAAAAACAAGTCGTCGGGCACGGCGTACCAAGGTATTCCCAGATGTAGGAGGTTATGAAATTGAAAGCGACACCTTAACTATTGTGTCAATGCTGGTGCTACCTATCGTGCCAAACTATCGAAAGAATTTCCCGGAAACCAGAAAATTCCCTACCTGATCGGCCACTTCCCGTGAAAACATCATGCCGGTATGAGAGACCGGCAACGCCAGGTGTTCATGTGCGGCGGGAAAAGCACTTTCCTTGACCGTCAGCAGGCCGTCGTTCGGCCGCGGCAGGCCGTGATACAACAAGCGGCCCAAACCGAAGGAATGGGTGCCGCAGATCACGCCCATTTCACGCAGCGGAGGCGACCAGTGTTGCGTCGCGCCGGCCAGCAGCTGCGCAACACTTTTCCCCATCGCCCGACGCCATAAGGCATGATGGCTCAGATGCTGCGCCGTACGGCTGCCGCCGTGCGGTGTGCCCAGCGTGACGATGCGCCCCGGTTTCTGTTGGGGATGTTCATGGAACAGCGCGCGGATCAGGATGCCGCCCAGGCTGTGGCCTACGAGATGCACGGTATCGGCATCGAGCGTATCGAGGAAACGCGCCAGCCACGCGGCATTGGCATGGAGATCGGCGCGGACCGAGGGATAGGAAAATAAATGAACGATGAAGCCCTGGCGTCGCAACCGGCGCGCCAGCACAAACAGGATGTAGCCCGAGAACCACAGGCCGTGGAGGAGGACGACGGCTTGAGGCTTAGTGACGGTTATGGCGAGATATCAAGCATGCGGTTGAGCGCCAGGCGCGCGGCCTCAGCCTCGGCCGGGGCAACCTTGATCTGATTGACCGCGCGCCCGACGACCAGATTCTCCAGGGTCCACAGAAGATGCTGGGGATCAATGCGAAACATGGTGGAGCACATGCACACCGTGGGCGACATGAATTCGACGATCTTGTTCTGCGCCCGGCCCTGTTCGGCGAGACGGTTCACGAGGTTGAGTTCGGTGCCGACGAGCCAGCGGCTGCCCGGCGCCGACTGCTCGATGGTCTTGATGATGAATTCGGTCGAGCCGACGTAATCCGACTTCTGGCATACCTCGAAAGAACACTCGGGATGGGAGATCACCTTGCCCTCCGGATGCGCTTTTCGGAACGCGTCTACGTGCTGCGGCTTGAACATCTGGTGCACCGAACAGAAACCCTTCCACAGCAGGATTTTGGCCTTTTCGATCTGTTCCCGGGTCAGGCCGCCGCATGGTTGGTTGAAATCCCA
>MFTB01000113.1:2501-14796 GCA_001785195.1 Candidatus Muproteobacteria bacterium RIFCSPHIGHO2_12_FULL_60_33
GATCTGTTCCCGGGTCAGGCCGCCGCATGGTTGGTTGAAATCCCACTCCGCCATTTCTTCCAGTGGTATCCCCATGCGCCAGGCGGTGTTACGCCCGAGATGCTGGTCGGGGAAGAACAATACCTTCTCGCGCTGTCGATACGCCCACTCAAGCACGCGCGCGGCGTTCGACGAGGTGCACACGAGCCCGCCGTGATTGCCGCAAAAGGCCTTGAGGTCGGCCGCGGAGTTGATATAGGTGATGGGCGTCACGCGCCGATCCGGGTCGAACAGCGCGCCGAGTTCCTTCCAGGCGCGCTGCACCGCGGTGTAATTCGCCATGTCGGCCATGGAACAACCGGCGGAAAGATCGGGAAGAATGGAAACCTGCTCCGGGCGCGAAAGAATATCCGCAACCTCGGCCATGAAGTGCACGCCGCAGAAGACGATGTAGTCGGCGTCGATCGAGGCCGCGAGGCGCGAGAGCTTGAGCGAGTCGCCGGTGAAATCCGCGTGCCGGTAGACCTCGTCGCGCTGGTAGTGATGCCCGAGAATCACCAGGCGCTTGCCGAGCTTCGCTTTCGCGGCACGGATACGCGCGTCGCAATCATCATCGGCGACACTGTCGAACTGTTCGTAGGCGAGCGCGGTTGCCATGCCAGTCTATTACCGCCCTCTCCCCTTACCCTCTCCCGCCTTCGCGGAAGAGGGGGGGTTGGAAGGTAATCCGTAAATGTTCACATCCAGTTCCATTTCGTGCTTGATCATGCGCCAAACTCATTTGGTATGTTCTTTAGTTTTAAGCATGGCCTCACGGTTGGTCCATGAAGTCACCTTCCCCGCCGCCTCGTCAAAACCAAACCAGCCATAGCCGACGTGTTCGGCGGGGTTCACTGTTATAATGATTTCCACGGGAAGTTCAAGGGCGAAGGCGTATTCGGTGTTTTCCTGCACTTCGGGGGCATAGCGGTGGCGCCATTTCGGCAGGATCGGGTAACGGTACGTGAGATTTAAATCCCGCAAGCCATTTGTGGCTTTAAGTCCTGCCTCCTCCCGCAGCTCGCGCACGGCGGCCTGCTGCGGTTCCGTTTCTTCCCACAAAAGACTGCCGGTGACTGACTGCCAGAAGTCCGGATCATCTGCGCGCTTCAAGAGCAACACCTTACCGGTCCGGGTATAGACCACGACCAGAACCGACTCAGGTCGCTTAAATTTTCTCGTCGACAGGGGCGACAATGTAGCCCTGCTGCGCTCGTCTTGCCATGTCAAGGTAGCCCTGCTGCGCTCGTCTTGCCATGTCAAGGTAGCCCTGCTGCGCTCGTCTTGCCATGTCAAGGTAGCCCTGCTGCGCTCGTCTTGCCATATTAGGTTGCCTCGCCGGCGGTTTTTTCCGGGGGCTTGCGTAATTTGATGCGCGCCATCCATGGCGCGCACCCTGCGGGCGCGCTAAAGCGCGTCAAATTTCGCTCCCGGCAAAATTTTTATGTGCAACTCGCGCAGCTGCATTTCATCCACCGTGCTCGGTGCGTCGGTCATCAGGCACGAGGCCTTCTGGGTCTTGGGGAAGGCGATCACGTCGCGTATCGAATCCACGCCGCTCATAAGTGCACACAGGCGGTCGAGGCCGAAGGCGATGCCGCCATGCGGCGGCGCGCCGTACCGAAGCGCATCGAGCAGGAAGCCGAACTTGGCGCGCGCCTCTTCCGGGCCGATGCCGAGCGCGGCGAATACCTTTTCCTGCACGTCCACGCGGTGGATGCGGATCGAGCCGCCGCCGATCTCGGAACCGTTCAGCACCATGTCATAGGCGCGCGCCTTCACGTTGGCGGGATCGAGGTCCACGCGCTCCAGGTCTTCGGTCTTGGGTGAGGTGAAGGGATGATGCAGCGCGACCCAGCGCTTGGCGTCGGCGTCGTAATCGAACATCGGGAAATCCACAACCCAGAGCATCTTCCAGGCTTCCTGCTTGAACTTCAAGTCGTCACCGAGCTTCAGACGCAGCGCCCCGAGCGAGTCGTTGACGACCTTGGCGGCATCGGCACCGAAAAAAATCAGGTCGCCGGTCTGCGCGCCCGTGCGCTGCATGATGCCCGCGATGACCTCGTTCGGCAGGAACTTGAGGATCGGCGATTGCAGCCCGTCACGACCCTTGGCGGCATCGTTGACCTTGATATAAGCCAGCCCCTTGGCGCCGTACTGGCCGACAAACGCCGTATAACCGTCGATCTGGCTGCGCGGCAGCTCGCCGCCCCTGGGCACGCGCAGCGCCGCCACGCGCCCAGCCGGATTATTGGCCGGGCCGGCAAAGACCTTGAACTCGACATTCTTCATCAAATCACCGACGTCGGCCAGTTCCAGCGGCACGCGCAGGTCGGGCCGGTCCGAGCCGAAGCGCCGTACGGCCTCGTCGTAGCTCATGCGCGGGATGGGGTTGGGCAGATCGACGCCGAGCACGTTCTTGAACAGCGTGCGCAGCATTTCCTCCATCAGACCCATCACGCCGTTCTCATCGAGGAACGAAGTCTCGATATCGAGCTGGGTGAATTCCGGCTGGCGGTCGGCACGCAGGTCCTCGTCGCGGAAACAGCGCGCGATCTGGAAGTAGCGCTCGAAGCCCGCGACCATCAGCAATTGCTTGAACAGCTGCGGCGACTGCGGCAGGGCGAAGAAATGTCCCGGGTGCGTACGCGAGGGCACGAGATAATCACGCGCGCCTTCGGGCGTGGACTTGGTGAGCATCGGGGTTTCGATTTCGGTGAAGTCGCGATCTTCGAGGAAGCGGCGCAGCGTCTGTGCCACCTTGTGGCGCAGACGGAGGTTCTTCTGCATGAACTCGCGGCGCAGATCGAGATAACGGTAGGTGAGCCGCACCGGCTCCGAGAGATCGGTTTCGTCCAGCTGGAACGGCAGCGCCTCGGCGCGGTTGAGAATTTCAATGCTATCCGCAACGACTTCCACCTTGCCGGTACGCAAATGCGGATTCTCGGTGCCGGCTGGGCGCGCGCGCACCTGGCCCTGCACGCGCAGCACGAACTCGGTGCGCACCGACTCGGCGGCGGCGAAGGCCTCTTTCCTGTCCGGATCGAACACGGTCTGCACCACGCCTGCGCGATCGCGCAGGTCGATGAAAATCACGCCACCGTGATCACGCCGGCTGTGGGCCCAGCCGCACAGGGTGACGCGCTTCCCGATGAGGGATTCGTTGAGTTCGCCGCAAAAATGACTGCGCATGTTCACCTGTTGTAATAAAACTCTGATTTATATGATCATCTGACGCAAAGACGCGAAGACGCAAAGAAAGGCTCATGATAATGAAACACAAAAATCTTTGCGTTCTTTGCGCCTTTGATGCGCGCCATCCGTGGCGCGCCCCCGGCGGGCGCGCTCCGCGCGTCCAATTTTGTTCCTGACAAAATTGTGCGTTGAACAATCATATAAACCGCACGCTCAGGATATCCGGCGCGCGTGTTGATCGATGATTTCATCTTTTTTGTTATCGGGAACCACCACACCGACGGAGAGCAGCATTTTAAGGCCCTGGTCCACGCTCATGTCGAGCTCGATCACGTCATCGCGCGGAACCATGAGAAAAAAACCGGAGGTGGGATTCGGCGTGGTGGGAATGAATATATTCACGATTTCCTGTCCGGTCTTGCTGCTGATCTCACTCGCCCCCGTGCCGGTCTGGAACGCCAGCGACCACATGCCCTGACGCGGGTATTCCACCAGCACCACCTTGCGAAACGATTTGCCGGAGGAAAACATGCTTTCCGCGACCTGCTTGACCGAGGCGTAGATCGAACGCACCAGCGGGATGCGCTGCAGGATGCGCTCGCCAATGGTGAAAAGCTGCTTGCCGAAGAGGTTGGTGACAACCATGCCGGTCACCAAAACGACAATGGCGGTCAACACGAGCCCCAGCCCCGGGATGCGAAAACCCAGGAGGTTCTCCGGCTGGATGACCTCGGGAAGCAGGAGCAGGGTCTGGTCCATCAGGTCCACCAGGAACGCCACAATGAGCAGGGTAACGCCGAGCGGGACCCAGACCAGTAACCCGGCCATCAGATAACGTCGCAGGGTGCCCATCATGCCTCAATGGGCGCAGCCGCAACCGCCGCTGCCGCAACCGCCGCCGGCCTTCTTTTTCGGGGGGGTGTCCGATGGTTCGGATTTTTCCTTCTTGCCGCCGCCCTTGAAGTCGGTGGCGTACCAGCCGCTGCCCTTGAGATGGAACCCGGCCGCGGAAATCAGCTTCTTGAGCGTGGACTGGCCGCAGGCGGGACAGTCCCTGAGGACCGGATCGCTCATCTTCTGGATGGCTTCCAGTCGGTGACCACAGGACCCACATTCATACTCGTAAATCGGCATACGGAATCTCCTGAAAAAACGCGCCCCCAAAGTATGGGGGCGGGGAACCATCCAGACAAGGCGGATTATATATGCGGGGCCCCTGTAACGCATTATTTTTAAAGCATTGTCTGGCATAGGGAGCCAAACCCGACCGGTCTGGTTCCCGGCTGAAGATAATCCGGCCACGGCGCGATGGAACGATATTCCCGGATGACTTATGCCAACGGCAGACATGAAGTCCGGCCGCATGTAAATTCCCGCCATCGGTGACATCCAGGCATTACCTGGAGGGGAGGCGCCGGAACCACGGAATTACCGGGAAAAAATGAATTCCGCTCTTCTATCCCCCTGCATTTTCCGCTAAATTATGCGCGTTTAAAGGAACCCCTTAACCCAACCTTCCACTTCAGGAGCATTACATGGCAAACAACAAACCGGGAAAGAAACCGACAACGAAGTCCGAGATCTACGCCCATATCGCTGAGAAAACCAACCTCAAGCGCAAGGACGTCGTGGCGGTTTTCGATACGTTGGCCAACCTCATCGAACGCGATCTGAAAAAGGGTCCGGGCATTTTCAATCTTGTCGGCATGATGAAGATCAAGATGGTCTACAAGCCCGCGGTGGCGGCGCGCAAGGGCATCAATCCGTTCACCAAGGAAGAGGTTATTTTCAAGGCGAAACCGGCGCGTAACGTGGTCAAGTGCCAGCCGCTGAAAATGCTGAAGGACATGGTGTAAGCGGAAACTCGCCAGGATTTAGGCGTTTCCGAGAACAGTATTTCGCGCCCTTTGGGCTCGGACGGTTCGACAAGGGCGTAGCGGACACGGGGCAACGATTCACAAGATCGTTGCCCCACGGAATGGGTGGTCAGGGAAGGTCACCTGGATTTCTTGTTGAGTGGTGTAGCGGTGTAACGCGATAGCGCAAGGTATTACAGCGTCGGCGTCAAATCTTCATGGGCGAACCGTTGCGGCAGCCCCATGTTGTTGATCTTTTGTTATCCCTCATCATCGTCATCATCTAATTCTTCATCGTCGTCCACATCGGTATCGTCGTCAGTCGCATCGCTGTCGACCACGTCATCCGTATCGTCCTCTTCTTCATCGGACTCCAGCTGTTCCAGATCCATGCCGTACCAGTCGTCCAGATCGATCTCATCGGTGGTGCCGTCGCTGTACCGGACTTCGATCGTCCCGTCGTTTTCATCAAAGGCAAGCACCTCGAAGGTACGACCATTCTCCTCCAGATCTTCGTAAAAGGCCCCTACCACCGGCTCTTCATGCATAGGCATTTTCAATCCCCTCGCGATAAAACAAACCCGTCTTCACAGAAATATCCAGACGGCCCTTTGCACTCTGCCACTGCTTCTACCCGCCGCCCTTTTATCCCGGGCTTAACCGCACTATGCTGGCAGGCTCGCAACTCGACCGTCACGACTTTTTCCTGGGATAACAGGGGGAAATTATATGATGACAAGACGAACGAAGCGTAGCGCAGTAGGGCTTCATTTATGACAGCAGACTGCCTGTTTTGCAAAATGGTGTCAGGACAGATCAAGCCCAACACCGTGTATGAGGACAACGACGTACTGGCATTCAAGGACATTAATCCACAGGCCCCGGTACACGTCCTGGTGGTTCCCAAAAAACACATCGCCACGCTCAACGATCTGGGTCCCGGCGACACCGATATTACCGGCAAACTGGTCAAGGCGGCTATTCACATCGCCAAGCAATCCGGCCTGGCCGATTCAGGTTACCGCGCCGTCATGAATTGCAATGCCGACGCCGGTCAGTCGGTGTTTCACGTACATCTGCATCTGCTCGGCGGGCGCTCCATGCACTGGCCCCCGGGCTAACGCCCAATGCCTCGGCTCCGGCGGTTACCGTGTGAAATAAAAAAGGTGTGAAGGACTGTCCTTCACACCTTGGGCTGTATCGTCTTACGCTCAGAATGGAATATCGTCGTCAAAATCCCCGGCCACGGCCGCGTTGCCCGCCTTCTTGGCCCCGGCCGCGCCGGTATTTTCCGTTGCGGACGGCTGATCCTGGTTGATATTCTCACTCGGGACACCGGCGCCGCCGCGCGAGCCCAGCATCTGCATTTCGTTCGCGACGATTTCAGTGGTGTAACGATCGTGCCCATCCTTGTCCTGCCACTTGCGTGTCTGCAACCGCCCTTCCACGTACACCTGCGAACCCTTCTTCAGGTATTCGCCGGCGATCTCGGCCAGACGCCCGAAAAACACCACCCGGTGCCATTCGGTCTTTTCCTGCTTCTCACCGGAATTCTTGTCCTTCCAGGATTCCGAGGTGGCCAGCGTAACGTTCGCCACCGCCGACCCGTTGGGGGAATAACGTACCTCGGGGTCGCGCCCCAGGTTGCCGATCAGAATTGCCTTGTTTACACCACGTGCCATGTTTGCTTCTCCATTAGGTTAATCACGGAGCCCTTGCTGTCGGAATGTAAAACCGTTTCCATCCTTAGGTTCGTAACCGGTGCATCCCTGCACCACTCCTCTCCGTGAAAGTTAAGGGCAATGCATCATAGCCAGATTCAGATGCCGGCACAATTCCACCCGCCGCACGCCGATGAGCCGATACATTTCATCGGTTTATATGAATATTCTAAGAGTTTGTATCAAATTGAAAATCAAATGCATCAGCCACAGAGATCACAGAGCATACAGAGATAAATAAAAAATAGGTTTTATTCTGTGACTTCGTCTTATGCCAAGACGAACGAGCGCAGCGAGTAGGGCTTCTCGTCATAGGGCAAGACGAACGAGCGCAGCGAGTAGGGCTTCTCGTCATAGGGCAAGACGAACGAGCGCAGCGAGTAGGGCTTCGTTTGTGTACTCTGTGGCCAGCTTTTTTCGTTATGCGGCCGCAGAAAGAATCAGGTCGTCGGCAGCAACCGGCGCAGCGCCGGTTCATCGAACCGGCGACTGTCCACCTTGAGATAGGCGACGCCCTCGTCCGCCATCACGGTGGCTTCCGTCACGCCCTGCACGTCGCCGAGTTGCCTTTCCAGGCGGCGGGCATCCTCCGCGCTCAGGGCGTTGATATGAAACATCAGGTTTTTCACTGCCGGGGGCGATTTCATCCCCAATGCCAGGTACAACCACAGGCCGATCAGCACCGCTCCGAACTCGAATACGGCGGCGGCGCCGAAGTAATCTGAAAGTATTCCGCCCGCAGCTCCACCGACAAAAAGCCCCAGCGCCTGAGAGGTGTTATAGACACCCATGGCCGTGCCCTTGGCCCGTGCCGGGGAGATTTTGCTCACGAGCGAGGGCAGGCTTGCCTCCAGCACGTTGAAGGCCACGAAATAAAACGTCAGCACCGTGACCAAACCCCAGAAGTGCTGGAGAGCGGGAACAAAGGCGAGTTGCATGGCCAGCATCAATGTCACCGAGCCGATAAAGACCGGTTTGGCCTGCGCCCTCTTTTCGCTGTAGAGAATCAGCGGCACCATGAACACGACGGAGATCGCCAGCACCGGCAGATACACCTGCCAATGATGGTTGGCATCGAGACCACCTGTTTCCCGCAGCGCGAAGGGCACCACCACGAACATCGCCATCTGCACCACGTGCAGGGCGAAAATGCCGAAGTTCAACCGTCCGAGTTCGCGATCGCGCAATACGCCGAGAAGTCCGGCTGGCGCGGCTTCAGTATCGGAATGAAAATGGCTTTGCTTCGGATCGGGCACGATAAATTTCATCATCAGGATTGCCAGCAGCGCCAGCACGCCGGTCATGGCGAATATACCGGGGATGCTGATGAGATAGTAAAGCGCCGGTCCCAGCACCAGGGATAGCGCAAAGGTCAGACCGATGGTACCGCCGACCATGGCCATGGCCTTGGTGCGGTGCTCCTCGCGCGTGAGGTCCGCGAGCAGCGCCGTTAAAACCGAGTTGATGGCGCCCGCGCCCTGAATCGTGCGACCAATGATCACCATGTAGATATCATCGGCCGCGGCGGCGATAAAACTCCCCAGGGCGAACAGCACCAGTCCGAAATAAATAACACGCTTACGCCCCACGCGATCCGAAACCATCCCGAAGGGCAAATGCAGCAGCGCCTGGGTCAGTCCATAGACACCCAGCGCCAATCCGATGAGGGTATGATTTTCGCCACCCGGCAGATGCTCCGCGTAAACCGCAAACACCGGCAGGATCAGGAACATCCCGAGCATGCGCAGGCCGTAAATGCTGGCCAGACCGGCGGCGGCGCGCCGCTCCAGCGGAGACATACGATCTTGCGGGGAAAACATTATATGGATTGGGAAAAATAGGCTGTTTTCAGTATATTAACAGATTCGCCTTTAACCCGGCATCAGCCGTAGACACAGCAGCATGGAATACATCCGCATCCGCGGCGCACGCACGCATAATCTCAAGAATATCGACGTCGACCTGCCGCGTGAGCAACTCATCGTCATCACGGGGCTGTCCGGCTCCGGCAAGTCTTCGCTCGCCTTCGACACGCTGTATGCCGAAGGCCAGCGGCGATATGTCGAGTCGCTGTCGGCCTATGCGCGCCAGTTCCTGGCGCTCATGGAAAAACCGGATGTGGACCTGATCGAGGGCCTGAGTCCCGCGATCTCCATCGAGCAGAAGTCCGCCTCGCACAACCCGCGCTCCACGGTCGGTACCGTCACGGAAATCTACGATTACCTGCGCCTGCTGTTCGCGCGCGTGGGCGAACCGCGCTGCCCAGAACACGGGGTGACGCTCGCGGCCCAGACGGTGAGCCAGATGGTGGACCATGTCATGACGCTGCCCGAGGGCACCAAGCTCATGCTGCTGGCGCCACTGATCGAGGGACGCAAGGGCGAGCACCTGCACATCCTGGATCGCCTGCGCACCCAGGGTTATATCCGCGCACGTATCGATGGCGTGGTGGTTTCACTCGATGAAGCGCCGGAGCTCAAGAAGAATTTCAAACACACGATTGAAGCCGTGGTGGACCGCGTGGTCGTGCGCAAGGGTCAGGAACAGCGCCTGGCCGAATCCTTCGAGACCGCGGCCAACCTGGGAGAAGGCCTGATCCGTGTGGTGGTGCTGGACGAACAGAACAGCAGTGCGCAGGAAATCGTTTTTTCCGCGCGCTACGCCTGCCCGCATTGCGGCTACAGTCTGGCCGAACTCGAACCGCGGCTGTTTTCCTTCAACAACCCGGCCGGCGCCTGCCCAAGCTGCGACGGTCTCGGCGTGCGCCAGTTCTTCGACCCCGCGCGCGTGGTCAGCGACCCCACCCTGTCATTGCCCGCCGGCGCGATACGCGGCTGGGACCGGCGCAACGCATTTTACTTTCACATGCTGGAATCGCTGGCCAAACATTACAAGTTCAACCTCGATGCGCCGTTTGAGACACTCCCGAAAAAGGCGCGCGACGTCATCCTGCATGGAAGCGGCGATGAGCTTATTACCTTCACCTATTTCGGCGAGCAGGGTCCGCGCGCCAGACGCAAGCATGCCTTCGAGGGCGTGATCCCCAACATCGAGCGGCGCTACCGCGAATCCGAATCCAATTCCGTGCGCGAGGAACTGGCAAAATTCCTCAGTCACCAGCCCTGTGAAACCTGTGACGGGTCGCGCCTGAAACGCGAGGCCCGGCATGTGTTCGTGGGGGCAAAAGCGCTGCACGAAATCACCCAGCTGCCCGTGGCCACGGCGCTCGATTTTTTCCAGGGCCTGCGTCTGGCGGGAAGTCGCGGCGAAATTGCCGCCAAGATCGTGAAAGAGGTCGCCAATCGTCTCGGGTTTCTGGTCAGCGTCGGACTAGATTACCTCACGCTGGCGCGCTCGGCGGAAACGCTTTCCGGCGGCGAGGCGCAACGGATACGGCTGGCCTCCCAGATCGGCGCCGGGCTGGTCGGCGTCATGTATGTACTCGATGAGCCCTCGATCGGCCTGCACCAGCGCGACAATGCGCGCCTGCTCGACACCCTGCGGCGCCTGCGCGACCTCGGCAACACCGTGATCGTGGTGGAACATGACGAAGAAGCGATCCGCGCCGCGGACTTCGTGCTGGACATCGGTCCGGGCGCGGGCGTACACGGCGGCGAGGTCGTAGCGCAGGGAGCACCCGAGGAGATTGTGCGGCATCCGCGCTCGATCACCGGCGCCTATCTGCGCGGCGAGCGAAAAATCGCGGTTCCGCACGGTCGTACGCCCAACGATCCCTCGCGTCAGCTTGTGATTCGCGGCGCCACCGGCAACAACCTGAAAGACGTCGATGTTTCGATTCCGGTGGGGCTTTTCACCTGCGTGACCGGCGTGTCGGGCTCGGGAAAATCCACGCTCATCAACGACACGCTCTATGCCTCCGTCGCCAAGCATCTGTACGGTTCCACGCTCGAACCCGCCCCCTGCCGCGCCATCGAAGGGCTCGAACAGTTCGACAAGGTCGTGGACATCGACCAGTCGCCGATCGGACGCACGCCGCGTTCGAACCCCGCTACTTATACCGGGTTATTCACCCCCATCCGCGAACTGTTCGCCGCCACGCCCATGGCGCGCGAACGCGGCTATGCGCCGGGACGCTTCTCCTTCAACGTCCGGGGCGGACGCTGCGAGGCCTGCCAGGGTGACGGCCTGATCAAGGTGGAGATGCATTTCCTCCCGGATATTTACGTGCCCTGCGACGTGTGCCGCGGCAAGCGCTACAACCGCGAGACCCTCGACGTCCGTTACAAGGACAAGAGCATCGATGAGGTGCTGGGCATGACCGTGGAAACGGCGGCGGGATTTTTCAGCGCCATCCCCCCCGTGAGCCACAAGCTCCAGACGCTGCTCGATGTCGGCCTGTCCTACATTACCCTTGGCCAGAGCGCCACCACGCTCTCCGGCGGCGAGGCGCAGCGCATCAAGCTCGCGCGCGAGCTGTCCAAGCGCGATACCGGGCGCACGCTGTATATCCTGGACGAGCCGACCACGGGGCTGCACTTCCACGACATCCAGCAGCTGCTGGCGGTGCTGAACCGGCTGCGCGACCACGGCAACACGGTGGTGGTGATCGAGCACAATCTCGACGTCATCAAGACCGCGGACTGGATCATCGATCTCGGCCCCGAGGGCGGCGACGGCGGGGGCAAGGTTCTGGCCGCGGGCACACCCGAGGAAGTGGCGCTACAACCGGCGTCTCATACCGGGGAATTCCTGAGACATGCGCTGGAACGCCGCGCCATCGGCCTGAGTCGCAAAGCCGGCTGAAGAAGAAGCCACTTCAAAAACGGATGTAAGGTGAGCTTTGTTCACCGTCGGAAAACAGTCAAAGCCATTCGGGGCAGGCAATACCTCCCTCCGATACTTCAAGCGTATTTTTTAGATGGCTTCTGACCGACCGGAATCGAGGTGAGAAGAAACCGATTCAGACAAGCAGCGCGGCGGCCCGGCCGAGTACCTCGTGCAACGTGCGCTCGGAGACTTTCCCTTTCTTCACCACTGCCCGCGCCCGCCAGTCCATGCTCCGCAACTGGTCGGCCAGGATGGCGCCGGCGACTTCTGAACCGCCCAAGATCGGCACAACGAAGGGATAAGGCTTGACCTTGCTTGTGATGGGGCAGCAGAGCATGAGCCCGCTGCGGGCATTGTAGGACGCGGGCGAAAGCACGAGCGCCGGCCGGTGACCGGACTGCTCGTGTCCGGCTGTAGGACTGAAATCCAGCCATACGACGTCGCCGCGCTCCGGGACATACCTTGCCATCACAGTACCTCGCGCCCGACCGGCGGGCCGAAGTCCACCTCCTTATAGCGATTTCTCGGAGTGATTTTCTTCACCAAGTCTTCAAGACGGTAGCGCGGAATTGGCCCGGTCTTTTCGGCCGGCACGACCGGCACAAGAACGATGCGACCCTTTTTCACCTCGATGGTCAGGGCATCGTGAGGTTTAAGCCCCACCTCTTCAACGACACCGCGCGGGATACGCACGGCCAGGCTGTTTCCCCACTTCTG
>MFTB01000114.1 GCA_001785195.1 Candidatus Muproteobacteria bacterium RIFCSPHIGHO2_12_FULL_60_33
CGAGGACCTCCAGGGCCTGCCGTTCGTGGCCCGCGAGGAAGGCTCCGGCACGCGCGAGTTCATCGGCGAGTATCTTGCGCGAAACAACATGCAACTGCACGACCTCAACGTCAATGTCGAGGTGGGCAACCCCGAGGCCGTCAAGAGCGCCGTCGAGGCCGGACTGGGCGTGTCTATCGTCTCGCAGGCGACGGTGGTGAAGGAGTTGAAGCTGGGATCATTGGCGGCGCTCCCGCTCGATCCGCCGCTCGAACGGCCTTTCTCCATTGTTTTCCAGCGGCAGAAATTCCGATTGCGCGCCATGGACGAATTCATGAACTTCGCGCATGAACGTTGCGAAAAACGATCCACGCAGAAAAATACCCATTCCTAGCGTATCTTGCGACTCGCCGTGCCGGACAATATTGAAAAACGCCTAACCGAGATAGCCCAACGGCTCCCGGCCGCGCAGGCCGCCGCATTGCTGGAATTTGCCGAGTTCCTGCTGTGGCGACACGGTAATGACAGCGCAGAAGAAAGCCGAAGCGCTCCGGCCGTTGAGATTCCAGCGCCACTGGATATTCCCCGCCCTGCCGAGGAGAGCGTCGTCAAGGCGGTCAAGCGTCTGCGGGCGACATATCCGATGCTGGACGCGAGAAAACTGCTCAATGAAACCTCAGCGATCCTGACGCAGCATGTGATGCAGGGGCGGGATAAAATTGAGGTGATTGAGGAACTGGAGATACTGTTTCGCTCACACTACGAGCGTGTGGCGGGCGATAAATAGTCTGATTGGTCGTTTCTTTAGAAGCGTGCTTCCAGAAAACCCATAAAATTTTTTATTTATTTCTCCAGGTTTTTCTTTGCGCCTTCGCGCCTTTGTTGCGCGCCATCCATGGCGCGCCCCCTGCGGGCGCGCTGAAGCACGACCAATTTTGCTCCCGGCAAAATTGTGCGTTGAAAATTCATATCTATAGTATCTCCGAGGCGTAATCGGCCAGGCGCGAACGCTCGCCACGTTGCAATGTGATGTGTCCGCTGTGTTCCCATTGCTTGAAACGATCCACGACGTAGGTGAGGCCGGAGGTCGTTTCCGTTAAATAGGGCGTGTCGATCTGGGCGATGTTGCCGAGGCAGACGATCTTGCTGCCGGGGCCGGCGCGGGTGACGAGGGTCTTGATCTGGTGCGGGCTCAGGTTTTGCGCCTCGTCGATGATCAGGAATTTCTTCAGGAACGTGCGACCGCGCATGAAGTTGAGCGACTTGATGCGGATGCGGTTGCGCAGCAGGTCGTGCGTGGCGGCGCGGCCCCAGGCACCGTGTTCCTGCGTCGCGGTTTCCTGCAACACGTCGAGATTGTCTTCCAGCGCGCCCATCCACGGGCCCATCTTTTCCTCTTCGGTGCCGGGCAGGAATCCGATGTCCTCGCCGACCGGCACGGTCATGCGCGTCATGATGATTTCCGTATAGCGCTTGGATTCCAGCGTCTGCATCAATGCGGAGGCGAGCGTGAGCAGGGTTTTCCCCGTGCCGGCCTGCCCGAGCAGGCTGACGAAATCGACCTCCGGGTCCATGAGCAGGTTGAAGGCAAAATTCTGTTCGCGGTTGCGGGCGCCGATGCCCCAGACCTTGTTGCGCTCCGAGGCGTAGTCCTTGACGACTTCAATGATGGCCGAATCGTTCTCGTTGCGCCGCACCACGGCCTCGAACGGACGATCCGTGTTCGTTCCGTTGATGTACAGAAACTGGTTGGGCAGCCAGGCGCGCGCCTTGGGTCCGCGCAGGCGGTAAAACGTGCGGCCTTCCTCTTTCCACGATTCCATGTTCTTGCTGTGTGTCTCCCAGAAATCCGCGGCCAGTTTTTCCGCGCCGGAAAAAAGCAGATTCGTGTCATCCAGCACCTGGTCGTTGGTGTAATCCTCGGCCAGGATGCCCAGGGCACGCGCCTTGAGGCGCAGGTTGATGTCTTTGGTGACAAGGATTGTCTGCCGGTCGGGATGGGCTTTGCTGAGATCGAGCGTGATGCCGAGCAGGGCGTTGTCCGAGCTGCGGCCGGAGAGGCCGAAGGGCAGCGGGCTGCGTGCCTCCTCCATGTGAAAGTACAGATGGCCGGTCTCGATATCCTTGGTGACGGAAGGCAGCTTGATGCCATGGCTGATATCGCCATTGGCCTTTTCCACCAGATCGTCCAGCAGGCGGCTGACCTGACGGACGTTACGGGCGATTTCGGACATTCCGACCTTGATGGTGTCGAGTTCTTCCAGCACCACGATGGGAATGACCACATCGTGTTCCTGAAATCTCAGGATCGAGGTCGGATCGTGGATGAGAACGTTGGTATCGACGACGAAAATCTTTCTTTTGGCGGTCATTGACGCTTTGATGACGGGGTTTGCAGTTCCCTGATTTCCTCGATGACTTCGTCGACGTGTCCCTTTACCTGGACGCCGCGGAATTCGCGGCGCAATACGCCGTCCTGGTCGAGTATGAAGGTGCTGCGGTCCACGCCCATGTATTTTTTTCCATAGAGGCTTTTTTCGCGGATGACGTCGAACAACTGGCAGAGTTTCTCGTCCTCGTCGGAAACAAGTTTGAAGGGGAATTTGAACTTGGCCTTGAATTTTTCGTGCGAAGCGAGGCTGTCGCGCGACACGCCGTAGATCTCGGCCTTGAGCTTCTTGAACTGGCCGTACCGGTCGCGAAAATCCTGGCCTTCCAGGGTGCAGCCGGGGGTGTCATCCTTCGGGTAGAAATACAGCACGGCGTATTTGCCCTTGAGATCATGCAGGCGGATGGCCTTGCCGCCGGTGGTCTGCATTTCCGCGTCGGGAACGGGCTTCCCTGCCACTGCTTTTTTCATGTGTGTTCCAGCTCCTGTCGGTGAATTGTATAGAGGGGCGCCCCCGGAGAACAGGGATGGCTAAAGCTGTCTCAAAAACGTCGCGAGCGGCCGTCAGCCGGGTGAGGACGGAGCGCAGGAACCGGAGTGTACACGAAAGTACATGAGGATTCCGAGCACCGCCCGAGCCCGGATCACGGACGCGCAGCAGTTTTTGAGACAGCTTTCAATCGGCCTCGCGCTCGACGCTGCAACAAAGCGGGGCGGTCTCGCTGTCACTCCCGCCCCGGAGCACCTCGCCGGTGACGGGATTGGGACGGAAGGTGGTGCAGCCCTTGAGCCCCATGTCATAGGCCCGTTCGTATATTTCCTTGAAGTCGTCAAAGCGGTAATCGCGCGGGACGTTGATGGTTTTGGAGATGGAATTGTCAATATAAGGTTGGAGCGCCGCCTGCATGCCGAGATGCATCGCGGGCGCCAGCGAACGGGTATCCACGAATGCCGCCGGCAACTTCTCATCTCCGCGCCGCTCATGCCACAGGCGCAGTGCATAATCGGTCAGCCTGTGTTCGGTGTAGCGGCCATCGAGTTCCAGCACGCGGCGCACATAATTGAATTCATACACCGGTTCGAGCCCGCTTGAGATATTGTTTGCGAGCAGGCTGATCGTGCCGGTCGGCGCGATCGCGGTGAGGTGGCTGTTGCGCAATCCGAACCGGGCGATGCCGTCCTGGATGTCATGCGGCAGGCTCTGGATGAATTTTCCTTGCTGGAATTTTTCCCGGTCAAAAAACGGGAATGCACCTTTTTCTTCCGCGAGCCCGACGGAGGTGCGGTAGGCGGTGTGGCAGATGGCCTGCATGACGCGCGCCGCCAGATTGCGCGCCGCGTCGTCGGCGTAATGCAGCCCGAGCATGATAAGCGTGTCCGCCAGTCCCGTGAGGCCGAGCCCGATGCGCCGCGCGCCTTGCGCCTGCGCCGCCTGTTTTTCCAGCGGGAACAGCGAGGTATCGATGACATTGTCCATCAGGCGCGTGGCAATCGCCGCGGTTTTGCGGATTTCATCCAGGTCCAGGCGCGCCTGCCCGGTGAGGGGATCGAGGACAAAGGCCGTCAGGTTGATGGAACCGAGATCGCAGGCACCGTACGGCGGCAGCGGGATTTCACCGCAGTTGTGGACATAAAAACCGCCGGCGTCGAAGGCATTGATTCCGGGAATCTGGACGTCAAATACTTTTTCCACGCCATCGGGCTCCACGCTTTCAATCGTGGCGACAAAACGCTCGCGATTGAGCGAACGTTTATTAGGGCAGGACGAGCGAGCGTCGCGAGCAGGGCTTCCCATATAGCCTTTCAGTGAGGCCGACAGTCGTGACTGTTTCTGCGAATCCACAAAGCCGATCAATTCATGGAAGACGGACGAATTCTCCCCGGCGATGACGAGTTCGTGATCGGCCCGGCATTCGTAAGCGCGCTTGCCGCCGCGGCCGTCCGGCAGCAGGCGCGGACCCACGGCGCGGCGATTGCGGTAAATCACGCTGGCGATGCCCAGCCGCAGGAGCATCCGTTGTACCGACTCGATCATCGTTGCGTCGCTTTGCGCCAATCTAACGCTGGCGCCCTTGCTTTGCGAGCCTTGTACGGAGCCATCCGTGTCGAACAACCCGCGCAGAAATCCCCGGTAGAAGTCGCTCGAGCAACGTTCGATGGCCGGTGTCACGGTCTTGTTGCCGTGGCGCACGTCCAGGGTTTCGGCGAAACGGGTAAGCGGCGCGAGCTTGAGAAAGCGATAGGCACCGCCACCGCCGGTTCGCCATCCGGAGAAATCGCTGCGATGCGGCATGTCTGCGGTTATTTCTTCCACCGCTTTCATGACGGCGAGCGCTCCCGCCGGCGGGACATCTGCGTTGGCGAGCGCGGCGCTGGGCCAGACACGCAGTTGCGCTTGGCCTTCACCGAAGGTGCCGTCGCCGATCAACAATCCGATGAGATATCCTTCATTTTCCCCGTATTGACCGGGCCAGTGCCCCATGGCCCGGTGGTCATGCAGGACGACCCGATCTCCCGCTCGAAGGTCGCCGGCCTTGGTCCACTCGGTTTGCCGCGACAAGCGTGTCAGCCGGGTTACGCGCAACACCGGATGATCGCTGGTCAAACGCAGGGAAAATCCTTCTCTCGTTCGCAGGCGCAGAACGGGTTTGTCTCCCGTCGAGAAAAATCCGCGAGGCGACGACCGATGCATCCGGCCGTTCACGAGGGCTTCAAACGGCCGTCTGCAAAGTTCTTTGACCTGACGCGGCCCTTCGGCCGTGTGCACCCAGGTATCGGCGGTCACGCAAGGGTTGGTCGCGCTGATGTGTTCGCGATACCAGAGATTATTGAACTGATTGATGCGATCGATGAAGAGCACGCCCGGTTCGGCGTATTCATAGGTGGCGCGCATGAGCTTGTCCCAAAGCTCCCGCGCACGCACGTGCTGGTGAACATGGCAGCGCACCGGTTCGGAACGGCCCGGCCATGTCCGCAGGACCGACTCGGTTCCCGCGGGTGTGCCCTTCTCCACCGGGAACACCAGCGCCCAGTCCTGGTCCCCGTGCACGGCCTCCATGAAGGCGTCCGTCACCAGCACCGAGAGATTGAACCGCCGCAGCGCGTGGCTGTCGCGTTTGGCGTCGATGAAGGCCTCGATGTCGGGATGGTCGCAGCGCAGGGTGGCCATCATGGCGCCGCGCCGCGCGCCGGTGGAAAGCAGCGTCCCGCACATCGCGTCCCAGATCTGCATGAACGACACCGGGCCGGAGGCGACGGAACCAACGCTTTTGGCCTGCGAGCCGCTGGGGCGCAGTGTGGAAAAATCGTAGCCCACGCCGCCGCCCTGCTGCATCGTGAGCGCGCCTTCCTTGAGTCCGTCGAAGATGCCGTCCATCGAATCCTCGATCGTGCCCATGACGAAGCAGTTGAACAGCGTCACGCGCCGGCCGGTGCCGGCCCCGGCCTGGATGCGCCCTCCCGGCAGGAATCTGAAGTCCCGCAGGACTTCGTAGAAATGTTTTTCCCACCGGGCCCAGTCGCCTTTTTCCACGCCCGCCAGCGTGCGTGCGATGCGTTGCCAGGTGTCATCCACGGTCTGGTCGTGCACCCGGTCGCCGTCGCGGAAGCGGTACTTGCTGTCCCAGATGTGACGCGAGATTTCAGTGAGGAAGGGATCGGTGATCATAACCGTTCAATTCTGCATGACTCCGCGGTCCACCGCCATCGCCAGCTCACGCAGTGGTTGTGCAATGGTAACGGGGTAGGGCGGCGCCTCCTTGAGTTGGCGCAGGTGGGGCGGCAGGCGCCGGAGTTCATCCGCGGCACGCCGGCGAATCTGCTCGAGTGTCTCCGGTTGGTGCACGCGTCTTCCACCTTGCATCACCGGCTGGATCAGGGTTTCACCCGGAGGCGAATCATTTTCCAGCGTAAGCACATCGCCGGTCATGACACCGTTCGCGTCATACGTGCGATAAACCTGTTTACGTCCCGGCCAGGTGGCCTTGCCTTCGGAACGCTTACGCCGCGCGCGTCCGGCATATTCCTGCAGCTTGTAGGCGCAGTCGAGAAACGGCGCATCGGCCGAGGTATCCATGGCCGTGCCGACGCCGAAGCCGTCAATGGGCGCGCCGTGCGACAACAGGTTCCGCAACGCATATTCGTCGAGGCTGCCGCTCGAAAAAATGCCGATCTCCGTCAGCCCCGCCTCGTCCAGGATCCGGCGCACGTTGTGCGCATGAATGGCGAGATCGCCGCTGTCGATGCGCACCGCTTTCACGGTAATGCCCGACTTTTTCAGGCGCGGTGCCAGTTCTGTTACCTTGCGCGCCGCGGCTTCGGTGTCGTAGGTGTCGATGAGCAGCGTCACGTTCTCCGGCTGGGCGCGGGCGAAATGCTCGAAGGCAAGTTCCTCATTATCGTGCGCCTGGACAAAGGAATGCGCCATGGTGCCGAACACCGGTATATTGAACTCGGCGCCCGCGAGCACATTGGAGGTGCCCTGGAATCCGGCGACATAGCTGGCCCGCGCCGCGAACAACGCCGCCTCGGCGCCGTGGGCGCGCCGCATGCCGAAGTCCACGAGCAGTTTGCCGGGAGCGGTCAGCACCACGCGCGCGGCTTTCGAGGCCACCAGCGTCTGGAGGTGCAACAAATTGATGATCCGGCTCTCGACGAGCTGTGCCTGCGGGATCGGTGCCGTCACGCGCAGAATCGGTTCATCGGCAAAGAACAACGTGCCTTCCGGCATGGCATGCACGTCGCCGGTAAAACGCAGCTTGGCGAGCTGATCGGGAAAATCCCGGCTGAAACGCCCGCTGCGGCGCACCCAGTCGAGTTCTTCCTCGGTGAAATGCAGGTTTTCGAGGAATTGCAACGCCTGATCGAGCCCGGCCGCCATCAGGAAACCGCGGTTCGGCGGCAGCCGCCGGACAAAAAATTCGAAGACGGCGATGTCATTCATGCCGTGCGCGAAGTACGCCTGCAGCATGGTGAGCTGATACAGGTCGGTAAGCAGAGGGCTTTTGAGCGGATCAATCATTTTGTCAAGACGAACGAGCGAAGCGAGTAGGGCTTCATTTACGTATCGAGAGCGGCCAGGGTAATGGGTTTCGCGCCGAGCCGCTGCATTTCCTCCTCGGCCTGGCGGCCGTCATCCGGTTTCACGTTGACGGCGCGGATGGCATCGGCGAGCAGGTACACCTCGTAGCCGAGACGGCGCGCATCGCGCACCGTGTTCAGCACGCAGTAATCGGTGGCCAGTCCGCCGACGAACAAGCGCTTGATCGTTTGTGCGCGTAGGCGCGCGTCGAGGTCGGTGCCTTCGAAACCGGAGTAGGCGTCCTTGTCCGGTGTCGTGGCCTTGGAGATGATCGCGGCGCCCGGTGGAAGTTTGAGGTTTGCGGCAAACTGCGCGCCGCGGGTTTCAGCGACGCAATGCGGCGGCCAGGGCCCACCCCGGGCCTTGAACGAACAGTGATTCGCCGGATGCCAGTCGCGCGTGGCGTAGATGGGCAATGCGCGCGCCGTGAATGTCGCGAGATAGCGATTCAGCACCGGCACCACGGCATCGCCTTGCGGCACCGCCAGACTCCCGCCGGGCAGAAAATCGTTCTGCACATCCACGAGGATCAGTGCGTCGCCAGTGCTTATACTGATTTTTTGTGCGGGGCTCGCCATGGTCTTTTATCTCTGCCTGGCGGAATTGAGCGGCGCGGCTTTTGTGTCCGCTCCCATTCCGCTGCTTAAGAAATTGTACGCTTGAGCAACGGTTTTAACAGCTTGAGCGGTCGGGTATTGAGTACGTCCTTTTTTTCCAGCCAGCCGCGTCTAGCCTGACCTACGCCATATATAAGATTATCGAAATCCCGGGTGCCGTGGGCATCGGAGCTGATGGCGACAAGCACTTCTTCGTCCCGCGCCATCTGGCAGTACACATCGATCAGATCAAGCCGGTCGGGATAGGCGTTGAGCTCGAGGAAACAGCCGCGGCTGCGCGCCTGGCGGATGATCCGCAGCATGTCCACGTCGTACGGCTCGCGGCTGTCGAGCAGACGTCCCGTGGGATGAGCCAGGATGGTGAAGTGCGGATGGTCCATCGCACGCAGGATGCGATCGGTCTGCTTGGCGCGCGAGAGATGGAACTTGCTGTGTACCGCGCCGACCACGAGATCCAGCTCGGAAAGCACGTCATCGGGCAGATCGAGGCGGCCGTCCTCGAGGATGTCCACTTCGATGCCTTTTAATATGGTGATGTTCTTGAGCTCGCCATTCAGCCGGTCGATCTCATTCATCTGCTTGCGCAGCCGCTGCGGATCGAGCCCGTGCGCCACCGTGAGCCTTCGCGAATGCTCGGTGACAGCGATGTATTCAAAGCCCCGTTCACGCGCGGCTTCGGCCATCTCGCGCAGGGTGTTGTGGCCGTCGGTGGCTTTGGTGTGGGCGTGCAGATCGCCCCTGAGATCGGCGAACTCCACGAGTTTTGGCAATTTGCCGGCGCGCGCGGCCTCGATTTCGCCGCGGTTCTCGCGCAGCTCCGGTGGAACCCACGGCAAGCCCACCGCGCGATACACGGATTCTTCCGTATCGCCCGCGATGCGTTTTTCGCCCTTGAACACGCCGTATTCACTGATCTTGAGCTTGCGCTCCTGCGCGAGCCGGCGAATCTCGATGTTATGTGCCTTGGAACCGGTGAAGTACTGCAACGCGGCGCCAAAGCAGTCTTTGTCTACCACGCGCACGTCCACTTGCATCCTGGACTTGAGCATCACCGTCGCACGCGTCGGACCCCTGGCCATTACGTCCTTGACCTCATCATAGGCGACGAAGCGATCCATCACCTTTTCGGCGTCGGTGGCGGTGACCAGGATATCAATATCGCCCACGGTTTCCCTGGAGCGCCGGTAACTGCCGGCGAGCACGACCTGTTTCACGCCCGGAATTGTTTCCAGATATTTCCTGAACGGTTCGGCATATTGCGCGGCGACCGCGAGCTTGAAACGGGCCTGTTTTTCGACATGCGCCGATATCGCTTCGAGAATGGTTGCCTCGGTTTTCTCGCCGAAGCCGGGCAGCGCGCGGATGCGCCCGTCACGCGCGGCGCGCGCGAGCTGCTCGATCGTATGCACATCGAGTTCGTGGTAGAGCGTGCGCACGCGCTTGGGCCCGAGGCCGGGGATTTTCAGCAGTTCGGTGATGGTCGGCGGGGTTTTCTTGCGCAGTTTTTCGAGGAACTGGCATTGGCCGGTCTCGACAATTTCCTTGATCTTGGCGGCGAGGTCGTCACCGATGCCGGGCAATTCGGTGAGGTCCTCGCCCTTCGCCACCATATCCGCCGCCGGCACGCCCATGCCCTGCAATTGGCGCGCGGCATTGCGGTAGGCGCGCACGCGGAAGGGGTTCGCGTTCTCGATTTCGAGAAGGTCGGCGATTTCCTCGAAGATCGTGGCGATGTCGGCGTTGTGGACGGGCATATTGAATGATTTTTGGAACCGCTGATAAACGGTCGCTCCTGCGCATCCTGCGCTCGCGACATTCGTACATCCCTGTACAGCACAGATTAACGCAGATGAAAAGAAAAAATCGAATATCTTGCTTCTATCGGCGTTTATGCTCGCGCCTTCCCTGGCGCTCGCCCTCGCTTGCGCTCGGGCCAGCGTCGCTGTGCTCCGCTGTCCAATTTTCGCTCCCGGCGAAATTGTCTGCGTTCACCTGCGGTTTCACGGATTTTTCATTAACAAGTCTGATCAGTTGCAAGGCGTTCAACGGCGCGGCACCGAAGGCGTCGTTGTCGAAGTAGACGTGGACATCACGGCCTTCCCTGATCCAGCGGCGTACGCGCCGCGCCCATCGGGCAAGCTCTTTGTCGCTGTAAAACGAGGCATAAGTGACATCGTGCCCATGCAGACGGACATACACCATGTCGGTGGTGACGGCGTCCCACAGAGGCCAGTCGGAGGCGTCCGATTGGCAAACGGCCAGCCGGTGGGCGCGCAGGCACGCGGCGACTTCATCGTCGAACCAGGAGTCATGGCGGAACTCGATCGCGTGACGTGCTTGAGGCCAGGATTTCAGCGCCCTGGCGAATATGTGCAATCGGTCCATGTTTTTGCGAAACGGTTGCGGCAATTGCCAGACAACGGCTGCCAGCTTTCCCCCCAAACCCTTGGCGCGATCGCGTTCGAGGCGAATCGCGGGCAGCGGGTCGGCGAGTTTCTTGTTGTGCGTCAGAAAGCGGTTGCCCTTGATGGCGAAGCGGAAATTAGCCGGTGTTTCATCACGCCAGCGACGGAATGTTTCCTTGCTTTGCAGGCGGTAAAAGGTGGCATTGACTTCGATGCCGGTGAAGCGCCCGGCGCAGAATCTCAGCCAGTTTTTGCGTGGAATCCCGCGGTAAAAGTCGTCGCGCCATGAATCGTAATTCCAGCCGCTGGTGCCGATGTAGATGTGGGCCATATGATTGTTGAAACCGCCGATGAACGCGGATGAACGCAGATAGAAGAAAATAAACATATCTCTTTTGCGTTTTTGATCCGCGTTAATGCTCGCGCCGTCCCTGGCGCTCGCCCTCGCTCACGCTCGGGCCAGCGTCGCTGCGCTCCACTGTCCAATTTTCGTTCCCGACAAAATTGTCTGCGTTTATCTGCGGTTGCTTTTCATCCTTTTATACAAACTAACGGCTCAAGGCGCGCCACCTTGCGCGCGAGACCCGCGGCATCGGCGGCATCCACCACGGCGGACACGTCTTTGTATGCGCCGGGTGCTTCTTCGGCCACGCCGCGTCCGGAAGGGCTGCGTATCAGAATGCCGCGCGCGGCCAGTTCGTCGATCACCTGCCGGCCCTTCCAGGTTTTGTACGCCTGGTGCCGGCTCATGGCGCGCCCGGCACCGTGGCAGGCGGAACTGAATGACAGTGCTTCAGCTTCCCTGGCGCCGACGAGGATATAGGAGCCGGTGCCCATCGAACCGCCGATCAGCACCGGCTGGCCCACGGAACGGAAGGCCGCGGGAATATCCGGATGCCCCGGACCGAAGGCGCGCGTGGCACCCTTGCGGTGCACGTAGAGCTTGCGCCGCTGGCCGTCCACGACATGCTCCTCCACCTTGCAGGTGTTGTGCGAGACGTCATAAAGCAGCGGCAGCCGTGCCTTCGGCAGAACCTTCGCGAATGACTCGCGCACGAGATGGGTCAGGATCTGGCGGTTGGCGAGCGCGCAGTTGATCCCTGCGCGCATCGCGCCCAGATAATCCTCACCGATGGGGGAGTTGATGGGCGCGCAGGCGAGCTCGCGGTCGGGCAGGGTGATGCCGTAGCGCGGCGCGGCGATCACCATCTCCTTCAGAAATTCGGTGCCGATCTGATGCCCCAGCCCGCGCGAACCGCAATGGATGCTGACGACGACATCGTTTTCGCGAATGCCAAAGGCTTCTGCCGCCTCGGTGTCAATGACTTTGGCGACCTTTTGTACCTCAAGATAATGATTGCCGCTGCCCAGCGTGCCCATCTCATCGCGCTGGCGTTTCTTGGCGTGTTCCGACACGCAATCCGGACGCGCGCCGCGCATCTGGCCGTGTTCCTCGATGTGCTCGAGGTCGGCAGCGCTGCCGTAGCCGCGTTTGACGGCCCAAGCCGCGCCGCCGGAAAGCATCGCGTCCATTTCGGATGGATTCAGGCGGATGGTGCCGGTGCTGCCCAGACCCGCCGGAATCTCCCTATATAAGGTATCGGCCAGCGTTTTTTGAACCGCCATGACGTCTTCGGCATTCAGTCCGGTGTGCAGGCAGCGCACGCCGCAGGAGATGTCAAAACCGACACCGCCCGCCGACACCACGCCGCTTTCGTCCGGATCGAAGGCGGCGACACCGCCGATGGGAAAGCCGTAGCCCCAGTGCGCATCGGGCATGGCGTAGGACGCCTTCACGATGCCGGGCAGGGTGGCGACGTTGCAAACCTGTTCATACACCTTGTGGTCCATCGCGCGGATCAGGGCTTCGTCGGCGTAGATCACCGCGGGCACGCGCATGGCGCCGTGAGGAGCGATCTCCCATTCGTAGTCGGTGTGGCGGCTGAAAAGTGATATGTCCATTGGCTTTGTGTCACCTTCGGCGACGCATACTTGTGGGTGGCTGACCCACGGCAGGTGACTTTTCTTTGGGCGGACAAAGAAAAGTCACCAAAAGAAATCCGCCCCGGTCGCTTCGCCGCGTAAACACCACGCGGTCCCCTGCGCGCCTCGCGGCGGCCGGGCGCTCGCCTAACTCGCCGGGCGCAAAACACGCGCCTCGGGCTCGATCAAAAGTCTCGCGACACCTTCCGGCCTGGCTCGGTGCTCGGCTCGCTCCGACGGGGATTTGAGCAACCCACCTCAGGCCGGTACGCGGAGGTGTTTTCAGCACCCCGTATGGCGTGCCTCGCCTCGCAGCCGAGCGCCCAAGAGCCCGAAGGGCGGCGCGAGGGATCGCGCCGGTCGCCCGCCAGCACAAGGAAGTGCTGTCGGGCGACCTCTCAAGCGTGAGGCGAGAGGCGATGGGGTTGTCGCGCCATCCGGGGGCGTGCTTTCTTTGGTTACTTTCTTTGCACGAGCAAAGAAAGTAACCCAGGGCGCAGGGGCGGAGCCACCCGCCATTAGCTGTTCATTCGTGCGCGGAGCGCACACAATCATCCAATTCATACATCCACCACGCACTGGGCAACCCATTCGCCGTTGCTCTCTTGCGCGACCCGCAGCGCGGTGTAGGTCGCGCCCTTGATCTCGACAGCCATATGATGTTTCGCGGTATCCATCGGCTCACCGAAGGCGCGGGCAGTGAGCACATGGTCCTTCACCTGGACCTCGAAGCGACTGAAAAGCAGTTTACGTGTTGCCGTTTCATAAACCAGGGCATTGAGCCAGTCCACCAGCAGCAATTCGTCATCCGGCGCCTGACGCGTGATTTCCACCATTTCCACCGCGCTGACCTGAGCCGGATCGGTGATGACCGCGGTCATGGCGAGCGCCGCCTGCTCGAAGGCCTCGTCCCGGGTGCTGCCGATGCCGCGTATGCCCATATCGGCCTCGTGCGGAAAGTGTTCCCAGTGTTTGCTACCCATGCGTTCGGCTGCTGTCTGTATTACCGGTCTAATGGAAGTGGCGCATGATTTCGGTCACCGCTGACTCCTCGACGTCCGTCCAGTACTCGTACGCATCCGCGACGGCGAAACTCAGACCCTGACGTATATTCGGACAGTACAGAGAATCAATTGTCACGGCAATTCGCGCGACGGCTTCGGCGTGCCCGGTCGGTACGGCGACGATGACTTTGCCCGCCGCACAGTGATGCAAGGCGTCCACGGCGGTGTGCATCGTGAAGCCGGAGGCCAGTCCATCGTCGACCAGGATGACGGCGCGCCGTGCCAGGTCGGGCAGACGGCGGTCCCCGCACAGTTGTTTTACACGGCGTGCGACTTTTTCCTTTGTTTTCGCAATGCCTTCCTGCACCAGCGTCGGCTGCAGGCCCAGCGCCGCGATCAGGTCCCGGTTGAGCCGCACGGTGCCATCGAAGGCCACGGCGCCGTATCCTGATTCCGTGTTCCACGGCAACGTGATCTTGCTGACCACCGCCAGATCGAGCGCCAGCCCGAGTTGTTTCGCGATTTCCGCCGCCACCGGCGCGCCGCCGGCCGGTATCGCGAGCACCAGCGTGTCCGTTCCGCGATACTCTCCGAGCATGTTGGCCAGCACCGCGCCGGCCTGCGTCCGGTCGCGGAATACCCGCCCCCGGTTGCGCATGTCAGGAAGATCAAAAACCCTGCTCGTGGAGCCCGGCATGAAAATATGTATAACACCGTTCTCCCCGCGGAAACATGACGGCCGTCAAACCGGGATGCTGACGCAGTGAATTAAGGAATCTCTGATTTAATGGTTATTCACCGCAAAGACGCGAAGGGTGAGGCGGGGTCCTCGCGAATGTTCAGTGAACATTCGCGCCGCCGAACGGGTGCAACGGGTTTTGTTGCACCCTGGGCCGCAACAAAACAAAACCTTTGCGCTCTTTGCGCCTTTGCGGTGAGAGATAGTATTTTGGGAATTCTTTGGCAGGCACTTTTTCAGGGCTCCTTAAGCGGCGAAATTGGCCAGGCGTATCGGCATGCGCCGCGCGCCCCAGCTGCCGGGTTTGGCCTCGAACACGCCGGCGCAGGGAGTGCCGCAGGCCTTGCATTGGCCGTCTTTATCGAGATTCCAGGCGGTGAGATTGTACCAGTCGCGCCCGATGACCTTGGCGCCGCAGTGGTGGCAATAGGTCGAATCGCCCGCTTCGTTGTGCACGTTGCCGGTATAGGCATAGCGCACGCCGTTTTTCATGGCGATCCGGCGCGCGTTGATGAGTGTGGCCGGCGGTGTCGCCGGGATGTCGCGCATTTTCCAGTCGGGATGAAACGCGGTGAAATGCATGGGCACGTCGGGCCCGAGATTTTCCACTATCCATTGCGTCATTTCCTCGATCTCTTTTTCCGAGTCGTTGAGACCGGGGATGAGCAGTGTCGTGATTTCAAACCACACTTTGGTTTCGTGCTTCAGGTACTTGAGGGTATCGAGGACGGGTTGCAGGTGCGAACCCGTGACCTTCCAGTAGAATTCCTCGGTGAAGGCCTTCAGGTCCACGTTGGCCGCGTCCATGTACCGATAAAACTCGCGCCGCGGCTCCTCGCACATGTAACCCGCCGTCACAGCTACCGACTTGATGCCGACCTCGCGGCAGGCCTTGGCGACGTCAATGGCGTATTCCAGGAAGATGACCGGATCGTTATAGGTATAGGCCACGCTGCGGCAATCGAGTTTCTTTGCTGCTTGCGCGATGGTTTCGGGCGAGGCCTGATCCATCAATGTGTCGAGCTCGCGCGATTTGCTGATGTCCCAGTTCTGGCAGAACTTGCAGGCGAGGTTACAGCCGGCGGTGCCGAAGGAAAGGATCGGGGTGCCGGGGAGAAAATGATTAAGCGGTTTTTTCTCGATCGGGTCCACGCAATAGCCGCTCGATCGGCCATAGGTGGTCAGCACTATCTGACCGTTATGGTTGCCGCGCACGAAACACAGGCCGCGCTGGCCCTCGTGCAGCTTGCAATAGCGCGGGCAAACGTCGCACTGGACGCGCCCGTCGTCGAGCTTGTGCCAGTAGCGGGTC
>MFTB01000115.1:0-11878 GCA_001785195.1 Candidatus Muproteobacteria bacterium RIFCSPHIGHO2_12_FULL_60_33
CACCTTGATCCAGCCGCCGGGGTCCTGCGCGTATCCGTAGTAGAGCGGCAGCACCACCTGCTCGATCTTTTCGTAGAGCGCGCGCGCGTCGCCGTCGTCTGCGCCCACCGCGTTGCCGATCGCCCAGCCGGTCACGCCCTCGATGCAGCCCTCGACCCACCAGCCGTCGAGCACCGACAGCGACGGCACGCCGTTGAACGCCGCCTTCATGCCGCTGGTGCCGGAGGCCTCGAACGGGCGCAGCGGCGTGTTGAGCCACACATCGACGCCGCCCACGATAGCGAGCGCGGTGTCGAGGTCGTAGTCGGGCAGATAGACAACCGGCACGCTGCCTTCAAGCGCGCGCGCCTGGCCGTGCAGCTGCTCGATCAGGCGCTTGCCGCCCTCATCGCGCGGGTGCGCCTTGCCGGCCAGCACGATCTGGAACGAGCGGTTGCGCGCGATCGCCTTCAGGCGCTCGAGGTCGGAGAACAGCAGGTCCGGGCGCTTGTACGCGGTCATGCGCCGCGCGAACCCGAGGATCGGGATCTTCGGATGCAGGACAACACCGGTGCGTGCGCGCACCCACTCGATGAGCGCCTGCTTGGCCTGGACGTGCGCCTCCCAGACCGCGGCATCGGGGATGCAGCAGTCGGCGCGCGTGAGCGTCTCGGGCTCGTGGCACCAGCTCGGGAGATAACGGTCGTAGAGCTTGCGGAAGGGTTCACTCGTCCAGGTGAACGGATGCACGCCGTTGGTGACCGCGTGCACCTGGTAGCCGGGGAACATTTTCTTGGAGATCTCGGCGTGGCGCTTGGCTACGCCGTTTACGTACTCGCTCAGGTTCAGCGCCAGCCGCGTCATGTTGAGGCTGTCCTCGCCCGCGAGATGCTTGAGTGTCGCGAGATCGACGAGTCCCTCGTCGATCGCCAACCGGCTGCGCTGCGCCTCGGCGGCTTTCACCAGCCGCTTCACGGCCTCAACGTCGACGACGTTGCCGAGGACACGCTGCACCAGATCGTAGGCAAAACGGTCGTGGCCGGCCTCGACCGGCGTGTGGGTGGTGAAGCTGCACAGCGCGCGCACCCGCGGGATGTCGTAGAGCGACTCACCGGGGCGCACAAACTCGGGTGTGCGCGCGTGGCGGCGCAGCAGTTCCAGCCCGAGCAGCGCGGAATGACCTTCGTTCATGTGGTAGTGGCGGATCGTGAAACCGAGCGCCTGCAGCAGGCGCATGCCGCCGATGCCGAGCACGATCTCCTGCTTGAGCCGATAGGTCTCGTCGCCGCCGTAGAGGGTGTGCGTGATCTCGCGGTCCTCGCGCCGGTTCTCTTCCAGGTCGGTGTCGAGCAGCAGCACCGGCTGGCGGCCGCCCATGTGGCCCTCGAGCACGTACAGCCACACGCCGATCCAGACCGCGCGCCCCTCGATGGGCAGCGCAACCTTGGCGTCGAGCGGCTGGGCGAAACTGCGCGGCTCCCACACGGACGGCCGCTCGACCTGCCGCCCCTGGGCGTCGATCTCCTGGCGGAAGTAGCCGGCGCGCGAAACCAGGCTCACCGCCACCAGCGGCAATGCCAGGTCCGCGGCCGAACGCACGGTATCGCCGGCGAGCACACCCAAGCCCCCGGCGTAGGTCGGGATGTCGTTACGCAGCGCGATCTCCGTGGAGAAGTAGGCGACGCGCGGTTCGTGGATGAATTCATCGAGCATGGTCACATCCTCGGGCCGCGGCAAACTGTCCGGTCAACGCGCTCATGCGGGCCTCCCCGGCGCGGCCGGCCATTTCCACTCCAGTATCTCCGGCATGTCCTGTCCGTGCCGTGTGATGTACTGCCGGTGTTCAATACGCTTGTCATGCATGCGCTGCTTCAAGTGGGCGGCCTTGTAGCCGAGCTTGGGCACGCGGTCGATCACGTCGGCCACCAGATGAAAGCGGTCGAGGTCGTTGCGCACCGCCATGTCGAACGGCGTGGTCGTGCTGCCCTCCTCCTTGTATCCGCGCACGTGCAGGTTCTTGTGATTGGCACGGCGATAGGTGAGCCGGTGAATGAGCCACGGGTAGCCGTGGTAGGCGAAGATGATCGGCTTGTCGGTGGTGAACAGCGTATCGAAGTCCTTGTCCGAAAGCCCGTGCGGATGTTCTTCCTGGGGTTGCAATGTCATCAGGTCCACCACATTCACCACCCGCACCCTGAGATCGGGAAGCTGCCGGCGCAGCAGGTCGACCGCCGCCAGCGTCTCGAGCGTCGGCACGTCGCCGGCACAGGCCATGACCACGTCCGGTTCACTGTCAACGTCGCTGCTGGCCCATTCAAAGATGCCGATCCCGGCCGCGCAGTGCTTGATGGCGGCGTCCATGGCTAGCCACTGCGGCTGGTCGTTTTTGCCGGCGACGATGACGTTCACCAGATGACGCGAGCGCAGGCAGCAATCGGTGACACAGAGCAGCGTGTTGGCGTCGGGCGGCAGGTACACGCGGATGACGTCGGCCTTCTTGTTCACCACGTGGTCGATGAAGCCAGGATCCTGGTGCGAGAAGCCGTTGTGGTCCTGGCGCCAGACATGCGAGGTCAGCAGATAGTTGAGCGAGGCGATCGGCCGCCGCCACGCGATCTCGCGGCTCACCTTGAGCCACTTGGCGTGCTGGTTGAACATGGAGTCCACGATGTGGATGAAGGCCTCGTAGCAGGAGAACAGGCCGTGGCGACCGGTCAGGAGATAGCCTTCGAGCCAGCCCTGGCAGGTGTGCTCGGAGAGGATCTCCATCACGCGCCCATCGGGCGCGAGGTGGTCGTCCTCCGGAATGCGCTCGGCCATCCACGCCCGCTCGGTCACCTCGAACAACGCGCCCAGGCGGTTGGAGGCGGTCTCGTCCGGGCCGACGACGCGGAAGTTGCGCGCCTCGCGGTTGAGCTTCATGACGTCGCGCAGGAAGCGGCCCATGACCCGCGTCGGTTCGGCCAGCGCCTGTCCCGGTTGCGGCACGTCCACGGCGTAGTCACGGAAGTCGGGCAGCCGCAGGTCCTTGAGCAGCAGGCCGCCGTTGGCATGCGGGTTGGCGCCCATGCGCCGCGCGCCTTTGGGCGCGAGCGCCGCCAGCTCCGGTTTCGGCGCGCCGTTGTCGTCGAACAGCTCCTCGGGCCGGTAACTGCACAGCCACTGTTCGAGAAGTTTCAGGTGCGCGGGCTTCTCGACCAGTTCGCCGAACGGCACCTGGTGCGAACGCCAGCTGCCCTCGGTCTTCTGGCCGTCCACTTCCTTCGGGCCGGTCCAGCCCTTGGGGGTCTTGAGAATAATCATCGGCCAGCGCGGGCGGGGGCTCACACCGTTCGCGCGCGCCCGTTGCTGGATCGAGCGAATCGCGCCGATCACGGCATCGAACGTGGCCGCCATTAACTGGTGCATGGCCTCGGGCTCATCCCCCTCGACGAAGTACGGCTGATAACCATAGCCGAGAAACAGACTTTCGAGTTCCGCGCGCGGGATGCGCGCGAGCACCGTCGGGTTGGCGATCTTGTAGCCGTTCAGGTGCAGGATCGGCAGCACCGCGCCGTCGGTGGCGGGGTTCAGGAACTTGTTCGAGTGCCAGGCGGCCGCCAGCGGCCCGGTCTCGGCCTCGCCATCGCCGACGACGCAGGCGACGAGCAGATCGGGGTTGTCGAAGGCGGCGCCGTAGGCGTGCGACAGGGCGTAGCCGAGCTCGCCGCCCTCGTGGATCGAACCCGGGGTTTCGGCGGTGACGTGGCTGCCGACGCCGCCGGGGAAGGAAAACTGCCGGAACAGCCGCTGCATGCCCTCGGCGTCGCGCGCGACGTTCGGGTAGAACTCGCTGTAACTGCCCTCGAGCCAGGTGTTGGCGACCAGCGCCGGCCCGCCGTGGCCGGGGCCGGCGACGTAGAGCACATTGAGGTCATACTTATTAATAATGCGGTTCAGGTGCACGTAGAGGAAATTGAGGCCGGGCGTGGTACCCCAGTGGCCGAGCAGGCGCGGCTTGACGTGCTCGGGCTTGAGCGGTTCCCTGAGCAGCGGATTATCCAAAAGATAAATCTGCCCGACCGCAAGATAATTCGCCGCCCGCCAGTAGGCGTCGATGCGGCGCAGCTCGTCCACGGACAGCGGACCCATCTCCGCCTTGGGCTGAATTGTCGCCTCGTTCATGATTTGTTCTCCTTGCGGCCGATCGCTTCATACGGTCGCACTACGGCCGCGGCCTCCTGTGCCAGGATGGCGGCCTCGTCCACCGGAATAACCCAGATCTCGGTCCGGCTCTGCGGCCGGCTGATGCGCGCCTCGGTCCCCACGGCCGCGCGATTCGCCTGTGCGTCGAGCGCGATGCCGGCCCACTCCATATTGGCCAGAATCTTCCCGCGCACGAACGGTGCGTTCTCGCCCACGCCGCCGCCGAAGAGAATCGCATCGGCGCCGCCAAGCACCGCGAGATAGGCGCCAAGATATTTGCGCGCGCGGTGGCAGTACATTTCCACCGCCAGCCGCGCCTCCGCATCCTCGCGCGCCAACAGCCGGCGCATGTCGCTTTCTCCGGCCACGCCTTGCAGGCCGCAGTCGTGGTAGAGCAGTCGCTCGATCGCCTCCGGGCTGAATACCTCGCGCCGCTGCAGATAGGTGATCACGCCCGGGTCCATGTCGCCGCCGCGGGTGGACATCATCAGGCCCTCGAGCGGCGAAAAACCCATCGACGTGTCGCGCGGTGCGCCGCGTTCGACCGCGGTCATGGAGCAACCCGCGCCGAGCTGAGCCGAGATCACGCGCCCGCCCTCGGACACGTCCGGCCGCAGCATCCGCCAGCGTCGCCACAGCGCGCGGTGCGCGATGCCATGGAAGCCGTAGCGACGCAGACCGTGCCGGTGCGTGAACTCGCGCGGAAGCGCGTAGGTGCGCGCGGCCTCCGGCAGATCCGCGTAGAACGCCGTGTCGAACACCGCCACCTGCGTCACACCAGGGCCGAGGACCTCGCGCGCGGCGCGAATCCACGCGAGCGCCGGCGGATTGTGCAACGGTGCGAGCGGCGCCAGGCGCTCGATCTCGGCCTCCACCGCGGCGTCCAGCACGCACGAGGCCGTGAGGCGCGCGCCGCCGTGGACGACGCGGTGCGCGACGACCGCCACCTCCTCGATGCCGTGCTCCTGGAGAAATGCGCGCAGCGTGGCCGCCGGGTCATTCCGGTCGCCGGAAAATTGCCCGCTCGCCCGCCGTGACAGCGATTCGCCCCGCGGTGCAAACGCCGCGAGCCGGATGGAAGAACTCCCCGCGTTGACGGTCATCACCGTCATGACGCACCCCGCGTGCCATGAGCTGCCGGCCGCGCCGATTCCAGCAGCACGGTTTCGAGATACTCCGGCACGCACGTGCGCCATCCGAGATTTTCCTCGATGCGGTGCCGCAGCGCGTCGGCCGCCTTGGGTTCGCCGTGCGTGACGAAGGTCTGGCGCGGCGGCGATTCGAAATGTTCGAGCCAGGCGAGGATCTCGGCGTAGTCGGCGTGCGCCGAGAGGTTGTCAATGCTCGCCACCTCGGCGCGCACCGGCACGTATTCGCCGTGGATTTTGATCGTCTCGGCGCCGTTCAGCATGGCGGCACCGCGCGTTCCGCCCGCCTGAAAGCCCACGAACAGGATCGTATTGTTTGGGTCCGGCGCGAACGTCTTGAGGTGGTGTATGACGCGCCCGCCGGTGGCCATGCCGCTCGCGGAGATCACAAGCATCGGGCCCTTGCGCAGGTTGAGCGCCTTGGATTCCTCGACGCTGTTGACGATCCTGGCGGCGGCGCACATGGCGTCGCACTGCGCGGGCGTGAGGCGATGCTCGCCGCGGCGGTTATGGTAGATGCGCGTGGCATTCACCGCCATCGGGCTGTTGAGAAACACCGGGAGATCGGGAATGGCGCGCGCCGCCTTGAGCAGATGGATGAGGTACATCAGCGACTGCGCGCGCCCCACGGCGAACGCCGGCACGATCACCGCGCCGCCGCGCGCCGCCGTGCGGTTGATCACCTCGGCGAGCCGCTGCCGCGGGTCGGCGGGATCGTGGCGCCGGTCGCCATAGGTAGACTCGACGACCAGATAATCCGCGCGGTCAACGACCGTCGGCGCCACCATGATAAGATCGTTCGGTCGGCCGAGGTCGCCGGTGAACAACAGCGTCTTGCCCTCGTACCGAAGCCGCACGAAGGACGAACCCAGCATGTGCCCGGCGGGCAGCAGGTGCAGCGCGAGACCGCCGCCGAGATCGACATCGCGTGCGAAATCGACCGGCGCGAAGCGTGTGAGAGAACGCTCCGCGTCTTCGCGCGTGTACAGCGGCAGCGCGGGCGCGTGCCTGGAAAACTTGTGACGGTTGGCGTACTCCGCCTCTTCCTCCTGCAGGTGCCCGCTGTCCGGCAGCAGGATGGCGCACAAATCGCGTGTCGCCTCGCTGCAGCAGACCTTGCCGGCGAAGCCGTTCTTCACGAGCAGCGGCAGATAACCGCTGTGGTCGAGATGCGCATGGGTCAGAACAACGGCGTCAATGTCCGCAGGGTTCACGGACAGCGGCGCCCGGTTGCGCAGGCGCAGTTGCTTGTAGCCCTGGAACAGGCCGCAGTCCACGAGGATCTTCCGGCTGCCGGCGCGCACCAGGTACTTGGAGCCGGTGACCGTGCCGGTGGCGCCGAGGAAGGCGATCTCCATGATCAATTCGCCCCGTTCACGACCGCGCCCAGGTGAAGGTCGCCTCGATGTCATGCCCGATACCCGGCGTCCGGATGCGCAGCGCGATGCGATACGGGCCGGGACCGGGCATGTTGAAGTAATTGCCGTAGCTCGCGGCTCCGGCGATGATCATCGGCTCGAGTTTCTTCGTCATCTTGAAGCGATCCGGGCCCATGATCGTCGCACTGACTTCGGCGCGGGTAATCCGTTTGCCGGTCTTGTCTTCGAACAGCGCGACCATAATATGGTTTTCGCCGACCGGCACGCCGCCGTGCATCCCACTCTCGGGATGCCCGGGCGGATGCCCGCGCACGAGCTCGGCCGGCAGGATGCCGAAGTAGATCGCCACACCGTCCGCCACCTGCTGGTAGCCGCCCGCCGCCACGGTGGCGGACACCAACAGCAACAGTCCCGCGAGCAACCACCTCGGTCTTGTTACGCATGCTGTCGTCATGACGCACCTCCACGAAAAACGACAATCGGCGGTTTCCGACCGCCGGCGGCGCTGCCTACTTCTTCGAACCTCCGGCCGATGGCTTCATCATCTCGTCCATGCGCTTGCGCATCTGATCCATCTGCTTCTGCATGTCCTCGTCCATCATCATGCCCTTGCCCGCCATGCCGGACATCCTGTCCATCATGCCCGACATCTCGCGCATGCGTTCAGCCATCTGCTTCTGCTCGGCCGCGCTCATGTTGCCCTTGGACATGCGGCTCGACATCTCCGTCATCTGGCCGGACATGTCGTGCATGGTGCCGGACATCTGCTGCGCGCCCGGCCCGCCCATCTTGCCGCCATCTTTCTGCCGTGCGCCGGAGTCCATTCCTTTGCCGCCGTCCATCATGCCGCCTTTCTGCCCGTCCATCATGCCGCCACCCATCTGGGCATAAGCGGGCAGCGCCAGCGCAAGCCCCAGCACCAGCAGACCGGCTCCCAAGCTGTTACACGTTGACTGTTTCATGGTTTTGCTCCTTGGCTGTGGGGATCGCTCCCCGGTTGTCATGGCGTCCCGTGACGGGACGCTCCTTTTCCGGATCGACCGACTCCGAAATCATTGCCACCGTACCGACACCGCGCTCTCACGGCAGCGCGCGCTTTATGTCGAAGCGCGGAATAAACGCCGGCGTGCGCGCACGATAGCGCGCGTACGTCTCGCCGAACTCGCGCTCGACCTCCTGCTCCTCGCGTCGGGCGAGACGCACGTACATGTAAACCAGCACCGGGAACATGGCCAGCGTCAGCAGCGTCGGCCACTGCACCAGGAAGCCCAGCATGATGAGCACGAAGCCGACGTACTGTGGATGGCGGATGCGCGTGTACGGGCCGGTCGTCGCCAGCGTGTGATTCTTCTGTGCCGCATACAGCACCCGCCAGGCGTTCGACAGCAGAATGAACCCGCCGCCGATGAACGCGAAGGAAAGCAGGTGAAACGGCCCGAAATGCGGGTTGGCCTTCCAGCCGAACAGCATCTCGAGCAGATGCCCGGCGTCATGCGATGACCAGTCCACGCCCGGATAGCGGCTCACCAGCCAGCCCGAAAGCAGATAAATCGTGAGCGGATAGCCGTACATTTCCGTGAACAACGCGACGATGAAAGCGGAGAACGCGCCGAACGAGCGCCAGTCGCGCTTGGTCTTCGGCTTGGCAAAACTGAAGGCGAAAATGATGAACACCAGCGAGTTCAGGATCACCAGCGACCACAGGCCGTAGGCGGGCCCCGGAGTGGATGGATTCATGGCTTGTCTCCTTTTTCCGCGCCGTGATCGTGCCCGCCGTGACCGAAGAGATGCAGCAGCGGACACAATGCCAACAGCAGGAACGGCAGCACGCCGAGTGCATGCGCGCGGTGCTCGGTAAGCAGGAAGAACGCGGCAATGGCAAGGAAGCCAATCAGCACCCAGTTGATCCGCGGTCCCCGCTTGGTTGCGTCATGCGTATGTTGTTCGTGTGTCATGGTACGAACCTCTCGGTCTTCATGGTTGGTCTCCTGAATTAATTTCGTCAACGGCAGGCGGCATCTTCACTGCGTCGAGCGGGCGCAGCACGCGCCGCGAAAGCCACCAGGCATACAACGCCGCGACGAGGCAGGAAACGAAGATGGCGATGAATACGGCGGTGAGCGGCGTCACGCCCCACCACAACAGGATCGGCGCCGCCAACAGCACCATCGCCAGCGCGCGCAGCCCGATGCGGTGCCGGTTGCCAAGAGTTTTCGCCCGGCTCATACCGCAAGTCTCAGGCGCTTGAGCAGCGCCGAGTTGACGATCACCGACAGCGAGCTGAGCGCCATCGCGGCCGCGGCGATGATCGGGTTGAGAAAGCCGAGCGCCGCGACCGGGATGCCGATGCTGTTATAGATAAACGCCCAGAACAGGTTCTGCTTGATCTTGAGCATGGTCGCGCGTGACAGGCGGATCGCAAGCACCACGTCGCGCACGTCGTTCTTGATGAGGATGATGCCGCCGGTCTCCTTGGCGACATCGGAGCCGGAGCCGATGGCAACGCCGATGTCGGCGACGGCGAGCGCCGGTGCGTCGTTCACGCCGTCGCCCACCATCGCCACCGCCTTGCCCTGCTTCTGCAGATCCTGAATTACTTTCGCCTTGTCGCCGGGGAGAACCTCGGCAATCACGCGTTCGATGCCCAGTTCGCGCGCGATGGCCTGCGCCGTGCGCTGGTTGTCGCCGGTGAGCAGGATGACCTCGACCTTCTCGCCGCGCAGCGCGGCGATCGCCTCTTTTGCCTCGGGTTTGAGCGTGTCAGCGACCGCGATCACACCGGCGAGGACGCCGTCAAGTCCAACCAGCATGGCGGTCTTGCCTTCGCCTTCGAGGCGCGTCATCTCCGCCTCCGCGGCTTCGGTCCGGATGCCTTCACGCGCAAACAGGCGTCGGTTGCCAAGCAGTACCCGGACACTTCCGACCCCCACCCTCCCCTCCCCCTTCCAGGGGGAGGGTAAGGGTGGGGGTGCAACATTTCCGCGGATACCATGTCCGGGGATCGCCTCAAAATTCTCGACCTTCGGCAGTTCCAGTTCGCGGTGTTTCGCCGCCCGCACGATCGCTTCGCCGAGCGGATGCTCGGAACCGGCCTCGACCGCCGCGGCAAGCCGCAGAATCTCTGCTTCGCCGACATTCGCCGATGGCACGACATCGGTCACGTTCGGCTCGCCGCGCGTGAGCGTGCCGGTCTTGTCGAACACGACTGTGCTGAGCTTCTGCGCGCGTTCCAGCACCTCGCCGCCGCGGATCAGGATGCCGGCTTCGGCCCCCTTGCCCACGCCCACCATGAGCGCCGCCGGCGTGGCGACGCCCAGCGCGCACGGGCAAGAGATGATGAGCACCGCGATGAAGGCGAGCAGTCCCTGCGGGAAGTTGCCGGCCGCCCACCAGCCGAAAAAGGCCAGGAAAGCGACCGCCACCACCGCCGGGACGAAATACGCGGTCACCTTGTCGGCGAGGCGCTGCACGGCTGCGGTGCTGGCCTGCGCCTCCTCGACCATCTTGATGATCTGGGACAATGCCGTCTCGGCCCCGACCCGCGTCGTCTTGAAGCGGAACAGGCCGGTGCGATTGATCGTTCCGCCGATCACCGCGCTGCCCGCTGCCTTTTCCACCGGCATGGACTCGCCGGTGAGCATGGACTCGTCCACCGAGGAGTTGCCCTCCAGCACCACGCCGTCGGTGGGAATTTTCTCGCCGGGCCGCACCACCACGGTCTCGTCCACCATCACCGACTCGGCGGGCACCTCCATCTCGGCGCCCTCCCGGATGACGTGGGCGACGGCGGGCCTGAGGTCCAGGAGCTTGCGCACCGCCGCCGAGGAGCGCTTCTTGATGATCTCCTCCATGTATTTGCCCAGCAGCACGAAGGCGATGATGACGGCGGAAACCTCGAAGTAGACGTCGCGCTCCTCGACCTTGACCGGCAACACCTCGGGGAAGAACAGCACCGCGACGCTGTAGACGTAGGCCACCGAGGTGCCCATCGCGATCAAAAAATCCATGTTGATCGAGCGCGTACGGATCGCCTGCCACGAACCCTTATAGAAGCTCCAGCCGCCGATGAACTGCACCGGCGTCACCAGAATGAACAGCCACATGCCCCAGGTGAACCACGGCAGCGCCGGGATCGGCGCCCAGGTGACGATGGTGGCGCCGGCGGCCAGCGTCAGAAACGCCCCGGCACGCAGGATGGCGAGCACCAGCACGCCGGTGAGCGCGATCGTGACCCGGGTGCGCATGGACTTGAGTTCCTGCTCGGGCGACTCGAAGGTGCGCTGGCAGCCGGACGAGCAAAAATAATACGCGCGCCCGGCGCGCTCGGTCTTAAGGGCCTTGGCCTTCTCGACCACCATGCCGCAGATCGGGTCCTTGGCCATGTCGGCGGGCTTGGCCTTCGGCGCGGGCGCGGCATGGGCATGCGCGTGGCCCGCGGCATTGGCACGTCCCTGTGCGGCATGGCTCTGGCCCACGGCCATTTTCATGGGGATGACCTTGGCCTCCGCCTGCGCATAGGCTGCGGGGTTGGCCTTGAACTTGCCGAGGCAGTCGGCGGAACAGAAATAGTAGACCGTTCCCTCGTGCGCCTGTTTTCCGGCGGCCGATTTTTCATCCACGGACATGCCACATACCGGATCGGTTACCATCGTCGCTCCTTATCTTTCGAGAAATCGCTGACTCAGATACTCGTTAGCGCTTCAGCAAATCCTCGCGCTTCCGCAGATATTCTTCACGGCCGATCTCGCCGCGTGCATAGGCTTCATCCAACATATCGAGCGGCGATTTCACCGCCTCGCTGGCGGTGGACATGTGACCGGCACGATCGCCGCCGTGCCAGAAAAATCCGATCATCAAGACCGCCATGACGATGAGCATGGCGGCCCCGGCGTCTCCTCGCTGATAATGCCTCGTCATCTTCGCTCCTTTCCCGGTTGTACTTCGAGAATTCCGGTATTAACCTCACGGCATGATCAGTGACCAATACGTGTGGTTCACATGGGCATCCGCCTTCCTCGCGCCCTGGGCGGCGCTCTATCTCGCGCTCCCCCTGCACCGTAAGACCATGCTCTGGGCCAGCCTGTTCACTGCACCCTTCGGCCTGACCGAACCGCTGTTCGTGCCGGAGTACTGGAACCCGCCGAGCCTGTTCGATCTTGCGAGCCGCACCGGCTTCGACATCGAAAG
>MFTB01000115.1:11898-12246 GCA_001785195.1 Candidatus Muproteobacteria bacterium RIFCSPHIGHO2_12_FULL_60_33
ACATCGAAAGCCCGATCTTCACCTTCGGCATCGGCGGTGTCGCCGCGGTGCTCTATTCCGTGCTCACCGGCCGCGCCACGCGGCCCATGGCCTCGCACGAGAAATACCGGCCGCTGCACCGGCATCATTACAAGGCGTTGGCCGCGCCCTTCATCACCTTTCCGATCCTTTACTTCTTCCCCTGGAATCCGATCTATCCGGGCATCGTCGCCATGTTGATCGGCGCGGTGGCCACGGTGCTCTGTCGACCCGATCTCAAGACCAAGACCTGGATCGGTGGCGTGTTATTTCTCGGCTACTACATCATCTTCCTCCAGGGCCTCGAGTGGTCCGCGCCCGGCTACGTTG
>MFTB01000115.1:12285-13633 GCA_001785195.1 Candidatus Muproteobacteria bacterium RIFCSPHIGHO2_12_FULL_60_33
TTTTCGGCATGCCGCTCGAAGAACTCGCCTGGGCCGTCGCCTTCGGCCTGTACTGGTCCGGCGTCTACGAACACTTCACCTGGCGGCGGCTGGCGCCTCACGCCGGACAGACCGGCAGCTAATATTTCTTCTGCGGCGCCGCGGATGAACCCTTCATCATTTCGTCCATCTGCTTGCGCATCTGGTCCATCTGTTTCTGCATGTCGGCGTCCATCATCATGCCTTTGCCGGTCATGCCCGACATGTTTTCCATCATGCCCGACATCTGTTTCATCCGCTCCGCCATCTGCTTCTGCATCTCGGCGCTCAGGTTGCCCTTGGACATCTGATCGGACATCTTTCCCATTTCTTTCGATATGTCGCGCATGACGCCTGACATGTGCGGAGAGCCCATGCCTTTCTGCCCGTCCATCATGCCCATATGCTTTGCGGCATGAACGGGAACCGACAGGGCCAGACCTGCCATCAACATCGCCATCCAGCATGTATTGAACAGAGCTCGCTTCATTGCTATCTCCTTGGGGGAAACCCCGTTTGTTCGACGCCCCGCCTGCCGGGACGTATCCATACCAAAAACCGTTTATCCGTCATGCGCTGCATGCCGGCGCCTTCGTATCGGGTAAGCCATCGCCTGCCTTTCGCGGCGCCGGCAGCCGGCCGCGCGGATCGCTCAGCAGCGCCTCCCGATAGGGCCGAAGCAGCAGCTCGGTCTGCTCCATGGCCGCCGCCTGCACCTGCGGACCGCCTTCGGTCACCGGCCAAGGCAGCTCCGGCAACGATGGTTCGATCGCTACCACCGCGGCCCCGCAGTGACAGGGACAGCGGTTAAACGTCAGCCGCTCCTCGGACAGATACCACGGCCGCTGACGCAGGAGCAGCCGTTCCAGAATCCCCAGCATGGACCAGCGGCTCTGAAAGATGCGCCGCATATCCGCGTGCCGCGTGGCGACGTGGTGGATGATGAGCGCGTCCAGGCCATGTTGGCAGCAGATGGCGTCCATCGGCGCGAGATCCACGAGCGCGCCGTCGCAGTACCAATCGCCGTCGATCTCCACCGGGCGGTACAGCAGCGGCATGGCGGCGCTTGCCACCATGCGTGGTGCAAGCTCACCGTGCGAAAACATCACCTTGCGTCCCTGCCCCAGGCTCACGGCCAGGGCGTGAAACGGGTAACGGCATTCCTCGAAGGTCTGAACCGCCAGCTGGCTGCGGCAAAATTCCATCGGGGCCTCGGCGCCGGACACACCCGTATAGCCGCGGCCCCGGCGCACCACGACCTGCCAGAGAAAATACGCCAGTGAATCCGGCGTCCAGAAGCGCCGGCGGTCCACGCGCGCCAGCACATCCG
>MFTB01000116.1 GCA_001785195.1 Candidatus Muproteobacteria bacterium RIFCSPHIGHO2_12_FULL_60_33
CCTTCTGTAAAGGAGTGCCAAAGGTTTCTGAACTTATGCAGCCGGCAAGTCCTGTACGCAGCAGGTCAACGGGCCGATAAGGAAAAACCCGGCAGTTAACCGTATTAGAAGTGCCAGCTCGCGCCGGATGCCGACGAGATCGTCGCCGTCTTCCAGCGTGACAGCGGCAACGCCGCGGTGCCGGTGGAGGCGAAGCCGCTGCCGCTCTCGCGGCTCGAATGGGAGCATATCCAGAAAGTACTCACGGAATGCGGCGGCAACATTTCCGAAACCGCGCGCCGCCTCGGCATGCACCGGCGCACCTTGCAGCGCAAGCTCGCAAAACGCCCCGTGCGTTCGTGATAAAAACCGGAACCGCAGATTAAAAACTAACCACAGATAAACACCGATGAACACGGATTGAGTCAAACCGGTGCCGTAGTGAGGCGTTCGTCTGTTTTTATCTGCGTTTATCTGTGTTCATCTGTGGTTTCATTTTCTTTTAGATCTTCCAGGATCCGCGCCGCCTCGCCCGCGATTTTTTTCCGGCTGAACAGCAATTGCCAGCGGCTGCCGCCGAGCTGATGCCACAGAAACGCCGAACGAATGCCGGCGAACAGGACCGCGCGCACCTTGGCGGCGATCGGGGGGTTGCTCAGGTGACCGTGTTCGCCATTGACCATGATGCGCGGGGTGAGCGTGCTGATGGTCTGGGTGTAGAGCTCGGCAAGTTTTTCAACCAGACGCGGATGCACTGTCTCATCGGTCTCGGCCGCCTCGAAGAATTTCATCTGCTCGCGAATGGCTTCAATTCCGCGGCGGATGGCCTCCTGAATTTCGGGCTGACGCCGCAGCTGGCCTTCGAGGTGAATCATGGCAATGACATAGCGGGCAATCTCGACATCGCCCGTGTCGGTGACCCCGCCCAGCTTGTTGCGCAGCAAGTCCAGGCCGAGCGCCACGCCCTGCGCTCCACCGTAAACCGCCTCGGTACTGGGGGCATCAATCAGCATCAGGGCCTGAATGCTGGCGACGAAAGCGGGGGCATCGGTACGGCCTGCACGTGCCAATTCTTGCGCGAGGCGCGCGGCCTGAAACAGGCCCGCGAGGGCGAGCGTTCGATCAGTAAATGAGGTGTTCATGGACGGCGGTTTTGGTGCGGATAACCGGGGCCAAGTCTAGGGCTGGGGAGCGAGGCCAGGCAACGGCGAAGACGCCATGCCTTTCCCCGGGGCACGGAGGCTTAAAGCTGCTTCATGCAGGCGCGTTCCACCTCGACGCGCTTCACGCCTTGCACGCCTTCGACGGCGCGCTTGATCTCCGCGACGATGTTCTCGGCGTAGGGGCAATAGGGCGTGGTCAGCTGGATTTCGAGATGCACATAGTCATCGACGATATCCATCTCCTGGATAAATCCCAGTTCAACGATGTTGTGCTTCAGCTCCGGGTCGATGACCTTTTTGAGCGCGTCGTAAACCATGGCTTCAGTGACTCGCGTGACCATCCGGATGACCTCTTTTCGATGCAATGAACCCAGTTTATCAAATCATGTCGTGGCTGTACCGCATACCCGATGGTAACCCTCAACTTAGGCATGATGAGCGCGCCATGGCCCGGATGCCTGTCCATGGCGTATCGGGTCTGGCTGGCGCTCCTTTCCCCGATCAGACTCGATTGTCGCGAGCGCTTCTTGTCTGTTATGCCATGATGAATCGTTAGGGATTGTTAATGTTTGCCTGTGCAGAGTTCCACAACCCTGAATGGAAAAATCGTCCTGTCCATCGTTGACTATAATAATGAATAATGTAGCGACAGGACTGGCATGAACAGAGCCTTGGCCGGCAATGTCAGAAACCTGAACGTTTCAAACAGCAAGGACCCCATGGTGCAGTAGTTACATGTCGGACAGCATGGACAAACCCGAGGTAGGACTGATCCTGGCCGGTGGCGGGGCGCGCGCGGCCTATCAGGTCGGGGTACTGCAGGCGGTCGCCGACATGCTGCCGCCCGAGGCGCCCAATCCCTTCGATGTGATCTGCGGCACCTCGGCGGGGGCGATCAACGCGGCGACGCTCGCCATCTTCGCGCGCCGCTTCCGCCGGGCGGTGCGACGTTTGAACCTGGTGTGGCAGAACTTCGAGGTCGGGCACGTCTATCGCGCCGACCTGCCCAGCATCCTGTCCACGGGCTTTCGCTGGTTTCTGGCGCTGCTGCTCGGGGGTCTGGGCCGGCGCAATCCGCCGGCGCTGTTCGACCGCGCGCCGCTGCGGCAGCTGCTCGAGACGCGGCTGCCGTGCGAGCGGATCCAGGAGTCGATCGACGCCGGCTACCTGCGCGCGCTCAGCGTCACCTGCTCGGGCTATGACTCGGGCGAGTCGATGACGTTCTACCAGGCGGCGGCGACCGTCAAGCCGTGGCGGCGCGTGCGGCGTATCGGCGCCCCCGCCATCATCACGATCGACCACCTCATGGCATCCTCGGCGATCCCGTTCGTGTTCGCGGCGGAGAAGATCCATCGTGAGTACTTCGGCGACGGTTCGATGCGCCAGACCGCGCCGCTGTCCCCGGCGGTGCACCTCGGCGCCGAGCGCGTACTCGTGATCGGCGTGCGCCAGGAGGCCGACGTGACCGAGCGCACCCAGGACGGGGAGTATCCCTCGCTCGCGCAGATCGCCGGCCACGTGCTGAACAGCATCTTTCTCGACACGCTCGAGGCCGATCTCGAGCGGCTGAAGCGCATCAACCGCACGATCGATCTCATCCCCCAGCACCATCTGCGCGAGGGCGGTGTCACGCTGCGCAAGGTGGACGTGCTCGTGATCTCGCCCTCCGAGGATCCGGAGAAGATCGCCGCGCGCCACATGCACCACCTGCCGCGCGCCGTGCGCTTCCTGTTGCGCGGGGTGGGCGCGCGTCGGCGCGTCGGCGCGAACCTGGTGAGCTACCTGCTGTTTGAGAGGCCCTATTGCCGCGAACTCATCGCGCTCGGCTACCGCGACGCCATGCACCGCAAGGAGGAGATTCTGCGGTTCCTGGAAATGCCGCCCGCGTGACGCGCGTCCTCGTTATCCTGGGCGTTATTCTCGTCGTGGTGGGATTGGCCTGGCCGTGGCTCGCCAAGCTGGGGTTAGGGCGGCTGCCCGGCGATATCGTGATCGAACGCGAGGGCTTTCGCTTTTACTTTCCGATCACGACGATGATTCTGATCAGTTTGGTGCTGTCGCTGATTTTCTGGTTGTTCCGGAAATAGATTGTTCGCGCTGCGCGCGATCATCGAGTAATAATTTTACTTGCGGGCGGCTCCGCCATTATTTCTTCCCCTCTCCCCTGGCGGGAGAGGATTAAGGAGAGGGGGATTAGTCGAGCGGGCTTCGCCCGCGTATTACTTGTGGGTGGCTGACCCACGGTAGGTTCCTTTTCTTTGCTCGTGCAAAGAAAAGGAACCAAAAGAAACACGCCCCGAATGGCGCGACACCCCGCTGCGCTTCGCGCCTCGGTCACGGCGGTCGCCCGACAGGACATCCCTGTCCTGGCGGGCGACGCGCGCGATCCCTCGCGCGCCCCTGCGGGCGCTCGGCCCGAGGCTGGCGATGCTCGCGCGCGCCATACGGGGTCTGGAACAACACCTTGCCCTGCATGATTTTCACTCTGGTAACCTTGCAGGGTTTGTCATATCGGTTAATACTGCATTGCCATGCTGATTTCTGACCCCGCCAAGTTAGACGTCACGGGGCCAGGTTATACGTCAGAATGTGACGTCTAAATTACATTAGATTCATGCAAAGACGAATGCCATGATTAATTCAAATTTGCAATCACTGTCAGAATTGTGTGAGAAGGTCTACCCAAAGCATGGGAAACACATTTTCTTGATTGTTTTTAGTTTATTTATCCTTGCTGCCACCGTCGGGTTTCTAGCAATCATTTGGGAGTTTGCAGCCAAGTATGTTTTTGAATTTTTCACTTCCTTATCTGCGACAAATATTATTCCTACCACAATCGAATCTGCGATCCCAACATTAGTAGTCTTTCTCGTAGTATTTGGCGCTATCGTGGTTTTGGTTCTGTATTTTTTCGGGAAGCAACTGTTTAAGAAGAACGTATCTCAGACGGCATTGGACAGATTGGCGGAGCTAAGAAACGAAGGTATTGACACAGTTTATGCAGTACTCATAACTGCCGAAAAAGACTTTCAAAAATGGAAAGAAACCAAAAGGGATTGGGAAACTAGGCTGAGAGAATACATAAAGAATAATTTCCCGAGAGCTGACTACTTGTATGCTTCCCATCTGGGGATCGTCCCGCTTTTTCAAATGGAAACAGCATTTAACAATGAACACTTGCGTGAGTTGTGTTTTGTTAGTCGCCAGATGGATATCATCGAACAGATACTTAACAGCTACAGAAGGTGAGAACCAGAACCTAACTTTTTGCTCGAGCCGACGCCGTGACCCGCCGGCGTGTTTCCTGATGTCTCGTGCCCGGCGCGGCTCAGCAAAGCGTTAGGGCGTACGAAATGAGTGAGAACGCGCTTTACCAACAGCTCGGAAAGTTCGTGGCAGAATCAAGGGCAGGAACGGCAACCTGATTTCGCGCTCAGAAGAAGGAATCCAATGGACAAATATCTGACATTCCGCAATTTTACATTTTTGCTCCTTGCCCTCTACGGTACAGTGTGCTTATACGAAACTGGTGGACTGCTGGTGGCTGTCAATAGTGGCAAGGAAAAGTGGGCAGATGTGCCGACCTATCTTGGGATTATCTTTCTTGCCAACGGTTTTGTGGCGTTTATGATTTACGGTCTTGCACTTCTTATCCGACGCTATGCTACAGGGAGTCTCGAGGGAGCGCTTTTCCGCAATGCTGGCCCCTCAACAGAGCGGCTGGTCTGCCCCCAATGCGGCACGATTGGCCGCGGCGTTGGAGTAACCCGTGGCAGTACCGCTATCGAAGTAACACTGTGGCTATTTATGATTCTGCCTGGTTTTATCTATTCGCTCTGGCGGAGGGCAGGTCAATCTTCCAACAACTGCTCAAAATGTGGTGGCAAGATGATTGGGATTGACACTCCACGCGGAAGAGAACTAGCAGGAAAGTACAAAAGCAGCTAGTTCCTAACGCAGACGCTAGAGCACGCAAATCGTTCTGGAGTTGTCTTCGGCCACTCCGTGCCGTCGTTGAAGTGCAGAGTCTTTGTTAAAGGTTGTCGGTTGCGTCTCGGTGCTGGTGGTGTCGTGCCGACGCCGAGGGACAGCATATCGTTTCCTGTTGCTGCGGTGGCGGCGCGGCATAACTCTGCGTTAGGCGTCAATAAACACAGTGTGTGAGGCTCGGTAATTTGAGCGAGACCCTTGAGACTGTAAAGAAACTCGTTGCCGCAGGGCAGGTGCGGATATCCGAGCATGGTTACGACGAGATCGCGGCGGACGGGATATACGTTCGGGATATACTGGCGGGCGTGGGCAAGGCTACTATTGTTGAAGATTACCCAACCTTTCCCAAGGGCCGCGCCGTGCTGGTGCTACAATTTGACAGAGACACCCAGCCCATTCATGTTGTGTGGGGGATTCCGAAGGGACTCACTTCCCCGGCGGTGGTTGTAACCGCCTATCGCCCCGATCCCGATCGATGGGACAGGACCTTTACCAAGCGAAGAGGCAAAGATGAGTAAGCGCCATAGAGTCAAATATGTGCACGAAGGCAGGTACGTTGCTGAGGTGGACGTCGAGCTTCTCGAGGATGAAACGGAGTGGTCGCCGTATTTGTCGGTAGGAGATGCATATAAGCTCGATGATGTACGCGATGCGCTAAGGCGCGGTGATATCGCCGCCGCTGCCAAGCTCGCGCGCGTATTTGCACTCCAGCCAGTAGCCGTCTCACAGTAACGTATAACAACCGCCTCGAGTGCGACCTTCGGGTCGCTGCGCGCCCCTCGGCGCCTCAAGCGCACGTTGAGTGCCCGCGAAACGGGCTCGACAGGAAATAACTCTAGTGCGTCACGCGCGTGACGCCGCCGCCGAACAGAATGCGTACGCGGTCACCGACCTTGAATTCCTCGTCGGCCGCCTGAGTTACCGCGATCATCCGGCCGCCATCGAGCTTGACCGTGATTTCGACGCCTTTCTGGCGGGTGGTGCCTTCTTCCACCGCCGCGCCCGCGACACCGCCGACGACGGCGCCGAGAACGGAGCCGACGACGGCGCCCTTGCCGTGACCGACCTCGCTGCCCGCAACACCGCCGACGACGGCGCCGGCCGTGCTGCCAACACCGGATTTGGTGCCTTCGATCTTGACCTCGCGCACGGATTCCACCACGCCCATCTGTACTTCCTGGACCCCGCGCGTCTGTCCGCGTTCGTAATCGCCGCTGCCGAGGCCGCCGGCGCAGCCTGCCAGCAGCAGGGTGGTAATGACGCCAACGGGAAACAGTTTGCGCATGGAATCCTCCGATTCAGAAAATGGAAATGAAGACTAGAACCTATCTCAAAAACACCTGAAACGCAGATAATCAACGAGAGATAAACGTGGATTTATCACATGAATACTTCGTATATCTGCGTTCATCATTATGAATAAATCGGCGTCAATCTGCGTTTAAAGTATTTGATAAGTTCTAAACATTAGAGACATTGTCGGGTTGACAAGTTCCAGCCTAAATCCGGGCGACATTATGACGCTGAAACAGGTAATCCAGCCACCGGTTGGTCAAATGCTCCTGTACCCGGTTCTGGGACAGGCGCTCGTCGAGGTTGTCCAGATCCACGATGTCGAGCGGCTGGTCCTGCCACGAGCAGCCGAACACCGCCTTGGTGCGCTTGCCGGTGGTGGGGTCGATCTGCCATTGCAGGCATTGTGAGCATACGCCCTTGAGGCAGCACTGCATCGGCGTGGAAATCGAGGCCATGGTCGCAGGCTTCTTTTTCAGGTAGGGCGCCAGTTCCCTGGCCCGCCCATCGCGTATCAGGCGCACCAGCCGGTTGCTGCCGACCACATGCATCCGCGTGACGTCTTCCAGTTTGATCGGGGTTTTGCCCAGCTTGCCCGCCGCGTATTGCACCATGGCGTCGAGCACGGGCGCCGTGACGGCGCGGTCCTGCGGCCGGCGCGATTTGATCGGCGCACCGCTGGCGGTGATCCACAGCACCGCATCCGCGGCCGCCTCGATATCATCCTGGCAGAAGACATCCTGCGCGCTGTCGAAGCAGCCGACGAACAGGACACGGTTACCCTTGTCGCGCAAGGCCGCACCGGTGGATTGCACGTGCGCCGCGCCATGTCTGCCACCGACGAAAAGCATGGTTTCACCACCGTTCGGTATCGTCGTACGCACACCGGTCGGGCCCATGAGCGCCACCGGCTCGCCCGGTTTGAGCGCCGCCACCAGACGCGAACTCGCGCCGCGCTCGATCACCATGAGCGACACGGTGCCCGTCGACGGGTCCACGCGCGCGCCGGTCATGGCGAGCGCCTCGGTTTGCAGGCGCGTGCCGTCCACGAGCGCCGCCTGCGTCTCGAAATTCTGCAACCGGAAGAACTGCCCGGCCTTGAACCGTTTTGCCGCCATCGGTGCGCGTACCTTGAGCTCCACCACCGAGGGTGTGAGGCGTTTGACCGACTCCACGCGCGCGGCCAGCGATTCCTCCATCCGCATCCGGAATTGATGGTATTCCCTGGCGTCGCCTTTTTGATTCACCCGGGCGCCGAGCGCCGCTACGATCTTGGGATAGGTGCGCAATCCGGAGGCGATGGCCTTGACTACGCTGCCGTGAAATACCGGGTGCGTGTCGCCGAGAAAACTGACGCGGTGTCCGTGTGCACCATAAGAAGTGAACGGTCCGAAGTCGCCGATCTTGCAGTGAGGTGATACCGGGATCGGTTCGAGTTTGCCCTTGATGTCGTGGTGCGTCTGATAGTGGCCGCGCTCCTTGTGAAAATGGCCCTTGTGCTCGAATTCGTAGGCCACGTTCGGGCGCGCACCGGTGGCCACCAGAATGGCACGCGCCGGAATGATCACTTCCTCGCCGGTGTCCATCCACTTGCCGTTTTCGTCCGGTCGCAGCCGCTTGGCCACCAGGGCCTCGACTTGGCCGTCCTGGTCCACGCGCGCCTCTTTCGGGTCGAGTCCTTCGGCATAATAGATGCCTTCCTCGAAGGCCTTGGTGATTTCCTCATGGTTACGGGTGTACGCGGGAGACTGGTTCATGCCCTTGCGGTAGGCGATGGTAACGCCGCCCCACTGGCGGATAAGTTTCAGGAAATCGGGCGCCGTGCCGGCTTGCTTGGCGCGGCTGCGTTCCACGCGCACCGCGCGTCCATGAGCGAGAAATTCATCCAGGATTTTCAGGGACGCTGCATCGAGCCCGGCGCGTACCGCCGTTTCGCCTTTGGCCTTGACCAGCGTTTCATAGCGATCCAGCATCTTTTCGACCTGCACGATGTAGTAAGCCTGAATCTCGGTGGCGGTATCCACGCCCGTGAGACCGCCGCCGATCACGACCGCCGGCAGACGTACCTGAAGGTTGGCAAGGCTGGAGTGTTTCGCCGCACCGGTCAGTTGCAGCGCCATGAGAAAATCATTCGCCTGCCGCATGCCGGGCGCCAGACTGCCGGGAATGGGCAGCGCCTGCGGCAGGCCGGCGCCGATGCAGATGGCGAGGTGATCGAAACCAAGGTGCCAGGCGTCCTCCACGGTCAGCGTGCCGCCGAAGCGTACGCCGCCGAACACCTGGAAATGCGGACGGCGCGCCAGCGACAGATAAATGAGCTTGAGGAAATTCTTGTCCCAGCGGTTGGTGATGCCGTATTCGGCCACGCCGCCGAACCCCGCCATGATACGCGTGTCGAGGGATTCCTCGAGGGTCGTGAAATCGCGGATCGGCTCGCGCACCAGCTCGTCGGGCAGCGGTTCGATCTTCAGGCCCTCCGCGCCGACCACGGCGAAGCCTTCCATGAGCATGTGGTGCGCCAGCGTGAAGCCCGCCGGGCCCATGCCGAATACCAGCACCTTGAGGCCGTTATAGGGTTTTGGCAGCCACTGTTTGGGGCGCAGCGGGTTCCAGCGGATGAGCAGGTCGTAGATCTCCACGCCCCACGGCAGGTCGAGCACGTCGGTCAGGATGCGCGTCTCGGCCTGCGGGATATTCACCGGGTCCTGCTTCTGGTAGATGCAGGCCTTCATGCAGTCGTTGCAGATGCGATGCCCGGTGGCGGCGCACATCGGGTTGTCCACCGTGATCATGGCGAGCGCGCCGATGGTGTGGCCTGATTTCTTTAGGCTGTGCATCTCGGAAATTTTCTCATCCAAAGGGCAGCCGGTGAGTGTTACGCCCAGCGGATTGACCTTGAGGCCCCTGTCCGGTTCGCCTTTCTTCTCCGGAAATCCCTTGGAGCAGAAGTCGCCGTCGTGGTCGTGGCAGTAGATGCAGTAATTGATTTCATTCTGCACTTCGCGCGCGTTCATGCGCGGGTCGGTGAGTTTGAAACCGTCACGCGCGCGCAGATGCTCCGGCGGCCCCGCCATGCGCCCGACGCTGTCGTTAATTGGGAAGATCGGGACCAGTTTCTGGTGATCTATGCCTTCCGGCAGGCGGAAGCTGACCCAACCTTTGACCGCGGCCTTGCCTTCGGGCACGGTGAGCGCGCGCAGGCACCAGCGCGTGAGCTTTTCGATCGGTTCGGCAGTCGCTCCCAACGTCCTGTCTCCCGCGACACTTGTATCTCCCTGTACATCGTTCGCCATTTCGTTCTTGAGCAATTGTTCGCCGTATTTAGCGACTGCCAGTTCGCGATCGGCCGTATCAAGACCCGCCTGCTTGAGCGATTGGGTCAGCCAGGCGTCCAGTTCGGCGAAATTCTCGAATTCCTCTTTTTTCAGCAGACGTCGGCGCGCGCGCCGCTGCACGAAGAATTTCTTGAAATGAAACACCGGATCGTGCGTCAGCGTGCGTTGGCGCGTGTCTTCCAGCGCTTCCCGGATATTGAAGAGATTGGCGATGAAATCATTCAGCACCGGGCCGCAGGCGAGCAGCAGTTCGCTTAGCTGGAGTGGCGTGAGATTTTCTTGTCCCGAGCGCCAGGCAAGCAGGGTATCGTGCACCTTGGCATCGCGTTCGCGCAGGCGGCTCAGGAACAGGCTGTCGATTCGTTGCAGGCCTTCCGGCGTGAAAAGCTCGGTGAAGGTGAGGCCGTGATTCAGCACCAGGGCCGGCGGCGATTCAGGTTGGGACATGGAAAAATCGATTTCCGGATTTCAAGGGTAATCCGCTGTAAGCCTTCGATCAGGGGGTCTTTCAGCGAGAGCGTATCATATTATGGTAAGACGAACGCAGCGAAGCGGAGTAGGGCTTCATTGATTATGACAAGACGAACGCAGCGAAGCGGAGCGAAGTAGGTCTACTTGCATGTTCTTGCGCGAGGGAATGCATGGGATGGATGCGCCGCAGCAGCACGCCATCCGCGCTGCCGCAGATGCTCCACCGTACGAATTCCAGCGCGGCGAGACGCGCTAATTGGTTTTGGTGGTATTGATCCCCAGCACCGCCCAACCCGGGCACCAGCCGAAAACCACCGTGAGGATGGGAATAATCCCTATGAGCCCGATCCACCGGATGTCACCTTCGAGGTAGAAGACCAGGCCAAGGAGCACAACGCCGATAATGATGCGCGCCACTTTATCAACAGGATGACCGACGTTCTTTTTCATAAATGCCTCCTTTGCGTGAGGGTTTGATCTGTCAACAGCATAACGCCGATGGGAGTGAGACGTAAGCGGTTCTGCGGCACCTCTTAGCTCCTTACTCTTCACCTCCAGGTTCCTCGTGTCGCTCGCCCCAGCCCTCGCTCCTCACCCACGTCCCCGACTTGCCGCCCGTCTTCGAAACCAGGCGAATGTCGGTGATAACCATGCCACGATCCACGGCCTTGCACATGTCGTAAATGGTGAGCAGTGCGATCTCCACTGCCGTGAGCGCCTCCATCTCCACGCCGGTCCGTGCCTGGGTGCGCACCGTGCCGCGGCAATGAACCGCGGCCCGGGCTTCGTCCGGCGTCAGTTCGATCTCGACGGCGGTGAGGGGAATGGCATGGCACAGCGGGACAAGTTCCGCGGTTTTCTTCGCGGCCATGATGCCGGCCATGCGTGCGACTGCGAGCACGTCGCCTTTTTTATGTCCGCCTTCGACGATGAGCCTGAGCGTTTCCATCTGCATGCGGATCAGCCCTTCGGCCACGGCCTCGCGCGCGGTGACGTCCTTGGCGCCCACGTCCACCATGCGGGCCGCGCCGGATTCGTTGAGATGGGTCAGTTTGCTCATATTAAAAATAATTTTTGAAACCGCAGATGAACGCAGATAGAGAGAAAAGATGGGTTGTTTTATCTGTGTTGATCCGTGATTGCATCCTTAGCTCCGTATTGCGTCCTCGGCTCCGTAACCGGCACATCCCTGCGCCACTCTTACGTCCCGTCATAAATGTAGCCCTACTCCGCTTCGCTGCGTTCGTCTTGTCATAATAAATGTAGCCCTATTCGCTCCGCTCGTTCGTCTTGTCATAAATGAAGCCCTGCTGCGCTTTGCTCCGCTCGTCCTGTCATTATAATTTTGGTGCGGGATCGTGACGGATGCGCGGCAGCATCTCGGTCAGGTTGCAGGGCCCGGTGGTCGCGTCCAGCTGCGGCAGAATGATCTTGTCCATGCCGGTGCGGCAGGCGCCGGTCGAGCCCGGCAGACAGAACACCAGTGTGTCGTCGGCTACACCGGCGAAGGCGCGCGACTCGATGGTCGAGGTGCCGATCTCCTCGTAGGACAGCCAGCGGAACAGCTCGCCGAAGCCGGGAATGGTTTTGGTGAATAGCGGTTCGAATGCTTCGGGAGTGACATCGCGTTTCGTCAGCCCCGTGCCGCCGGTGGAGATGACCGCATCCACGGTCTTGTCCGCGATCCAGGCACGCAACTGAGCGCGCAGCTTCTCGACATCGTCCTTGAGAATGACGCGCGCCGCCACCTTGTGTCCCGCCGCCTCCAGCCGTTCCTGGAGCAGATCGCCGGAAGTGTCGTTCTCGCGCGTGCGCGTGTCCGACACCGTCAACACCGCGATATGGAGAGGAACGAAGGGGCCTTTTGTCTTTTTACTCATTTTTGTTCACCTGCCTCGATACGGTAAATATAATGATGGCAAAAAACATTAAGTTAATATACAGATTCATCTGCCGGGTGATTCTTCAGTCGCGATGGTTTGCGGTCCCGGCGCTGTCGGGTCCGGAAGCGGTTTCGTCCGCCGCTTCGTCGTCCGGGGCGTGCGGCGGGGGGACAATCCCGAAGTGTTGGATCATACGCCGCAGCCGCGGGCGCGACACGCCCAGGATCTCGCACGCCTTGCCGCGGTGCCAATGGGTCGCCTCGAGCACCCGCAACACATGGGCGCGCTCCACGTTTTCGAGAGACTGCTCGGCGAGCGGGGCTTCCGGCTGCGTTGCGCCGGCAAGAGGGCGCGTGCAGATGTCGCCAATGAGATCGGGCGTCAAGACGTTTCCGGGACACAGGGCCACCGCTTTGGCGAGGATGTTTTCCAGTTCCCGAACATTCGGTTCAAGAGCCGTTTCTCACGGATCGGGGATCCGTCAGGCCAGACCGGAGAGGGCGTGGGCGGTTTTGAGGTTCGCTTCGGCCTGGACGGCCCTTGCGCGGATACGTCCTGCGACGGTGCGCGCGCAGTAAATGCGATCGCGCACCGATACCCCGCCGCGGTAGTTGGCTTCCAGATGCAGGCCGGGCGTCTGCTCGAGCCGCTCGCCGATGGCCCGTATCCGAGCCTGGTAGGCGCCATGGTAAAGCGGCAAGGCCTCGGCATGGTGGTCGAGTCGCACCAGCTCGGGTTCGCCCCGGATCCCGAGAACGCGACGCAAGACGCCAAGGGTTTCGTCCACGACCCTGGTGTCGGTCCAGTCTGCGACCCCGGGAGTGCGCGCGCCGCCCAGGTAGGCCGTGAGCAGCACCTTGCCGGCAGGCGCCCGGTTTGCAAACAGGCTGCTCATCCAGAGATTGCCGGTAAGCGGCAGGCCCTCGTTTCGTGGAACCAGGAAACCGGTGCCGTCGAGGGCGTGTCCGACCGCGGCGCGGTCGAAGCCGAGGTGCACGACCTTGATCGGGGCGTAGCGGATGCCGTTGAGCAGTTGGGCGAGCTCGACGTCGAGCGGTTGCACGAGGGCGGCGGAAACTCCGGCCGGCGTCGCCAGCACCAGTTCTTTCGCACGAATCCGGCGCTCGCCCAGGGGCGTCGCGGCCACGGCCTCCCACCCGTCGCGGCCGCGCTCGATCGCAAGGAGGCGATGCCGGGTGTGCAGGCACACGCCGGGTGTCGCCGCGAGTGTCTTGATCAGGGTCTCCATGCCGTCGTGGAAGGAAAACGTATCGGCGCGGCAGGCGGTGCGGCGGCGCAGCAGGCGATGGGCGAGGATGCCGGCGGTGAGACTGCCGTAGCGGCGTTCGAGCGCGGTCAGACGCGGCAAGGCGGCGGAGGCCGAGGTGAGATCCGGATCGGCCGCGAGCGTGCCGGCGATGAAGGGCTCCATCGCCTTGTCCAGCATCTCTCGTCCCAGTCGCCTTCTGATAAACTCGCTCACGCTCTCGTCCTCGTGTCCACCGGCGGGAAGGAACGGCTCGGCGAGCAACCGTAGCTTGCCGCGCCAGCTCCAGATCGGAGAAACAATCATGGACCCCAGCTGCATGGGCAGGGTCTGCAAGCGACCCGCGTGCCACAGATAGCGACGCGACTCGGCGATCGCCGAGCGCCCGATCTTCTCTTCTTCCAGGCCGGCCTCCCGCACCATCTCGGTCACCTCGGGGCGGAAGTTCATGAGCAATGATGCCGCGCGCTCGGTGAGATAGCCGTCTTGGCGGTGGCTCTCGATCTTGCCTCCGGGGCGCGCGTCGGCCTCCCATACCTCGACCGGGAGGCCGGCTTGGGCGAGCCACCAGGCGATCGAAAGCCCGGAGACGCCGCCGCCGACGATGAGAACATCCGTTTGCGTGCTCACGTCTTGCCCCCCGAGTCTTTGGAACGCGGGTCCGCGGGATCGAGGTGAAAGACGCCGCGCTGCTCCCACTGCCGCTTCACATTTCGCACGGCATCTTC